>DGOE01000055.1:1844-34236 GCA_002389295.1 Flavobacteriales bacterium UBA4474 | reverse complement strand
TGCATGTTGAATCAATAGGTGAGACGCCATCTCCAAGAAGTGTGCCGCCCCCCGCTGGCACAAAAAAAACCGCCGACCTGTCAGCAGGCCGGCGGTTCCAATGTCAGGATGTCAGGAATTACTGTCTCACGACCTTTTGAATGGGCGCTCCCGCCAGGGCCACGAGGTAGGTCCCGGCTTGCAGTCCGGTCATGTCCACGCGCACGCCGTCTTGGCCTTGGCCCGCCAAAATGGTGCGTCCGGCGGTGTCCATCACCTTCCACTCGCGCGCTCCGGAGAACTGGACGTTGAGGTAATCGGCGGTGGGGTTGGGCGATACCGTAAATGCAGCCGATGCGGCCTCGTCCAAGTCCAAGTTGACACCGGTGGGGCCAAACCGGTAAACCGTGCCGTCTGCAGGGTAAGAGTTCATGTAGGGACCGTAATACCAATTGTCGACGTTTGCGAGTTGCTCCAAATCGGGGTCCAGGGGGTCTCCGCCCAGGGCCAAGACGGTCCCGCTGTAGGAGAAGAGGTCCAGCTCCAGCAGCAGACCGGAAATCTGGGGTTCGAAATTGGTGATCTCCGCAGCGATGTCGGAGGGGCCATAGTGGTACTCTATGCTGTTGTCCGCTTCGAACAAGCGCACCTGCAGGTTGACGTAGCTCAAGGACGAGCCGCTGGAATCGAACACCTCGTCGTACATCCCGGCATTGGCCCACTCGATCGTAAACACCTGCTCTCCGGGCACGCCTTCGGTCTGCCAACGGATGATGGAGGGGTCGCCTCCGTTGATGGCGCGATCGGCAAGGTCATAGTTGGTGGGCATCACCCCGTGCAGCAGGATGTCGCCTCCGATGGTGGTGCCCATCATCAGCGCGCCCAATCCGACCTGGTCCATGGCGTCTACGACATATCCTGAAAAGGAGAAGTCAAATCCAAGGGGAGCCGAAAACGAAGGGTCGTCCCAGCCTTGGTCATCGTCGTATTGCTCTGGCGAAAGCGCTGTGGCTTCTTCCAAAGGCGCATAAGGCTGGCTGAGCACGGTGACGGTATACGGCAGTTGGGCCATGCACACTGCGGGAAGCAGCAATGCGGCCAGGGAAAGGGTGAAACGGTTCATATGGGTAGGGTGTTTAACGCTGGTGCAAAACTGCATCCAACGGCGCCCCAACCCCCCGTTGGCACCCTGCAGTTTTCAGCAGTTATTCGTCCAGCATGTTGATGGTGAGCCGCACGCTGTGCTCAAATTCAATCCAGCTGCGCCCTTCCCGCATGCTGGAATGCCATTGGCCATTGCTGTCGGGGTAGTCCGCCCATGACCGCGGCGCCACGTCCAAGGTATCCAGCCAATGCACAGCAGAGGCGTAGTCTCCGCATTCATGGCACTTGCCCAGCTTGTCCACGGTGTAGTGGCGGTAGGTCTCACCGGGTGCCATCAAGAGCACCACAGTATCGGCATTCAGTCCCGTGAAGACCGCCCGCACGGGCAAGGTGTCGCCCGTGGCATTTTCGATGTCATGCCGCACATAGGTGGCGCCTTCGCACCCCGCCAAGGCGATGGCCAAAGCCAGCACCAGGCCACAGGATGCGTGTCGCGGAAAGGAGAGGGGCATGTGTAACCAACCCATCTGGCGGTGGGGTGGTTGCCTTAGAAGTTGGGCTTGAGCAGGAAGTCCTCGTAGAACTTGTCGATGATGGCCACAGCTTCATCGGCGGTGTCCACCACTTTGATCAAATCGAGGTCTTCTGCACTGATCGTCGCATTGTTCCTGAGCAAGGTCTCGTGGATCCAATCCATCAACCCGTTCCAAAACTCCGAACGCACCAAAACGATGGGGAAACGCTTGGATTTTCCGGTCTGGATGAGGGTCATGGCCTCAAACAGCTCGTCCAACGTACCGAATCCTCCCGGCAAGACGATGTATCCCTGGCTGTACTTCATAAACATGACCTTTCGGACAAAGAAGTAGTCGAATTCCAGGCTCGTTTCGGGGCTGATGTAGGGGTTGTGGTGCTGCTCGTGGGGAAGCCTCATGTTGAGTCCCACCGACACGCCTTCCGCCTCGTGTGCGCCCTTGTTTCCGGCTTCCATGATGCCCGGTCCGCCGCCTGTAATGACGCCGTATCCGCTCTCTACGAGCTTTCGGCCCACCTCGGTGGCCAGCTTGTAATCGGGATCATCAGGGTCCTTCCGGGCGGACCCGAAAATGCTGATGCAAGGTCCTACGCGCTGAAGGCCAGCAAAGCCTTCAACGAATTCAGACATGATTTTAAAGATGGACCAGCTGTCATGCGCTTTGATATCATTCCAGCTCCGCGGGTCCAGGTGCGATTTTCTGACCATGACCTATCAAGATACGGAATATTATACAGACTTCCGCAGTTCGAGGACCGCTTTGATGTGGGGGGCGGTGGCGCCTTTGCCTTCGGCGGCCACAAATTCGGGTGTGCCCTCGCAGACAATGGTGCCTCCGGCGTGGCCACCTTCGGGCCCGATATCCACCACGTAGTCCGCATTGCAAATGACGTCGAGCTGGTGCTCGATCACCAGCACGGTGTTGCCTTGGTCCACCAGGCGGTGCAGCACATCCAAGAGCATCTGAACGTCCTGGAAATGCAGGCCCGTCGTGGGTTCATCCAAGATGTAGAAGGTGTTGCCCGTGTCTTTTCTGGCCAATTCCGTGGCCAGCTTTACGCGCTGGGCCTCCCCGCCGGACAGGGTGGTCGAGGGCTGTCCCAAGGTGATGTAGCCCAGCCCCACATCGCGCAGGGTGGCGCACACGCGCTTGATCTTGGGATAGGCCTCAAAAAAGACCAAGGCCTCTTCGACCGTCATGCCCAAAATGTCCGCGATGGACTTTCCCCGGTAGCGGACCTCTACGGTCTCCCGGTTGTAGCGCTTTCCGCCGCAGTCCTCGCACGGCACGTGCACATCGGGCAGGAAGTTCATCTCTATGGTCCGCAGCCCGGCCCCCTTGCAGGTTTCGCAGCGCCCACCCGCCACATTGAAGGAGAAGCGGCCCGGCTTGTAGCCGCGAATTTTGGCCTCGGGCAGCTGCGTGAACAGGTTGCGGATCTCATTGAATACCCCCGTGTAGGTCGCGGGATTGGAGCGGGGGGTGCGGCCGATGGGGCTCTGGTCGATGGCGATCACCTTGTCGAGGTGCTGCAGGCCGTTGATCTTGTTGAAGGGGAGGGGACGCTTGGTCTCCTCGTAATAGTGGTTGTGCAGGGCGGGGTGCAGGGTCTGGTTGATGAGGCTGCTCTTTCCGCTGCCGCTCACGCCCGACACGCAGATCAATACGCCCAGCGGCAATTTCAAATCCACTGATTTGAGGTTGTGTCCAGAGGCGCCGGTCAGCGCGAGTTTCTTTCTGTTGCCCTTGCGGCGCTTCTTTGGAATGCTGATCTGTCGCCGGCCATCGATGAACTCCGCCGTCACGCTGCCTGCCGCGAGGTGGGCGCTGGGCGGCCCCTCGGCCACCACTTTTCCGCCGTGTTTGCCGGCGCCGGGACCGATGTCGATGAGGTGGTCGGCCTGGCGCATCATGTCCTCATCGTGTTCTACCACGATGACCGTATTGCCCACATCGCGCAGCGTCTTCAGGCTGTCGATCAAGCGCTGGTTGTCCCGCTGGTGCAGGCCGATGCTCGGCTCGTCCAAGATGTACAGCACGCCGGTGAGCTTGGATCCGATTTGGGTGGCGAGCCGAATGCGTTGGGCCTCTCCGCCACTCAGCGACCGCGCCGGCCGGTCCAGGGTCAGGTACTCCAGCCCCATGTCGAGCAGGAAGCCCAGCCGCCCCGCGATCTCTTTGAGCGGCTCCGCGGCGATGGCGGCCTGCCGCTTGTCCATCTTCTCCAGGGCGGTGTGGGCCCAAGCCGCCAGGCTGCCCAGGTCCATGGCCACCACATCGGGCAGTGTGGCCTCGCCGATGCGAAACTGGTGGGCGGTTGGTTTGAGTCGGGAGCCTCCACACGCCGGGCAGGCGCGCTTGTGCAGGAATTTCTGTGCCCACCGGCGCAGCGGCGCCCCGGACCCCGCCTTGGCCGACCGCTCTATGGTGGCGATGAGCCCGTCGAACCGGATTTTTCGCTCCCTCGTACCCGCTTTGCCCGGCAGGGTGATGGGGCGGTCCGAGCCATACAAGATGGACGAGAGCACCGCTTCATCGACCTCGCCCATCGGGGTGCGCGCCGAGTGCCCTCCGGCCACCAAAATCGTGGTGATGACATCCCGGGTCCAGCCCGCCTTGAGCGCGCCGAGCGGGGCGAGGCCGCCCTGCCGGAGGTTTTTGCTGTCGTCGGGAATGATCAGCGCGCGGTCCGCTTCGGCCACCTGTCCCAAGCCATTGCATGTAGGGCAGGCGCCATAGGGCGAGTTAAACGAAAAGAGGTTGGGCTCGGGTTCGGGGTAGCTGATGCCCGTGGTGGGACACATCAGGGCCCGCGAGAAATGGCGTGGGATGGCGTCGTCCACAGGCAGCACCATCATGCTGCCCTTGCCCATGGCCAGTGCCGTGCGCACCGAGCGCATCACCCTTTCGGTCTCTTCATCGGCGGGCAGCCCTTCGGCATTGATGGCCGGTTCTTCGGGCATCACAATGCGGTCCACCACCACCTCTATGTCGTGCACCTTGTAGCGGTCGACCCGGTATCCCGGCTCGAGTTCTACCACCTCGCCGTCGACCCGTGCCCGCAGGTAGCCTTGCTTTTGAATGCTTTCAAACAGCTCGCGGTAATGCCCCTTCCGCCCGCGCACCAGCGGGGCCAGCAGCAGCAGGCGCTCCCCCGGGTGGTCTTGGGCGATCCGGCCGAGAATGCCCTCGTCGGTAAAACGCACCATGGGCTCTCCGGTGGCGCTGGAATACGCGGTCGACGCCCGGGCAAACAGCACCCTCAAAAAGTCCAGCAGCTCGGTCACCGTCCCCACCGTGGAGCGCGGATTGCGGCTGATCGTCTTTTGCTCAATGGCAATGACCGGACTCAAGCCGGTGATGCGCTCCACTTTGGGCCTTTCTAACCCGCCCATGAATTGCCGCGCGTAGGCGCTAAAGGTCTCCAAGTAGCGCCGCTGCCCCTCGGCATGGAGGGTGTCAAAGGCCAGGCTGGATTTGCCCGAACCGCTCACCCCCGTCACCACCACCAGGCGGTTGCGCGGGATGGTCACGTCGATGTCTTGCAGGTTGTTTTCCCCCGCGCGCTCCACCCGGATCACGCGTTCGTCCTGAAGGGAGGGATAGACGTCCTGTGCCATAGGGGGGTTCAACAACTCGCGGGCCAAAGGGTTCCCGCGTTAACCCGTGGGGGCATCTCCGGGTGCCTCCACTTGAGGGATGCGAAAGCCCAAAGCCGCGACCACCAAGGTCATCAAGGGGCTCACATAGTTGAATACGCAGTAGGGGGCAAAGGCCAATACGCCCACCCCGAGCACGCCGCTTTGGGCCACGCCACAGGTGTTCCACGGGATGAGCACGCTGGTCACGGTGCCCGCATCCTCGAGGGTGCGGCTCAGCACCTGTGGTGCGACCCCGCGCTCCTTGTAAGCCTCGCGGAACATCCGGCCCGGCACCACGATGGCGATGTACTGGTCGGCGGCGATGATGTTGAACACCACGCTGGAGAAGGCGGTGCCAAAGACCAGCGAAAAAGTGCCGTTGACTGCTGTCAGGATGGCGTGCGTGATCCGCTCGAGGAATCCAGCGGCGCCCATCACAGCGCCAAAGGTGAGCGCACAGATGATGAGCCAAACGGTGTTGAGCATGCCCGCCATGCCACCCGAAGACAGCAGCTTGGTCACCACGGGGTTGCCGGTTTCTACGGTGGTGTCGAGGGCTGCCGCAGACATCAGCGCAGTAAAGGCTGTTCCAATGCGGGTGGGGCCCAATCCCAGCGCAGGGCCCAGCGCATCTTCGGCCAAGGAGGCCAACAGCGCAGGTTGGGCAATCGCCGCGGCCACCGCACCACCCAAGACGCCCAAAAACAGCGCCGGCACGGGCGCCACACGGCGGGCGATGAGCACGATCACGCCGACCGGCACCAGGAACAGCGCCCAATGGAGGTTGAAGTGCCGTGCCAATTCGGCCTGCATCACGGCGGCACCGCCGAGGTCCGCTTCTCCACTGCCGGAGCCCAGACCGGCAATGGTAAACACGATGAGCGCGATGGTGATGCTCGGCACGGTGGTCCAGAGCATGAAACGGATGTGTGTAAAAAGGTCCGTTCCGGCCACGGTGGGCGCCAGGTTGGTCGTGTCGGACAGCGGAGAGAGCTTGTCTCCAAAATAGGCGCCTGAGATGATGGCACCGGCGATCCACCCTTCGCTCAATCCCAACGCTTGACCAATGCCGATGAGTGCCACACCCACAGTACCTACAGTGCCCCAGCTCGAGCCTGTGGCCAAGCTCACCGCTGCGCACAGGATGCACGCCGCCGGCAGGAACACCTCCCGCGAGAGCACGTCCAGTCCCACGTCGATCAAGGTGGGTATGATGCCCGATACCAGCCACGTGCCGGCCAGCGCACCAATGAGCAGCAGGATCAGGATGGCCCCGATGGCATCGCCCAGGGTATCCTTGATGCGCTGCTCGAACAGGTCCCACTTTTGGCCGCGGTACAAGCCGATGGCCACGGCGACTCCCGATGCGAGCAGCAAGGCGATTTGATTGCTCCCGTAACTGCTGTCCTCTCCAAAGGCGACCACGTCAGCCGCTAGCAACAGCACGAGGATCACAATGGGCAGGAGGGAGAGGCCGAGGGCGGGGCGGATCGGGGTCATGGATTAATTGCTGGATTTCCTGCGCCTGACGTCTATGGCCAAGGTGGCCGGCGTGATGTTTTCGACACGGGCCGAGGCCCCCATTCTTTTGGACACTTCCGTCGCCAACTGCGCCGATGGGACCTCTGTGCGCGGGGTGCGCAGCCCTTCTACCAAGAGGCGCACCGGTTCTCGGTTCGGGATCCAGCGGCCCAACAGGTGGTCCCAAGGGGAGACGATGACCTGCGCTTCGGCGATGGAATCGATGAGGACGGCCTGCAAGCCCGTATTGGCCTCAGCACCAACCAGTTCTATTTGAAACCTGTAGGTGACCTCGCGGTCATCCTCCATGGTCCGGAGCAGCCAGAGAAAGGAAGCCAACCCCAAGCATATGGCAAAGGTCTTGCCGCGGATGGGCGTAAAGCTGAATGTGCGCTTACCCTCCGCCATCAGCTGCCGGCTTTGATGGCCTCTGCGTCGGCCACACCCTCTGCGGAGATGCCCCCCAAATCGACGCGAATCTCGCCTTTGGCCACCTGCAGAATGGCTGTTTTGTCATTGACATCAAGCACTTTGCCGTGGATGCCACCCACGGTGACCACCTTGTCACCTTTGGCAATGTTCTCCCGAAATTTCCGGGCCTCTTTCTGCTTCTTCAATTGGGGGCGCATGATGAAGAAATAGAACACCAGCATGGTGCCGAAGATGAAAACCAAGGTGCTGCCTCCACCTGCGGGGGAAGCCTGGGTCAAAACGAGGTTGATGGGGTTCATGGTCTGCAATAAATCTAAGGTGTCAATGTGGATCCCGGCCCCACAATGCGGGCTGAGAAATGAAGGGTCGACGAAGAAGGGACAGCATTGGTGACCACCGTGGCGTATTCCGCAACGGCGCCCACGCGCTCCCCCGCATCGAATTCAAGGATCAGTGTCCGGCTTTCTCCTGCAGGGATGGGGCTTTCGTCCCATTGGCGGGCGAGCGTGCATCCGCAACTCGGCCGAACCTGTGCAATGAGCAAGGGGGCGCTCCCCGTGTTTTCCAGCACGTATTCGACCTGGGTCACTGCGCCTGCCGCCAATATCCCGAGGTCCAAGGAGTCGTTGAGCCAAGAGGCTTCAGGCATCTCCTTTTGCCCATCTGCTCCGGGAATGTGAATGAATGAAGCATCGACCTGTTGGTCATCGGATGCGCCACATGCGGCAAACAACAGCACGCAAACAGCGAAGCGGCATGCAGCAGCCATGTGCACTGGCCCCTCCTTCATCACCCGATGAGGCCCCTTCCGGTTTTGACAATGGTGCCGTCCTCGGTCATGGCATTGAACAGCTTGTCCAACACCCCGTTCACAAAGGCACTCGACTTGTCCGTGCTGTAGAACTTGGCCAAATCGATGTACTCGTTCATGGTCACTTTGAGGGGGATCGAAGGGAAGGATCGGGCTTCGGACAAGGCCATGCGCAGCAACAGCAAATCCATGGTTGCGATCCTTTCCAAGTCCCAATTGGAGGCCGCTTCTTCAATCAAGGCGTCGTGCTCACCGGCCAAATCCAAGCTCTTGCTGTAGAGGTCCTCGAGGAATTGGCGGTCGTCGCCGTCTTCCTTCCACATGTCGCTCAAGAGCACATCATCTGAATCCTCAGCAATGGTCTTGACCGTCTTGAGGACGATGGAACTGGCCAAATCCAAGTCGTCACTCCACAAAATGCTCTGTTCTTCAATCCACTCCTGCAGCCCCTCGTCGTTGACAATGTGCTTGCGGAACATCCGGTTGAGCGATTCTCGGTCATGTTGGAATCCGCGCTCTTCGTTGGCCATGTAGGCCAGGTATTCCTCACTGGCTACCAAGGACTTGAACAAGCGCTTGATCAAATCCTGCTCTTGCCCCCAACCCAACTTCCGGTTGGCCGCTTCCTTCGCCAGCTCCTTGCTCTTGGTGATGACACGCAGGGGCTTGTTGTTGACGAATTTGGTGTTGGGGTGGAGGTCTTCCTTGGTGGGTTGCTGCTTTAACCTACCGGCCTCAATTCGCTCTATTGCAGCGTCTTGCAATTCGGCAATGAGCAGAAGCAACAACAAATACAACTCGTAGGTCTTCTCAAGGGAAGACTGGAGAAATTTGTGCGATTCTTCTACGGATCCCCCTTTATCTGCGTGGAGCGCATAGAGGGCATGCAGCACTTTGATTCGGAGCTGACGGCGATTGAACATGGTACAGAACGAGCGGTAAAGGTCGCAGAAAGTGGGAGAGGATTGACACAACAGCCAAAATCTCTGGGACTAATTTTGAACATGAGCCTTGGACAGACGTTCTCACAGCACAACGTAACCGCAGCATGAATTCCCGTCCCACTTTTTCTTGCGCGCTTTTGTTGGCGGTGTGCTCCGTTTTTTGGTTGTCTTCCTGCGAGACCCCCATCGACGTTTCGCTGCCCGAGGCTCAGGCGTTGCTGGTGGTCGAAGGCCGCATCGAGCCCGGCCAACCGCCTGTGGTGCTCTTGAGCCATTCGCAGGACTATTTCGCCCCGGTGGATGCCTCGTTGTTGGGTTCGCTCTATGCCGGCGGCGGCGCCGTGACCTTGACAGTGGATGGGGTGACGCACGTGCTCGATGAGATCTGCGCGGATGCCTTGAGTCCAAACGAGTTGTTTCTGGCCGCCTCCCTCATTGGAGTACCTGTTGAAGTGTTGATTCTGAGCAATTTGTGCGCCTACACCAGCCTGACTTTGACCGGTCAAGTGGGCAGTACCTATGCCCTGATGGCGGCTTTGGATGGCGACACCGCCTACGCCGTATCCAAACTCAATCCGCCCGTGCCCTTGGACAGCATGTGGTTTGAAGCACCGGGCAACGTCGATTCCCTTGGTTTCATCTACACCAACTTCGAAGACCCCGATTCTCTGGGCAATGCGTACCGATGGAGCGGCATGCGTGTGGGCAAGGATGCGGGATTCTTGTACCCCACGATCTCTGCGGTGGATGACGCCATCTTCAATGGGCTCGCTTTTGAATTCTCCCAATTCCGACCGGTGACAGCCGAAGATTTTGAAGAGGGAGCCAACCCCGATGAAATCGGTTTCTACAAACTCGGAGACACGGTGGTGGTGCGCTGGGACCACATTGACAGGGGCGCATACGAAGCCATTTCCACCATGGAAGAGCAGCTCCAGGCCCAAGGATCTCCTTTTTCAAATCCGGCGGATGTCGCCACAAACGTTGACGGCGGCTTGGGGTTGTGGGTGGCCTATTCACCTTTTGTGGATACCGTGATTTGCATCCCCTGACCTGAAGCGGGAAATTGCCGCCATGCATTCCCGTATTTGTCAGGTGGCAGGACTGGCCTTGGGCCTCCTGAGCGCCTCCGCCGAAATATCCGGCCAGACGCTGGACCATGTGGACGTTTTCCGCGATGCGGTCGTGACCACATGGAAAGCGGAAGCCCGGTCCGGCCCTTGCGCTGTGGCCCTCAGCTTCCATGCCAGCCGGCCCTCGGATGTCTTGGTCTTCGCTGCCGATACGGAGGGGCCGAGGGGTGGGGTACAGGCCCAAGCGTCGGACTGGTTCCGGGCGGGTGGCCAGGCGGCTTGGGAGAAGGCCGATGGCGAGCTGGAAGACGCCGTGTTGGAGTTGGCCCTCAAAAACGCCCAGTTCCAACTGGTTGAAGAAGACCTGGCCCTGTTGCGGGCAAACCGCAAGGTGGGCGGAACTTCCGAGGCGCTCCTGGTCGAAGACCTCGCCGAAGTGGCTGATTTCATGCACGAGGAAGTCAAAGACCTGTTGTACCGGCGGGTGGAGTTGACGTCGGAAATCGAAGCCAAGGAAAAGCAGATGGAAGTGCTGCGCGCGGCGCGTGCAGAGTGGGCCCCACGACAGGTGCAGCAATGGACGGTCGAGATGCCGGAGGGCGCCTCAGGTGCGCTTTGGACGCAGGTGGTGGAGTGGGGGCCGGCGCAATGCTGGACGCCTGCGGACGTGCTCACCTTGAACTCCGGCACCCAGCCCGGGCTCACCTGGAGCCAACGGGCGGACGCCGCCATGGACCTTCCGGTATGGGATGCGGCGGTTTCTGTGCGGTTTCACGATGCAGCGTACAGGGGATTAGACAGCAGGCCGGACGCCGTTCCCGAGATGCTGACTGCCGCTTACGCACAGCCGCGCAAGGGCGCGCGGGTGATGGAAGCAGAGGCGGGAAGCGCCTCCGACTGGCCGGGCGTCCTTTGGCAGGTGGATGGATTGGCGGTGGGCGCTGATTGGCAACGAAACGTCGGCTTGCAGCAGCAGCAGTTGCCGGTCGCCGTGCGCCATTATGCCGTGCCCAAGCAATCTCCCGTGGTCAACATGCGGCTCAGTGTGCCCCTGCCCGGGCTCCCCGTAGCCCAGATGGAAAAGGCCCTGCTCATGATAGACGACCGCCCAGCAGGCAAAGTGTGGGTCTCGCAGCGCGGCGACAGCCTCGTGGTGGATGCCGGTGGCGTGCGCGATTGGACGGTCGAGCGCTCCCGAGAATCGGCCCTGTGCAGCAAGTCCAACCTCGGCAACCGGGTCAAGCATCACCGGGCGTACACGATCACGGCGACCAACAGAAGCGGGATCGCCGGAGAACTGGTCATCGAAGAGCCCCTTCCCGTTTCACGCAGCGCTGAAATCGAAGTGGCGCCTGAATCGCTCGGCGGTGGCGTATTGAATGAAGGCAATGGGATTGTGCGTTGGCAGCTGCGGTTGGCAGCCGGAGAAAGCCGTACCCTTCAGTTTGCCTACGATTTGAGCCACAGCAGGGACGAGCCCGTCCCGGTGTTTGACTGATCCTTTGGGCGGCGTGCTGGACAGCTCCTGCTCCTTCAACCGTCCAACCGGAGCACCCCACGGGCCACATTCAAGGCCGCGCCTTTTTTGGAGAGGGCGGTGCGCAGTTGCCCGAGGTCTTCTTGGTGCCGGCTCAAGGATGCGGGTGTACAGCGGTCTTTGAGGGCAGCCGAGAGCTTGTCTGGCGTGCATGCGCCTTGGATGAGCTCGGGCACCACCTCGCGGTTGAGCACCAGGTTCACCAGGGAGATGAACCGCACATTGGAAAACCACCGCGCGAGCCTGTACGTGAGCGGACTCGTCTTGTACGCCACCACCTGGGGCATCCCGCTGAGCGCCGCCTCAAGGGTCGCCGTGCCGCTCGTGACAATGCCCGCCGTGGCGTGTCGATACAGGGCGCGGGTCTCTCCAAAAACCACGGGAAGGGCTGTGTTGTAGTCTTCCCGCACCCGTCCGGGGGCGCCGGCAACAACGGGCAGAAAGGAGGTGAGCTGCCCGGCGGCATCCTGCAGGCAAGGCAGCATCCGCTCAATTTCTTGTCTGCGGGAACCGGGGAGCAAGGCCAATATTTGGCCATCCAAAGGCAGGCCCATGCGCTGTCTCCAGTCGGCTGCGGACCCGGGCGATGGGGGGAGGACGTCGTCGGCCAGCGGGTGCCCCACGTATTCCACGCGCAACGGCACCTCGGCATAGTGCGCCGCTTCAAACGGCAGGATGACATACAGGCGCTGGAGGTCGCGCGCCATGCGGTGAATCCGCCGCCGTTTCCAGGCCCACACTTGCGGGGCGATGTACATGTCCACCGGGTAGCCTGCTTTGCGCGCCCACGTGGCCATGCGCAGGTTAAACCCCGGGTAGTCCACGATCAGGATGCGGTCGGGGCCAAAACGCTGGATGTCGTCTTTGACCCGCGCCATCAGCTGTCGGATGTACCCGATTTTGCGGAGCACTTCCGCAAAGCCCATGATGGCGGTGTGGCGCACATGTTCTACCAATTCCACACCTTCGGCCGCCATGGCATCGCCCCCGATGCCCCGGATGGCCAGATCGGGTTGCACATCGCGCATGGCGCGCACCACAGCCGCAGCATGGGCCTCTCCAGAAGGCTCCCCTGTGAGGATGTACAACCGGCGCACGCCCGTGGAATCAGAAGTGGAATGCGGGTTCATTCGCCGTATTGCAGAAAGACAATGGCCAACACCATCAGGATCATCACCAGCATGGTCCCCCGGGCGAAACGGTCTTTTTCACGGCGGTATGCCCAGTGGAAAGTCGGCACGATGGCCAGCACACAGAGGCTCAGGATGCGGTCCTTGTAGAGGGGACTGCCGAGGAAGACTTCACGGTGGAAGTACATGAATGACGCGTCCTGCCACCAGCCCCAAAAGACGCCGAGCAACACATAGCCCGCCACGGCTGACGCCACGGCACCGAGCATGCCGGCCACCAAATGATCGGGGAGTTCACGCTTCATTTCCGAGGTTCCAACCATTGAGCGTGCCAATGGTGTGGTGGGCGGTCAGGTCAAATTGAACGGGAACGACACTGGCATAGCCTTGATTCAAGGCGTGGATATCGGTGTCTTCGCCTTTGTCGGGGTTGTGGAATTCCCCGCGCATCCAGTAGTAGGGACTGCCTCCCGGGGTCTGGCGCTGGTCAAAGGTGTCGCGCCAATGGCCCATCGCCTGCCGGCAAATCCGGATGCCCTTCAAGTCTGCCGGTGGCAGTTTGGGGATGTTGACGTTGAGGCAGGTGCCCGATGGCAAGCCCCGCTCCAGGACGGTCTTGGCCAGCGTGCGCGCCACGCCGACCGAGGCCGTGAAATCGGCGTCCCAACGCTCGTCCAGCAGGGAAAACCCGATGGAGGGGATGCCGCACATGGCGCCCTCCACAGCGGCGGACATGGTGCCGGAGTAGATGACGTTGATGGAGGCGTTGCTGCCGTGGTTGATGCCGCTCACCAGCAGGTCGGGCAGGTCGTCCTCGCCAAAGACTTCGGCCATGGCCAGCTTGACGCAGTCCACGGGCGTTCCCGAACACGACCGCGCTTCTGTACTGCCCCGCTCAAATTCAAAGGGGTGCAGCCTCAGGATGCGGCTAAAGGTGACGGCGTGGCCCATGCCGCTTTGGGGGCTGTCCGGCGCGATGACGTAGACGTCTCCAAATTCGGTCATGGCCTCGGCCAGGGACTGAATGCCCTTGGCGGTGATGCCGTCGTCATTGGTGACCACGATGCGCGGCCTGCGTGTGCTCGAATCTGCCATTATGCTGTCTGTGGCGTGCGCGCCAGCGCTTCAATCAACCATGCCCAATACTTGCGCACGGAAGGAATGGAGGCGCGTTCGTCGGGGCTGTGGGCACCCAGGATGGTGGGCCCAAAACTCACCATGTCGAGTCCCGGGTAGCGGCTGCCGAGGATGCCGCACTCCAGTCCCGCGTGACAGGCCAGCACCAACGGGTCTTCCCCGTGGAGTTCCTTGTACAGGTCGGCCATCATTTGGACCACCTCGCTGCTGGGATCCGGCGTCCATCCGGGGTATGCGCCACCCCGCGCTGCGGCGAGTCCAGCCATGTCAAAGCCCGCCTCGATCCGCCGGGCCAGGTCCATTTTTTCGGTGTCCACAGAACTGCGCGTCAGGCAATGGACTTCCACTGCGCCATCCACCAATTGCAGGCGGGCGAGGTTGTTGGAGGTCTGCACCAAGCCGGGGATGTCCGGGCTCATCCGGTCAATGCCGTTGGGGCAGAGGTCCAGTGCTGCCAGCAATGCCGCCGCCGCGCCGCTTTCAAGCACCGTTTGAGGCGCGCCTGTAGGGTGAAAGTCAACCGTGAGGTCGGGGTCCGTGGTGCGGTACTCCGCCTGAATGGCTTGGGTCAAGGCGGCCATTCGGCTGGCCCATGCTGCGGCATCCGAATCGCTGGCGAGTGTCGCCCCCGCTTCCCGGGGAATGGCATTGCGCAATCCTCCGCCTTCGAAAGCGGCCAGTGCAATGCGCTCGTCAGCCGTGCACGCCAGGTCCATTTCGCGCAGGATGCGCACAAGGACCTTGTTGGCGTTGGCAATGCCTTTGTGGATGTCCATGCCGGAGTGACCGCCACTGCCGCCCTTTACTTCGATTTGTACCCCGTGGCTCAGCGCCGCCGGCACGGTGTTGAACTTCCCGGAAAAACCAAGGTCAATGCCGCCAGCACATCCGATGCCAATCTCCCGGTCGTCCTCGGTGTCGAGGTTGAGCAAGATGTCGCCTTTCATCCAGTCGCGCTGCAGCTCGAGTGCGCCGGTCATGCCCGTCTCCTCGTCTATGGTAAACAAGAACTCGAGCGGGGGGTGCGCGATGTCGGTGGACTCCATCAAGGCCAGCATCGTGGCCACTCCGAGTCCGTTGTCTGCGCCCAGCGTGGTGCCTTCGGCCCGCACCCAATCGCCGTCGATCTTCATCCGGATGCCCTCGGTGTCGAAGTCAAAGGACGTGTCGTTGTTTTTTTGATGGACCATGTCCACATGGCTCTGCAGGATCACCGTCTTCCGGTTTTCCATGCCCGGGCTGGCTGCTTTGCGCACCAAGACATTGCCTACCCCATCTGAGGAGACGTCCAAGCCGGCCCCTTTTGCGAGGTTGGTGATCCAATGGCATACGGCCTCTTCCTTGCCGGAAGCGCGGGGTATGGCGTTCAAGTCTGCGAAGCGGCCCCACAGTGTAGCGGGCTCCAATTGACGAATGGCATCTGACATGCCCCGAAATTCGCCCAAAAATCGGGGGCAGCCATCCTCAATTCGTGCATTCCATGCCGAAAGCCGCCAACAAAATGAGCAGGTCGCCGCTGGAGACCATTCCGTTGCCGTCGATATCCTGTGTGCAATCGCTCAGGCAGCCAAACTCGCTCAGCAAACCCAGCAGGTCGTCGATCGCAGTAATGCCATCGCCGTTGATGTCGCTGGAACAAGGCGCGAGCTCCGCGCCAGAGACAAATCCATCGCAGTTGACATCTCCACCGAGCGGGGCCAAGGGCGCATTGGGGTAGAAGTTGGCACTGGCGTCGTTGCAGTCGTTGGCGTTGAGCACCCAACCCGGTGGCGGCACACCACAGAAATCCGCGCTCAAGCCGGGCGTATCGTCCCCGTAGCCATCGCCGTCGCCATCGGGCCAAGCTGTGGTGGGGAAGAGGCACGAACCATCGTCTTCGGTGGCGCCGATCAGGAAATTGCAGGCGTCGGGATGGGTGCATCCCGAGAACTCGTCCCCGTCGCAAATGCCATCGCCGTCCTGGTCTCCGCCGAGGCATTCTCCGGCGCAGTCGAAACCGGTTGCCGGAAAGTCACAAGAGCCATCATTGCACAGCGCAAACAGGTCAAAATTGCATGCTGCCGGGTGGGTACACCCCGAGGCTTGGGTGCAGGTCCCGTCATCCATCCACGCCGTGGAATCAAAGTTGCAGGCCGTGGTGTCGGTACAGCCATAGCAGGAATAGTCACAGGGCCCGGGGCCATCGGCCAGGGCATCGTAGTTGCAGGCGGCCGGGAGCATACACCCCGGATGCGCGACCGGTGGCAGGCAGATCTCCGTCTGCAATACACTGCTGAAGTTGGGGTTGACGGCGTGGTACAGGGTGTCTTCAAGGCATGACAGCGTCACCGATGACAGCGCGTCGGGACAGGGCGTCCAGCCGTTGGCCTGCTGGTCCTGTATTTGGAAGGTCCGGCAGCCTTCTGCTAAGCACAGTTGCCATTGCTGCCCCGCGGCAGGTATCCCGCCCGGTGCAATGGCCAAACCGCTGGGGCTGAGGCTCCAGCTGATTTCTTCGGGCGTACAATCGGGCTGGATGTTGATGGTCAAGGGGTAACACGTGGGTTCACATGTGCCATTGTCATACGCGGCCTGCGGGTCAAAATTGGAGGCGTAGGCGTTGGTGCAACCGCCGCCCTGCACATTGTCGAGGCAAAGGGGGTATTCGCCCTCGACTTCGAGGGTGGGAGAAACGATGAACGGCGCTTCCTGCCCCACGATGGTCATGCTAAAGGCAAGCCCCGTTCCGCAATCGGCCATCAGGCTTTCATAGCCGCTCAACTGGTCGCGGTGGACCTCAAAAGTGATGCAGCCCGATGGCAGGCACAGCGTATCCGTGGCGGTTGCCAGGGGCTCGAGCCAACCGCTTCTGTGGAGCACGCGCCCCAGCGCATCCTTGAACAGCCAGCCGTGCTGGGAGCCAAAACAGTCGGAGGTAAAGCTCAATACCACTTGGGTCCCTTCAGTGATCCGCATGGACCGCGCAGAGCGGGTGTTGTTGGAAGTCCGGGCGTCGGCGCTGCCGTCGACATCGGTGATGATGACCGAGAGGTCCGACCAACCCGGCGGTGCCACCAGTGGGGTGAGGTTGAGGTGTGCGCTGTCTCCCGGTGCAATCAACCCATTCCATGTGGTGTCGGACGATTGCCCCCCGAAGTAGCCGTATTGGAGGTGGAGCTGGTGGATGTCCGTGGTTCCCAGGTTGAGGACCGGCACCGAGATCACCGGCGATTCGGCGCAATCTGCGCCGCGGGGACTGAACATCCTGCCCAGGGCGGCGTCCTTGGCAGGCGGGTCGGGCAGGTCCATCGTATAGACACCCCGGCCATAGGTGGCGCACACCAGCCGGCCCGATGGGGCGTGCAGCATCAAGTCGGAGACCACCACATTGGGCAGGCCGACCGACATGCGTTCCCATTGTGCCCCTGCCGCCGCGTCGCACCTGTAGATGCCCACATCCGTGCTGGCATACAGGGTGCCCGTTTCGCTGTTTCGCTCCAGGCAATTCACCGGAGCGGGGGGCAGGCCCTCCGACAGGTTGGCCCACGAGAGGCCGCCGTCTGTGCTCTCCATGACCTTGAGGCTGTCGTTGTAGTTGGACAGCGCGGCCCACAGGTGGTCGGCATCGTCTGCCGCAACGTGGATGTCCGCGATCCAGTCAAACCCATTGGGCGGATCGAGTTCGGTGAAATTCTGGCCGTTCGCGGATTGGAACAGCCTGTATTCCTTGACCACATAGAGCCGGCTCACGTCCGAAGGCGCAAGGGCCATGGCCGTGCACTCCCCGCCCGAAATGACGTCCATGGCCGTCCAGTCGTTTCCGCGGTTGGTGGAGCGGTAAACCCTGTCTTTGGCCACGTATACCCAGTCTGAATTAAACGGACTCACCTCCCAGGGCGTCAACCAGGCGCCTTGGCCATCCACATCGCTCCCGGCATTGTCCGCGATTTCCTGAAAGGCATTCCCGCCATCGTCCGAGCGAAACAACTGTCCGTAATACAGGGAGGCGTAGAGGACGTCGTCCAACGCGTCGTGAAACGCGCATTGGAAGCCGTCGCCGCCCAGAATGTGCTCCCATTCACCATCGTGCTTCAGAAAGGTGCCGTTGTCCTGCGTGCCGACAATGAACCGGTCGATGGACTGGGGGTCGAGGTCGGTGCGGTAGGCTTGCGTGATGTCCAGTCCTGCGCTCCTGTCGTATGCCGTGGAATTGTCGGGGTCAAAAACGAAGGCACCGCCATCGTTGGCCACCAAAAGCCGGCCGTCATCCAGAAACTGCAAGCCGTGCTGATCGGCGTGGAGATACGGGCGCTCGCCTCCGGCATACCAGTGGCCACTGCAAGACCATTGCTGGCCGCCATCGCCGGAACTCCAGAGGTTGACCCCACCGAGGTACAGGCGGTCTGCATCTTGTGGGTCGACCGCCAAGCACAAGTCGTACCAAGCCTGCCCACCGACATCCGTACCGTCCACGGTCCAGCCCAAAGGGTTGGGCCCATCGCCCTCCAACAGCCGGGCCGACCAGTTCGCACCGCCATCGGTGCTGCGCCAGCATCCGGCAAACCCCTGGTCACTGTTCTTTCCGGCTACGGCATACACCGTGTCTGGCCCAGAAGGCGCAAAGGCCAATGCGATCCTGCTGATGCCAAACGAGGTGCCATCCAGGCTGTTGACCGACCACGTGGCTCCCCCATCCGCACTCTCGGCCACGTCGTTTCCAAAAGCCCCGGCCAGCATGTGGTCCGGGTCGCTGGGGTCCATTTCCAATGACGCGTAGTCACCGCTCAGGGTGCGGATCCAATTGTCGCCGCCATTGGTGCTGCGGTAAATGCCCAGGCTCGAGCATACCCAGAGGGTGTCGGGGTGGGTGGGGTGCACCAAAATGCGGGACAACGTCCGGCCCATGTAAGGGGCCCAATCCAAGCCGGTCGCCGACCAGGTGTCCCCGCCATCGCTGCTGGTCCACACACCAATGGACCGGGTGTCTCCGAAGTCTCCGTCGCCGGTGGCAATAAACAAGCGGTCGGCATCGGTCGGGTGAAAGGCCACATCCGAGACGCCAATGGAGCCGAGCTGGTCGGTTCCCATGGAGGACCAGGTCAATCCTTCGTCCACCGTGCGCCACAACCCGCCTGCGGGCGCACAAGCCCACCATTCGCCCGGGGCGTCAGGCCGGGCAACGAGGCGGTTCAGGCGGCCATTGCCACCCAGTCCGGTCGGGCCGTTGGGCCCGGCGTGAAGCCAAACCGGGTCTGTGGAGCTGCGCTGGGCCGCTTCCTGGAGCCTGTCTTCTTCGGCACGCTGCAGTGACCGGAGCACAATGCCATTGGCCGGGCGCATTCCCTGCGGGTCCACCCGCGGCGCCATAAAGGCCTGCCAACGGTGAAAAGGCTTGAATCCTTTGCCCTTGGCCAGGGCATCCAACGGTTGCTCGGCGTAGCGCGCCACCACCGAATCCAAGGGGACGGTACCATCGCGCATCAGGGCGCTCCAATGTGCCGCCGTTTGGGCGGTGGTCAGGGCCGGACCGGACAGCAAGCCAAGCGCAAGCCCAACCGCCAGCCCCGAGGGGATGCAGTGGAACAGGGTCGCGGCCTTCTTCCTCTTGCGGGGCATTGCGTCTTCAGCGTTTCACCCCCTGTGACGGGGGAAGGTCAGTTCGAACAGGGCAGACCGAACACTCCGAGGAGGATCAGGAAGTCTGACACGTCCACGCCGGGGACCCCGTTCAAATCGAACGTACAATCCTCAGCGCATCCAAACTCGCCGAGGAGCAGGAGGACATCATTGACGTTCACAAGACCGTCATTATCGAGGTCTTCGGGGCAGAGGCTCTCTTCTTCGGGGTCGAGCGGGCCTCCGCTGCAGTCATTGTCGACGCCATCCTGCGTCCCCGGTGCGCCGGGATACACGTCATTACGGGAATCATCGCAATCGGTTGCGTTTGTGACGAATCCAATGAGGCTGTTCTCGCATCCCAGTGTGCTCACCTCGATGTTTCCGAATCCATCCCCATCGGCATCGGCATAGAGCGACTGTGGCATCAAGCAGGAGCCATCGTCGATGGAGGCGATCTCCATGAAGTTGCACGCCGTGGGGTCGGTACATCCCTGCACGGCTTCCAACGTGAAGTTGGCATTGGAGACATCAAAAAAGATGGAGCCATGGCCCTTGATCTTGATGCGCGCTTGGGTGCTTTCCTCCGCGGGAAGCAGTACTTCGGCTGAGCCGTTGTTGGGCACGGCTTCGCCGATGAGGTGAGGCCAGGTGTACCCTCCATCGAGGCTGCAATAGATGTCGACCTCTGAACAGTCGACATTGCCGCCATCGGTACCCGCCACATCCCACAGGACGGTCAGGTTCGAATTGCCCGGACGCGTAATCGCGGTGTTGGGATAAGAGACCAGGAAAGGCCCCGTGGAGGCGTCGATAAAGAAGGTTTTTGTTCCAACCGCGACGCCACCGCACCCGGGGTTGTTGTCGCGGACCTCGCACTTGAAGGTCATGATGCGGCTGTAATCGGGCAGATGCTCACCAAAGGAGATTTGATTGGAGAGGAGCTTGTCCAATTTGGGAATGACCCTCACCGGGGAAGAGACCGGCGCAAAAGCGCGAATGCAAGGAGCGGTGCCCGAAGGGTTGTCGAGGTTGTTGTCACCGCTGGCGGTGGCGGGTCCGAGGTTGTATTGCTCCCAGCTGTAGGAGAGGGTGTTGCTCGGGTTGGGGTCGCTGGCCGTGGCCACCAACTCAAACGGTGTCTCTTTGGGGATGCTGAACGTACTGAGGCCGACCGATACGGTGGGTGCCGAATTGCCGCTGGAAACCTGCGTGGCGCACGTGTTGCCAAATCCACTGTGGAGGTAATCCGATCCCTCGATCATGCTGTGCACGTGGTAGACGTCGTCCGAGAAATTCTGCAGATTGGGCGCGCAGATGCCGCTGTAGCTCATGATGGTGGAGCCGCTGCCGGGCTCGTACGCATCGGCCGAGGAACGGTTGCCGCTGCACGAGTTGTTGAAGGTGTGGTTGCAACCAAATTGGTGCCCCATCTCGTGGGCCACGTAATCCACATCGAAAGGGTCACCTACAGGAGCAGGAAGCCCCGTGACGCCGCCGGCTTTGAAACTGGTACAGACCGAGCCCAAATAGGCGACACCACCGCCACCGGTGGAGAAGACATGGCCGATGTCGTAGCCATTGAATCCGATGATGCCATCGATGGTGGTCTGGTTTTGAGACAGCATGGCGCCGCCATTGGAGTTGGTGTAGGGGTCGGTGGCCCCATTCAGAAAGATGAGGTCTTCGTTGTCCGGAATGAGCGTCAACCGGATGGCGAGTTCGGGCTCCACAATGCTGTTGATCCGGTTGATGGAGGTGTTCATCGCCGAGAGCACACTGGAAACAGTGCCCCCGTGGAATTGTCCATATTCTCCTGTGCAGGCCAAGGCCAATGAGTAATTCCGACGCGTCGGGCCGAAGGGTGGGCCGATGCGCTGGGTCACCTTGCCGTCCTCGAGGATGCCGGGGCCGTCGGCGGTGCCATCCTTGCCGATGCCCATCATCCTGACGTCGCAATCCTCGCGCCGCTTGCCTGTGGAGGCCATGAATTCCGAGCGGGTGTAGACCATCAATTGGTCCAAATCCCCCGCTGTCCAAGGATCGATGTAGACGGTTCCGCCCGGGGTGTGGAGGATGCCGTGAAAACCACTTGGGCTGAGGTCAATCCTGCCCGAAATCAATCCATTGCGTTCGGATTGAACCAGGTAACTGCTGATTTCTGGGTACTTCGCCGTGAGCTCAGGTGCCATGACATCTGACCGCACGATGCGGAACGGGTGGGGCGTCCAACCGGATATGTCATCCGAGGGAAAGGGCAGGGCAAGCCTGCAGCCCGAGGCGTCCAGCGTCTGTCCAGTGCGCTCTTCAGCATTGAATTCCTGCGGTGCTTCAGCCAGAATACCCACCAGGGCAGCGTGGTCGTATTGCACAGCCCGGGCGGCAGCAACAGTCTCTCGCGCTTGGGGCTTGGTGGTCAAGCCCTGGTGCCAGGCCGCGTCTTTCAACACGGGCGATGGGGCATGCCATTGAGCCGCTGCGACTTGGGTGCAAAACAGCAGCGTCCCAACAAAAATGGAGGAAAGAAGGCGGTTTGGGTTCATGGGCATGTAACAAGATAGCGGTCATTTTGCTCATGCCGGTCATCCGAAGGGGGGGCTTGAAGGCATGAGATTTGTCATCGTCGGGGGGAAACAAGGGGCCGCCATGTGGAAAACGGTGCCGCGGGCCTTGCCTGTATCCCCCGAGAATGCTGTACTTTTCATTCTCGCTTAACAGGCTAGAGAAGGTGGCGAAACAGACCAAACAAGATTATACAGAAAGTGACATTCGGTCACTGGACTGGAAAGAGCACATTCGGCTCCGACCGGGCATGTACATCGGCAAACTGGGCGATGGTGCCAGCGCGGACGATGGCATATATGTCCTGTTGAAGGAGGTCATCGACAACAGCATCGATGAACACCTCATGGGCCATGGCAAGACCATCGAGATCAACATCCGCGACGGCGCCGTTCAAGTCCGCGATTACGGCAGGGGCATTCCCCATGGTGCCGTGGTGGATTGCGTGTCAAAAATCAACACGGGGGCCAAGTACAGCGAAGGCGCCTTCAGCAAGACGGTGGGCCTCAACGGTGTCGGCACCAAGGCCGTCAACGCGCTGTCCACAGAATTCCGGATTGAGAGCTTCAGGGAAGGCCAAGTGAAGGCCGCGCGCTTTTCGCTCGGCGTGCTCGAGGACGATGAGGCCGTGACCGCGACTTCGCTGCGCAACGGCACCCGCACCTCCTTCAAGCCCGACCCCAGTGTATTCAAGAGCTACCAGTACCGCAGAGAATATGTGGAACGGCTGCTCTGGAATTACGCCTACCTCAACAGCGGACTCACCCTCGTCTTCAACGGGGAAAAGATCCACAGCGAGGACGGCCTCAAGGACCTGATCAAGCAAAACCTCTCGGCCGAACCGGGCTATCCCATCATTCATTTGAAGGGCGCGGAAATTGAGGTAGCCTTGACCCACACCCAGGCATACGGCGAAGACCACTACAGCTTCGTCAACGGCCAATACACCACCCAAGGCGGCACGCACCAGAAGGCGCTTCGGGAAGCCTATGTCAAGGTCGTCCGGGATTTCTATCAAAAGGAATACGACCCCGGTGATGTGCGCATGGGACTCATGGCGGCCATCGCCGTGCGTGTGCAGGAACCCGTTTTTGAATCGCAGACCAAGACCAAGCTCGGGTCTTCCGAAATCACCCCCGGGGGCACGAGCATGCGCTCCTTTGTCTACGATTTCCTCAAGGTGGAGCTCGCCAACCACCTCCACCGCAATGCGGAGACGGCCGACGCCCTGCTCAAACGCATCCTCCAAAGCGAGAAGGAGCGGAAGGACCTGGCGGGGATCAAGAAATTGGCCCGAGAACGGGCAAAGAAGGCCAGCCTTCACAACAAAAAATTGCGCGATTGCCGCGTGCACCTGACCAAGAAGCACGAGCGCGCAGAAGAGTCCATGCTCTTCATCACCGAGGGAGACAGCGCTTCGGGCAGCATCACCAAGGCCCGCGATGTCAATACCCAGGCGGTGTTCTCGCTCAAGGGCAAACCGCTCAACTGCTACGGCCTCACCAAAAAGGTGGTCTACGAAAACGAGGAGTTCAATCTGCTCCAGGCCGCCCTGGACATCGAGGATGGACTCGAAGGGCTGCGCTACAACCAGGTGATCATCGCCACCGATGCCGATGTGGATGGCATGCACATCCGCATCTTGTTGATGACCTTTTTCCTGCAGTTTTTCCCTGACCTCGTGCGCAAGGGACACCTGTACGTCTTGCAGACCCCGCTCTTTCGTGTCCGCAACAAGAAGGCGACGCGGTACTGCTACACGGAGGAGGAGCGGGTCGCGGCCATTGCAGCATTGGGCCCCAAGCCCGAGATCACGCGATTCAAGGGTCTGGGTGAAATCAGCCCGGATGAATTCTCCCACTTCATCGGAGAGGACATCAGGCTGGACCCCGTCGACCTCGGAGGAGAGCACCAACTCGATGACATGCTCTCGTTTTTCATGGGCAAAAACACGCCGGACCGCCAGCGTTTCATCATTGAAAACTTGAAGGTCGAGAAGACGCCGGACGACCCCAACAAACCACAGGAAACCACGGAAGCGGCATGATTGAGGAAGGCCAACATCCCGAAGAGCACGACGCAGAGGAAGGAAAGGACCCCCAGTCCAATGGCCAGCATGAAGGCCAGCCGGACGAACAGCCCAACGACCATTCTGAGAATGGGGTGGAGGGCGCATCCGATGCGCCATCCGATGGTGCAGACATGGAGCAGGTCATCCGGATCAAGGGGATGTACAACGAGTACTTCCTGGACTACGCCTCTTATGTCATTTTGGAAAGGGCGGTGCCCCACCTGCACGATGGGCTGAAGCCGGTGCAGCGACGCATCCTGCACTCGCTCCGTGAATTGGAGGACGGGCGTTTCCACAAGGTGGCCAACGCCATTGGCAACACCATGAAGTACCACCCGCATGGCGATGCCAGCATCGGTGATGCCATGGTTCAGATCGGCCAGCGGGAGCTGGTCCTCGACTGTCAGGGAAATTGGGGCAACATCCTCACCGGTGACAGGGCAGCGGCACCGCGATATATAGAAACCAGGTTGAGCACCTTCGCCAAGGAGGCCCTGTTCAATCCCAAGACCACCAACTGGCTGGCCAGCTATGATGGCCGCAATGATGAGCCCGAAACGCTGCCGGTCAAGTTCCCGCTGCTGCTCCAGCAGGGCGCCGAAGGAATCGCGGTGGGCCTGGCGTGCAAGATGTTGCCACACAACTTTGTCGAGCTCATCGACGGGGCGGTGGCCTACCTCAAGGGGCGCAGTTTCAAATTGCTGCCCGATTTCCCGACGGGGGGAGAGGCCGATTGCGAGCAATACAACGATGGCTTGCGCGGCGGACGCGTGAGGGTCCGGGCCAAAATCCGCAAGGAGGACAACAAAACCCTCATCGTCGAGGAACTGCCCTATGGCGTCACCACCACGTCGCTGATCGAGAGCATCCTCAAGGCCAACGACAAGGGCAAGATCAAGATCAAGCGCGTAGAAGACAACACGGCAGAGCACGTCGAGGTGATGATCCACCTGGCCTCTGGTGTTTCTCCGGACCGCACGATCGACGCGCTGTTTGCGTTTACCGATTGCGAGACCCGCATTGCGCCCAATGCATGTGTCATCGAGGGCGACAGGCCGGTCTTTTTGGGGGTCAAGGAAATCCTGAAAAGAAGCGCGGACCGCACGCGCATGCTGCTGGGCCGCGAGCTGGAGATCCGGCTGGGCGAGCTCCAAGAGTCCTGGCATTTCGCTTCTTTGGAAAAGATCTTCATCGAGAAGCGCATCTACCGCGACATCGAGGAATGCGAGACGTGGGAGGCCATCCTTCAGGCCATCCACGAAGGACTTGCTCCCCACATCAAGCACTTGATTCGGCCCGTGACCGACGAGGACGTGACGCGGTTGACCGAGATCCGGATCAAACGGATTTCCAAATTCGACTCCGACAAGGCCGACCAGCGCATCGCCAACCTGGAGGTGGAGATTGAAGAGGTCAAAAACCACCTCGAGCACCTCACCGACTACTCCATTGAGTGGTACCGGCAATTGAAGAAGAAGTATGGCAAGGGCCGCGAGCGGAAGACCGTATTGCGCACCTTCGGCAACATCGACAGTGCCAAGGTGGCCGTGGCCAACCACAAGTTGCACGCCGACTTAAAGGAAGGCTTTGTGGGCATCGGCATGCCCCGGGGTGAGGGCGATTACATCTGTGACTGCTCGGACATCGCCGACATCATCGTCTTTAGAAAGGACGGCACCATGCAGGTGTCCAAAGTGAGCCCCAAGGCATTCTTTGGCAAGGACATTCTGCATGTGGGCGTATGGAAACGCGGCGACGAACGCACGACCTACAATCTGATTTACCGCGACGGCAAGAAGCAGGCGCAGGGCAAAACCATGGTCAAGCGCTTCCATGTGACCTCCATCACGCGGGACAAGGTCTATCACCTGACCAAGGGAGCGCCCGGCAGCCAGGTGCTCTGGTTCTCCCAAAACCCCAACGGAGAGGCGGAGCAGGTAACGGTTCACTTGAGCCGCACGCCGCGG
Organism: Flavobacteriales bacterium UBA4474; assembly: GCA_002389295.1. GTDB lineage: Bacteria > Bacteroidota > Bacteroidia > Flavobacteriales_D > Sanyastnellaceae > UBA8752. The sequence continues at coordinate 8,196 of DGOE01000055.1, read as the reverse complement.
CTCAAGTCGCTCAAAGTGGATGTGGATTTCGCGGAAATCGCCATCAAGGGGCGCGGCGCAGCGGGCAACACCGTGAGCAAGCACGCCGTGACGGGCCGGGTGGACCTCAAAAGCGCGGGAAGCAGCACGCTCGGCGCTCGCAAGGTGTGGTTCGATGAATCGGTCAAACGCCTCAACAGCGAGGGCAGGGGCCGCCTCTTGGGCGCCTTTGGGCCAGAGGACCGCCTGATTGTCGTGGCCGCATCGGGCGCTTACGAGCTGATCAAGCCGGAATTGAGCACGCATTTCCCCGATGACATGGTCTTCATGGACAAATGGCACCCCGAGCGTCCGTTGACGGTGGTGCACCTGGACGGAGAAAAAAAGGCCGTGTACGTGAAGCGGTTCTTGGCTGAATCCTCGAGCAAGAGCATGGAGTTCATTGGCGAGTCTGAGGGGTCGTCGATGTTGGTCTTTACCGATCACGGTGCGCCCGTGATCAAGTGCAAGGCCAAGGACCTGGGCGAGCAGCGTTTCAGCCTCAACGAGTTCATTGCCGTCAAGGGGGTCAAGGCCAGGGGCAAGCGGCTCTCAACCGATGCCCGGGCCAAGGTGGCACTCGAGGATACGCCCGACCCCAACGCTTCAGACGAACCCGAGGGAACCGCCGATGTCACGGTTCCAAACGGGGCAGAAGACACCCCGGAACCCGGGCCTGAATCTGGACAGGAAGACCCAAATGGTGATGTGCAGGCCAGCCTGTTCTAAACCTATGTTTGCGGCATGAATCGCATCCTTATTTCCCTGTCTTTGGGCCTTTTGATTTCATCCTGCGCACTGGCACCCGCCGATGGGGATACGGCAATGGCGGAGCAGGTCAATGCCACGGATACACTGGACGCTTTGATCCATCCGGATTGGTCCCGCAATGCCGTCATTTACGAGCTGAATGTCCGGCAGCACACGCCTGCAGGCGACCTGGCATCGGCCATGAGGGACCTGCCGCGGATCAAGGAGCTCGGCATGGACATCGTATGGCTCATGCCCGTGCACCCCATCGGTGAGGTCAACCGCAAGGGCGGAGAAAACAAAGACAACTACCTGGTGCAGCCGGGGAGCAGCTCATTGGGCAGCCCTTACAGCGCACAGGATTACAAAGGACTCAACCCCGACTATGGCACGTGGGCCGATTTTGACGCTTTTGTGGCAGCGGCCCATGAGCTGGAAATGAAGGTGATCATTGACTGGGTGGCCAACCACACCGCTTTTGACGCCGTGTGGACGCGCGATTCGGTGGGGCTGGGGTATTACTTGCTGGACGAAGCGGGTCAAATCCAGCCGCCTACCGGCACCGATTGGGTGGATGTGGCGCAATTGGATTGGGAGCGCGGCGAGGAAAACGGGCTGTATGACGCCATGGAAAGCGCCATGGCGTTCTGGGTCAGGGACCACGACATTGATGGATTTCGCTGCGACGTGGCAGGCAAGGTGCCGACGGCATTTTGGAACCGGGTGAGAAGGTCATTGGAGCGCATCGAGCCCGAAGTGTTCATGCTCGCCGAAGCCGAAGTGCCAGAACACCACGACCGCGCCTTTGATGCGAGTTACGCCTGGGAGTTTCACCACATCACCAATGAGGTGGCCGCGGGCCACATGAATGCGGACAGTGTACGGGCCTACATGGAGCGGGAATTCGAGCGCTTTTCGCCGTCTGCATTTCGCATGACCTTCATCACAAACCACGACGAGAATTCATGGAACGGCACCGTGCGGGAACGCTACGGAGATGCGGGCCGCGCCATGGCCGTGATGTGCGGCACGATGTTCGGCATGCCCCTGATCTACGGCGGACAAGAGAGCGGCATGGACAAACGGTTGCGCTTCTTTGAAAAGGACACCGTGCCGTGGGGCGATTACCGGGAGATGTCGTTTTACCGCATCCTCAGCGACCTGCACCACCACCACCCGCCACTGTACAATGGCGAGGCAGGCGCCCGGCCTGTGCAGTTGGTGGATGCGGGCGATGTGCTCTACTTCGAGCGTGCCGCAGAGGGGACATCCGTGCGCGTGGTCATCAACCTGAGCGATACCACGGTCGCTTTCAAGCCCGAAGGTTTGGATGGGTACCGGGGCACCTTCAGCCGCAAGTCCCTCGCCAAGACAGCATGGGAGCCCTGGGCGTTTGAAGTTTTCGTCAAGCAAGCCAAATGAAATACATCGCCCTCATCGCACACGACGGGAAAAAAGACGAGCTCGTTGAGTTTGTGATGCGCTTTCACAAGTTCTTCTCCCAGGTGCCCACATTGGCGACCCAAACGACGGGGAGCAAGCTCGCCGAAAAAGGCATCAGCGTGGAGACCGTGGCGTCCGGACCCCGTGGCGGGGACGCGCAAATCGCTTCGCGCATCACGGAGGGGCAGGTGGCCGGCGTGATTTTTTTTAGGGACCCCATGGGCAAGCATCCCCACGAGCCCGACATCAATATGTTGTTGCGCCTCTGTGATGTGTACAACATCCCCCTGGCCACCAATCCTGCGACCGCGGAACTGATTGCGCGCAACATCACCTGATTGCGGGATGCGCCGTTGGTCGGATTTTCCTTCGGACAACGCTGACCGGTCCGTGCGGACGTGGTTGGTGCAGACTTTGCAGGCCCACAGACAAGGGGCCTTGGGTGAAGTGCGGGAATGCAAAGCGATCGCCGACCGCTTGATGGCGGCATTGGACGACCGCAGCCGGACCCTCCTTGAGGCCCTCGACCGGCGCTATGACGAAAGTGAGCTCAACCGTTTGGGCCAGGCCCTGGACCGCGTCTTGGATGGCGAGCCCGTGCAATACGCCGTGGGTTGGACAGAATTTCGGGGGCTGCGCATCGCTTGCGGCCCCGAGGCCTTGATTCCGAGGCCCGAAACCGAGGAGGTGGTGTCTTGGTTTTTGGAGGGCATGGAGCGCGCGGCGAGCGCAATGGGCTGGCGGCAAGGCATCCGCGTGTTGGATGTGGGCACCGGGAGCGGCTGCATGGCCCTGGCCATCAAGGCGGCCAAGCCAGCGTGGGAGGTGTGGGGCCTGGATCAATCAGCGGCAGCGTTGGAGCGCGCGCGGCAAAACGGCCACGACCTGGGCTTGGAGGTCCAATGGGTGGAGGCCGATGCACTGTCCCCCGGATGGGGTGGCGGTGCCGAAGTGTTTCATGGCGTGGTCAGCAATCCGCCGTATATCCCGGCATCAGAAGCGGCCAGCATGGACGCTCATGTGCGCCAATACGAACCTGGGATGGCCTTGTTTGTGCCCGATGATGCCCCACTTTGCTTTTATGAGGCGCTGCTGGCGGGCGCGCGGAGCCGCCTGCATCGCGGCGGGTGCATGGTGGCGGAATGCCATGCGGAATTCACGCAAAAGGTGGCGGATTGTTGGCAACTCGAGGCGGTGGAAACCGAGGTCCTCTGCGACCTTCAGGGCGCGGAAAGGGCCGTGCGCCTGATCCGGCATTGACCACGCCCATGCAGGAAGAGGAACGCATTGCGGAATTGCGCCGCACCCTACACGCGCACAACCACCGCTACTACGTAGAAGCCGCGCCCACCATCAGCGACAGGGAGTTTGATGCCCTGCTGGCCGAATTGGCCCTGCTGGAGTCTGCGCGTCCGGACTTGGCGGACCCCAACAGCCCCACCCGCAGGGTCGGTGGTGGCTTTACCGATCAGTTCGAAAAAGTGGCCCACAGCCGCCCGATGCTCTCCTTGTCAAACAGCTATAACAGGGAGGAGGTAGAAGATTGGGCATCAAGGATTTACAAAGAGTCGGCAGGAGAGACGCGCTTTACCTGTGAATTGAAATACGACGGTGTCGCCATTGCCCTGCAATACGAGAACCGACAGCTGGTGCGCGCCCTGACCCGCGGGGACGGTGCTGTAGGAGAGGACATCACCACCAACGTCCGCACCATCCGCACCATCCCCTTGACCTTGCCCCAGGAAGCGCCTGAGAAATTGGAGATCCGGGGCGAGATCATTCTGCCTTTCGAGGCATTTGAGGCGTTGAACGCACACCGGCGCCAAACGGGCGAAAAGACCTTTGCCAATCCGCGGAACACGGCGGCGGGCAGCTTGAAGCTCCAGGACAGCAGCGAAGTCGCCCGACGCGGCCTCGATTGCTTCCTCTACAGCGTCTTGCCCGATGAGGGCGGTGCTTGGCGACCCGGTGGACACAGCGACGGCGTCAATGCCGCACAGCGATGGGGGTTCAAGACGCCGTTGATGCTGGACCGCGCCTTTGAAATCGTCACCGATGTGGAGGGCGTGATGGCCTTCCTCGCCCATTGGGATGAAGCCAGAACGCAGCTGCCATTTGCCATCGACGGCGTGGTCATGAAGGTCGATGGCTATGCCCAGAGAAAGACCCTCGGCTCCACCGCCAAGGCGCCGCGATGGGCCCTCGCCTTCAAATTTGAAACCGAACAAGGGATCACGCGTCTGGAGCGCATCGCCTACCAGGTGGGGCGCACAGGTGCCATCACCCCCGTGGCGCACCTCGAGCCCGTGCCCATAGCCGGCACCACCGTCAGCAAGGCCTCCCTGCACAACGCCGACCAGATTGCCCTCCTCGATATCCGGGAGGGCGACATGGTGCGCGTGGAAAAAGGAGGGGAGATCATTCCCAAGGTGGTGGGCGTCATACTGGACGAAAGGCCGGCAAACAGCGCGCCACACAGCTACGCTACCCATTGCCCTGACTGCGGGGCGTCACTTGCGCGTGCAGAGGACGAGGCCCGGCATTATTGCCCCAATGCCGAAGGGTGTCCTGAACAGATCAAAGGCCGTATCGAGCACTTCGCCGCGCGCCGCGCCATGAACATCGACGGCCTCGGTTCAGAGGGGGTCGAGCAGCTGTGGGCTGCGGGCATGATCCGCGATGTTGCTGATCTGTACGATTTGGAGCGCGCGCCACTGCTGACTTTGGATCGAATGGGGGAGAAGCGTGCGGGCAACCTTTTGGCGGGCATTTCGGCGTCCAAAGAGGTGCCGTTTGAACGCGTGTTGTTTGGCTTGGGCATCCGCCATGTGGGAGAAACGGTGGCCAAGAAATTGGCGCGTCATTTTGGGGATGTTGAGTCCTTGAGGGGCGCCGATGAAGCCGCATTGCTCCAATTGGACGTGGTCGGACCGGTCATCGCGGAATCGCTGGTTCACTGGTTTGCTGAGGCGACAAACCGTCAGCTGCTGGAGCGCTTGGTCCACGCAGGGCTCAAGTTCACAGCGGAGCAAGACCCTGGCGTGCAGGGCAGTCAGGTTTTGGAAGGGCGGAGCTTCGTTGTCAGCGGCGTGTTCAGTATTCCCCGCGATGAACTCAAGCGCCTGGTGGAGCGGCACGGAGGGCGGCTGCTTGGCGGCGTGTCGGGCAAGACCGATTTTCTCATAGCCGGCGAAAAAATGGGGCCGGCAAAACGAGAAAAGGCCGAGCGGTTGGGGGTGTCCATTTTGACCGAGTCCGCTTTTTTCGAAATGATCGGTTCGTGAGCACCAAGGTGTAGGAGAATTCCCCGGTTTTTGGCACTTTGTTTCTGGTCAGGAATTACGCCTGTGATGGCTTATATTGTGATTACTTAATCATTGATGATGAAGAACTTGATTCCTTCGCTGTGTCTGACTGTGGGCATGTTTATCACCGGCCTGGTGGCATTTTCCCAAAACTGTTCTGACCCTACTGCTTGCAACTATGACCCTGCCTCATCCGGTGGGGTTTTTGATGCGCCGTGTTTGTTCATTGAGACGGTAGCATCTCACACCGATGGCGACCTCGCCGGAATGACCACCTACAGGGTGTTCTTTCAAGCGGAGAACGCCACGGACTTTGTGACCTCGGTTTTTGGCAACCAGGCTACGCCATTGACCCTCACCACGACGACCAGCTTTTATCAAAATCAGCTTGGAGGCGCTTCTGCCCAACCGCAGAATCCACTGTTGTTCGGCAGTTTTCCCGAGTTGATTTATGACAGCTATGTCACCATTGGACTGTCGGAGCCGGCAGACGGCAGCGCGGGAGAAAGCAACCCCAGCTTGATTGCCTCACCCGACCAGGATTGGATCACGGCTTTCGATCCAGGAGGAGGCGCAGCAGGAAGTGACATCGTGATCAATGATGTGGTCGGTGGAATCTGGTACATTTTCAATGGCGACGCCAATGGACTCCCCAATGCGGACAACCGCGTGTTGTTGGCGCAATTGACCACAGATGGCGTTTTGGGCGGCACCTTGAATGTGCAGTACTTCCCCAGCGGCGGAGACGCGGTCACTGTGACCCTCAACATCGCCGATGCTTGTGAAACGACCCCGGAAGATTGCACCTACGCCGATGAGTGCGGCGTGTGCGGCGG
>DGOE01000055.1:0-1772 GCA_002389295.1 Flavobacteriales bacterium UBA4474 | reverse complement strand
ATCCCCGCTGGCGACTGCGACTGCGATGGCAACGTCGCCGATGAGTGCGGCGTCTGTGGCGGCAACGGCATTCCTGCCGGCGACTGCGACTGCAATGGCAACCAACTTGATGCCATCAATGTGTGTGGCGGTGATTGCCTCTCTGATGTCGATGGAGATGGCATTTGCGATACGGATGAAACCGAGGGCTGTACCGATGAGGCTGCGTGCAATTACAACGCCAATGCGACCGATGATGACGGATCGTGCCAGGTGAATGATGCCTGCGGCGTCTGCGGCGGACCCGGTGAAATCTACGCGTGCGGATGCTCGGACATTCCCGCTGGAGATTGCGATTGCGATGGCAATCAGCTCGATGAGTGCGGTGTGTGTGGCGGCAGCGGCATCCCCGCTGGCGACTGCGATTGCTTTGGCAACGTCGCCGATGAGTGCGGCGTCTGCGGCGGCAACGGCATCCCCGCTGGCGACTGCGATTGCTTTGGCAACGTCGCTGATGAGTGTGGGGTCTGCGGCGGCAGCGGCATCCCTGCTGGCGACTGCGATTGCGACGGAAACGAGCTCGATGAATGTGGCGTGTGTGGCGGCAGCGGCATCCCCGCTGGCGACTGCGACTGCTTTGGCAACGTCGCCGATGAGTGCGGCGTCTGTGGCGGCAACGGCATTCCCGCCGGTGACTGCGATTGCAATGGCAACCAGCTCGACGCCCTCAATGTGTGCGGCGGCGATTGTCCAGCCGATGTGGACGGCAATGGCATTTGTGACAACCTCGAGGGAAGCGGCTGTGCCGATCCCGATGCCTGCAACTTTGATCCTTTTGCTGAGCCGGAGGAGAGCGGCCCCATCACCGATTACTGTCTGCATACGGACGTGGTGGCCACCCATACTTCGGGTGACCTCGCCGGCATGACGACTTATCGCGTATACGTGCAAACGTTGAACGCAACGGATTTCGTGACGTCCGTTTCAGGGAACAACAATTTGCCCTTGGACGTGTCCACCACCACCAACTTCTACCAGCATATTCTGGGCGGCGTGACGCCGGAGAATGTCAACCCCCTGTTGTTGCCCAGTTTTCCTGAATTGGCCTTTGACAGCTGGGTGACCATAGGATTGGAGGGCCCAGCAGATGCCGGTGCCGGAGAAAGTGCCGTTTCGGTGGTGAATTCACCCAACCAGAATTGGGCATTGGCCTTTGAACCTGGCAGTGGATTGCCCGGCAGTGACATTGTCATCGACGACGAAGTTGGAGGTGTGTGGTACATCTTGAACGGAGACGCCAATGGCTTGCCCGACGCCGATGGACGTGTGCTCATCGGGCAATTCACCACTTCGGGTGATTTGACTGGAACGGTCCATGTGCAGGTCTTCCCTGAAGGAGACAACACCAATTTCCTTGTGTTGAGCCTTCCACTTGGCCTCGAAACTGGCTGCCCATCGGGTGGCGGCGGCAATTGCCTCTATGACGATGCCTTGGGCAGTTGTGGTGGCGACTGCACCGCGGACGCCGATGCCGATGGCATTTGCGATGATGTGGACGATTGTGTCGGTGACCTGGATGCCTGTGGCGTCTGCAATGGCCCCGGCGACATCTACGCTTGTGGCTGTACAGAAATTCCTGCAGGTGACTGCGATTGCGATGGCAACCAGGCGGATGCCTTGGGTGTATGCGGAGGCGATTGCACTGCAGACGTCGATGAAGATGGCGTCTGCGACAATGTGGATGATTGCATTGGGGTGGTTGACGAGTGTGGCATCTGCAATGGCCCCGGAGC
>DGOE01000043.1 GCA_002389295.1 Flavobacteriales bacterium UBA4474 | reverse complement strand
CCTCCCAAGTTTTCGGGTCCGACAATTGTTCATTCAAAAGGACTTTCACCTGCGCTCGGGGAAATTGCCTGAGCCACCGGCCGAGCTGATCGGCATACATGCCAGCCTCCACGAACAACTCGCTTTGTCCCCAGCCGGGATGGGGATGTGCCCGATCGTGTTCTACCGCCGCCATCAAGTCCAGGTCCGTGAACCCATACATGCGCGCCATCAGCCAATGGGAGTGCAGACGCTCCACCGGATTGCGAAGGACCGCCAGAATTCGAGCATCGGGATGGGCCCCGGCCACGCGCATGGCAGCATCCTTCGACCAGAGGTATGAGGTGCTGCACTCCCCCACAGCAATGTGTCCTTGTCTGACCCCTTCAAAGAGCTCTGCATATTGACCGGCGTCTTGAACAAACCCCACCTGCCTCGTTTCCAGGGGTTTATTTGATAGATAGGCCGCCGTGTCGAGTTTCGTGTTGGCCCTGAAGGCGGTGGAGAAATTCGAAGGGTCTATGTCGGTGGAATAGTGGTTCGGTTCCTTGAGGGGGCTGAGGAAAACCTGGGGATGACGGGAGAGCCTGTCATAGACGAGGGTGGTTCCCGCTTTGGGTGCCCCGATAAGAAAGAAGTTCAGCTTTGCTTCCACCATCCGTTCAGCAATGAAATCATCACGAAACCATGTTGTCTTCGGATGTAGAATACGCCAAGGGCATTCCAAAATAACATGCCCAATGCCGCTGACCAGGCTGCGCCAATCAACCCCATCTCCGGGACGAGAAAAGCCGCTGCACTCAACTGCGCTACCGCAGATATCGCCAGAATGGACAAGCCGGCTCGTTCGCCTCCTGTCATGTTCAGCAAATTCATCACCGGTCCACACAATGCGTTGAAGCACTGGCCTGCAGCGAGAATCAGCAGGGCGCGATAGACATGCGGTTGCGCAAAGGCCGGGCCCCAGAAGCCCAGGAGCCATGTCCCCAATGCGACGAGAAACAAAAGGCCGGGCAATGCCACGGCAGTGTTCATCCATCCAATGCGGTGAACGGCGCGACGCAAAGCCTCCGCGTCGCCCTTGGCATGGAGTGCCCCAAAAGTTGGAGCACCCAATGCATTGACGGCAAATTGTGTGAACGTCAACAACGCCGCCAACCGAAAAGCCGCCCTATAGTGGGCAACATCCGACGTTTCCATCCATGCCGCGATCAGCGCGGTATCTGCCCAGCTTAGTACCAGGTGCAACATGCTGCCCAACCAAATAGGTCCGGCCAACTGCATCAGCGTTTGACTGTCGGTACGGGCTCCTTCCTGAAGCTCGGGGGTCTCTTTTCCAGCTTGTCGAGCAAACAAAGACATCGCACCGACCATACCCAAAACGGCCAGTACTCCGCCGGTGACGGACAGGGCCGGAACCGGATGCAAGCCCAGGAGAACCACAAATATTCCTGCGAGCAGCATCCACCAACCGGGCTGAAGCAGAGCGTACCATCCCACCCTTCCTGTTCCGCGCAAAGCTTCTCCCGACCATCCGATCAGAACCCAAGCACCGATGGCCCACCCCAACCAACCGTCCAGATGAACCAAGAACAAGTCCATGGGAGCCAAGACTCCCAAACATGCTACGGCCAGAGCCACAGCGCAGATAGGGCGAGACCAACTCCGGAAACGTCGTGCAATGCGCCCATGCTGCCCGGTCGAGGACCATCCGCTGAACAACTTGACCACGGCACCTTCTGCGCCCAATCGCAACAAGGTTGCACCCACCGTGATGGCGAGAACGAACAATTCAGCCCGGCCCAAGGCATCATCACCGAATTTCCGGGCAACCAACAAGGAAAACAGGAAGCCTCCGAAAGCTCCTGCAACCTTGAGTACAAGCACCCTGCCTGAGCCGCCTAAAAGCCGCTGCCAAGAGCCATCAAGGCGAGGGGGCGTGGGTCTGGATTCCGTCAAGGGCTCGTTGTATGTGCAACAGGAGGCGGGTGGTAAATGGCAGCCCCGCCAGGAATCGAACCTGGATCAAACGTTTAGGAAACGCTTATTCTATCCGTTGAACTACGGGGCCGTGCGGCAAAGAAACATCGCCCGGTGCGAAGCCGCAGAAAAAAGCCCCGCGTCCTCTGAGGAGCGGGGCCGGGGCCTTGTTGGGGGTAAGGCCCCTTGGGCGGGGTGGGCAATACTGGATTCGAACCAGTGACCTCTCGCGTGTGAGGCGAGCGCTCTGAACCAACTGAGCTAATTGCCCCAAAAGGGGGCGCAAAGATATGTCAAGACACGGTTTCTAACGCCCTTTTCGTCCGAATGTGTGGTGCAATCAAAACCGGGCCATCACACCAACAATTGTTTCATTTATCGTTCAATAATTGCTTTTGGTCTTGTTTATTGATATCTTTATGGTGTAACAAGTTGCTTACCAATGCTGTGAACCGGGACCAAATCACAGACTAAACGTTGCCCGCCATGACACTCAGCGATCTGCTCAATCTTCTCATACACTTCATGCAGCCCGTGACGAAGGAGAACGCCATGTACGACCTTAATGGTGATGGCATGATCACCACATACGACCTCATTCTCCTGCTCAGTCAACTGATCTGAGTTGACCCTTGGTGCGCCCTGCAGGACTTGAACCCGCGACCCAGGGATTATGAGTCCCCTGCTCTAACCAACTGAGCTAAGAGCGCATTTAATGCCGCAGCGCGGCGATGCAAAAGTACAACTTGGCCCCGGTGGTTCAGACAACCACGCCCAGCCAGTCAAACTCCAATTCCCGGCGTTGCAGATCCGCGCGCACCACCTGGATGCGCACCTCTTGGCCCATCCTGATGATTTGGCCCGTGTGCATGCCCACCAGGCATTGGCGCTCGGTGTCGACCGAGAACCTGTCTGTCGAAATGCCCTTGATGTCGACGTAGCCTTCGCACTTGTTTTCCTTCAATTCGATGTAGACGGCCTTGGCAGAAATGCCATTGACCACACCATTGAACTCCTCGCCCAACCGGGTGCCGATGAACTCCACTTGCTTGTATTTGATGCTGGCGCGTTCCGCCTCAGCGGCCCGCTTTTCGCGCTCACTGCTGTGGGCGCAGGGGCCATCGAGGGTGGCGGTGTCCAAATGGCCCCCGCCATCCAAATAGTGCTGCAGGCTCCGGTGCACCATCATGTCGGGGTAGCGCCTGATGGGCGAAGTAAAGTGGGTGTAATGCTCAAACGCCAGGCCATAGTGGCCGATGTTTTCCGTGCTGTACTCGGCCTTGGCCATGGAGCGGATGGCCATCTGTTTGATGATGGGCTCCTCTGGCTTGCCCTCTGCCATGCTGATCAACTGGCTGATGGCCCGGTGGGCGTTTCCAGGCTCGGTGTCCGGCATTTTGTAACCGAACTGGGCCACAAACATGCGCAAGGACTTGAGCTTGGTCGGGTCGGGTGAATCGTGAATGCGGTAGACCGCACCGGGTGGCCGCTGGCCCTTGCAGCCCGCAATCCACTTGGCCACGCGCACATTGGCCAGCAGCATGAAGTCCTCGACAAGGCGGTTGGCATCCATCATCCGCTTGATGAGGACCTCGATGGGCTTGCCGTCCTCACTGAGCCGGAAGCGGACCTCCTCGGTATCGAAATCGATGCCCCCGGCCTTGAACCGCCGGACCCGCATTTTCTTGGCCAGCCTGTCGAGCCGGCGCACTTCCTCTGCCAGGTCTCCCTT
>DGOE01000175.1 GCA_002389295.1 Flavobacteriales bacterium UBA4474 | reverse complement strand
ACCAAAAGTGGTGATGTGCCCCAGCTTGGGGTTTTCCCGCAGCATCGCCATGCGGTCGCCCGAAGAAACAAAAGCACCGATCGGCATACCGCCTCCCAGCGCCTTGCCCAGCACCAATACATCGGGCACCACGCCCGTGGCCTCAAATGCATGGCGGTAGCCTGTGCGGCCCAAGCCACATTGAATCTCATCCAACACCAACAAGGCGCCCACCTCTTCGCAACGGGCTTTGAGCGCCCGCAAATAATCCGCTGTCAGAGGGCGGATCCCCGCATCGCCTTGCACGGTTTCAGCAAAAACCGCAGCCGTCCGACAAGAAATCTGCTGGAGCCCGGCCAACGCTCCAAACGCGAGGTGCCCCACATCCGGCAACAGTGGCAGAAAGGCGTCCCGTCGATGGGATGGTGTGGAGAGGCTCAAGGCGCCGGTGGTCCCCCCGTGGTAGCCTCCCAAGAGGCCAAAAATTTCCGTTCTGCCCGTTACCCGCCGCACCAACTTCATCGCACCTTCAATGGCTTCTGTTCCGCTGTTCACGAAATACACGGCATCCAATCCGGCCGGACGCAGCGTCGACAACAGGGCTTCGGCGGCCCTGTCCTGCGCAGCTTGGGCATACTCACCGTACACCATCACGTGCAGGTGACGGTCCACCTGGGCGTGCAATGCCGCTGCAATGTCCGGGTGTCCATGTCCCAGCGAGCTGACGCCAATGCCACTGACCAAGTCAAACAGCCTTTCGCCCGTATCGGTCACCAACCAACAGCCTTCCGCACCCACAATCCGCTCACCCAGCGGGTGGGGGGTGGTCATCGCCAAACCCCGCGACAGAAAATCTCCAGCATCACCCATCATTGCACCGGCGACGCGTCAAAGCCGAATTCATCAGCAAAGACCCAGGTGGGATTCAAACGACCGGGGTGCCAATCGGGAATTTCTCCTCCGTTGAATGGGCTCAACTCCAATTGCAGGTAGCGCGCCTGTCGGTTGCCTTCAAACGAGAGCCGCTCAGTGCGGGTCTCGTAATCCAAGGGGTCAAAATCCGGCGCGCGGCTGCCGTAGAGGTCGAATTCGACAGAATCGAGAGACGTGCGGCACACCACCATGCTCGGCGCCCAAATCCAGGCGTTGACATCCTGCAACACCCCCACGCTCATCTCGCTCACCGCGTGGACACTGCCCAGGTCCACGGTCACCACTGCACTGTGGCCGTGGTAGCCCTGCCAGTCCCCCGTGCGGAAGTCGGCTCCTTCGCCCATCACGCCGTCAATCAAGGCGCGGTCGCCCCCCGCCGCATATTGATTGGCATAAGGAAACCCTATGTCCACCCTGTAATCGGGATTGACACGCGCAATCCGGGAAGACAATACGGCACTGGAATGGGGCCCTCGGGCCGCCACCAACTGCACGATTTGGGTGCCCTTGACTGTCACGGTCCCTGTAGACTCCACAAAGCCTGCCTCAGCCCAATCTTCCGTCGCCACGGCAGTGTTGGCTTTTGCGTCCAATACGCGCACCCAAACTTGCGCCTCAGCATCCACACAGCCGGTGGCGACGGTGATGCTGTCCCCCGAATAACTCCGCGGCGCATCGATAAACGGCCCGGCCACAAAAGTGTCGTCGCCCAAGGTCCAGTCCTCCACAGGCCAAGCATCCTGAGCCTTTCCAAATCCGTCCGGCCCCACCGGTTCGTCGCGCACATCAAACGCCCATGTGCCGCCAGCCATCAACTCATCGTGGGTCACCCAACTGCGCGTCACCGGCTGCCCATCGCGTGTCATGCCGTGGAGGTAAATGGACGCCTCCGATTCCCGATCGGCCACCACCTCCAATGTCCGTCCATTGGGCAAGGACCACTCTACGTGATCAAACCGGGGCGTGCCCAACACATAGCGGTCCGAACCGGGCGTCACCGGATACAGGCCCAATGCGCTCCAGATGTACCAGCTGCTCATCTGTCCGCAATCCTCGTTGCCACTCAAGCCATCGGGTTCGGGGGTGTACAGCGCATCGCAAATGCTGTCCACCAGTTGTTGCGTGCGCTCCGGGTGTCCCACAAAAGAGGGGAGGTAGGCCATGTGGTGGGAGGGCTCATTGCCATGGGCATACTGCCCAATCAAGCCGGTAATGTCGCTTTGGTGGCGACCGGACATCCTGCTCGATCCCGTGAACATGCTGTCCAACATGGCGGCATACGGTGCCGGACCACCCATGCGCTCAATGTGCCCAGAAACGTCGTGCGGAACAAAGAAGTTGTACTGCCATCCATTGGCCTCCGTGTACTCAAAAGTGACCTCGGTGGGGTCGAAGGCCTCCCGCCAGGAAGCCCCGTACCTCGGCTGTATGAATCCGCTTTGGGGGCGGTACAAATTCTGCCAACCCTGCGCCCGACGGCCAAAACGCTCGGCCACATCCATCCGCCCCATGCCCTGGGCCATGCGGGCAATGCACGCATCGTCAAAGGCGTATTCGAGGGTCTTGGACACGCTTTCGCTTTCCCTTTCGAGCGGGAGGTAACCCAAGCTGTCCCAAACGGGTTTGGACAGGTCATCGGACGTCGCCACAGCCACCATGGCCTCTAGCGCAGCATCCGCATCAAAGCCCCGCAAGCCCTTCGCCCAGGCATCAGCGATCACCGGAACGGCGTGATAACCAATCATGCAGCCCGTGTAATTGGAAGCCAATTCCCACATCGGGAGTTTGCCCCCTTCCGCGTGCATGCCGATGAAATTCTGGATGAACACTTCGGTGCGCTCGGGCTCCAGCACATTGAGCAGGGGATGGGTGGCCCTAAACGTGTCCCACAGGGAAAAGACCGTGTAGCGCGGGGCATTTTCTGGCGCTTGGTGCACCATCAAATCCGTTCCCCGATAGCGCCCATCCACATCGGTCGCGAGGTTGGGCACAGTCAAACTGTGGTAAAGCGAGGTGTAAAAAACTGTCCGTTCATCGGCATCAGGTTCATCCAATTGGATCCGGCCCAACGCCGCATTCCATCGCTCCTCAGCCGACGCCCGCGCGGCATCAAAACCCCCTGCGCGTGGCGCCTCCTCATTGAGGTTCCGCACGGCCCCTTCGATGTCCACAAAGCTCAAAGAAACACGAGACTCTACAGACTCTACATCACTGAATAACAGTTTAAATACAGGTACATAAGTCAACTCTTGCTCGAGGTTCCCGTCGACCTCCTCAGTCTGGAGTTCTGCCATCTGATCCAACCACGTAAAGGGCCGGTTGAACCGCATAGCAAAGTAGACGTGCTGCTCCTCTGCCCAGTTGTCCGACACGCGCTGTCCCACCAAGGTGGAATCGTCAAGGGGATACATCCCGTAATTGATGATGTCATCCCGGTGGGCCAGGTCCACGACCAACTGCAAGGTGTCCCGCTCGTCCAACGTCCAGCGATGAAATCCCACCCGGTCAGAAGCGGTCAACTCCACATCGATCCCGCTGCGTTCCAAACGGCAGCGGTAGTAGCCCGCATGGGCTTTCTGGCTGCCTTGGACAAAACGATCGCGGTAGCGCTCACGCCACACTTGACCTGTATCCATAGGCCCTACAGCGGGCATCATCAGCACATCGCCATAATCGCTGACCCCGGTTCCTTGAAGGTGCGTGTGACTGAATCCATAAACCACATCATCGGTGAAGTGGAAACCACCGCAACCGTCCCAGCCTTCCAATCGGGTATCTGGGCTCAATTGCACCATGCCAAAGGGCACGGTGGCCCCAGGGTAGGTGTGGCCGTGCCCCCCGGTTCCGATGAACGGATCCACTTGATGGGAGAGGGGCACATGGGCAGGCGTGCATCCCGCCATCAAAAGCAGCGAGCAGCCGAACCCACAGAAGAGGCGAAAGGCGGTGTTGGAAGCGTTCATTGTTTTGGCATCAACAGTTGGTCCGGGCTTTTCACTCCGGAAGGAAAAATGGCCCCTTCACCGGGCTTCTTGCAGACCAGGCATTTCAATCGGTCGTGAAGTCCGAAATGCTGAATAGATGGGGCAGGGGGGGCAAGCACACTGTCCAGCGACAGTTGCTCCAAGGGAGACAGGAACCCCGCTACAAACGCGTTGCGGTCCTCTTTGACCACGCGCAGCTCCTTGCGGTAGGCCCCGACCAGCAGCAGCACCTGCGTTTCATCGATTCCAGAGCGCTCCACTGAATCGATCGATGCCTTGAGCCGGACGGTCTTTTGGGCAGCTGCATAAAAAGCACCCGTCCAAATCCGTTCCACTGAAGGCAAAGGCGAGAATTTGCCAATCAAGGCCTTCAACATCCGCTCCTCAGCGCCCGAAAGCTCACCCTCTTGAGCGTGTGCGGTCCATCCATAAACCGACATCATCAGCGCCAGCAAGGCCACGCGGCACAGGTTGGTTTGGGGTTTGTCAGCACTGGACATGAACGTGCAAAATACCTTCAAGGGGCCGGCACTTGGGTGCACAACCACCACACGGCTTCTTCCACCATCACACCTGGCACATCAGACACCACTGCACCAGAAAGACCATAATGACTTACAGGTGAGATATTTAAACCAATAAAAGACGCCCTTTGGGGCACATCCACACGCCACATTGACCCGGGCAAAGTATGCGGTGTTGGAGAGCCGGAACATCCACCCGGCTGGCCCAACGGTGCGCACCCAAAGACTTTCGCGCGGTCCGCAAAGTTGAGCGCATCCACAAGCAGGAGGGAAGCACTGAAACTCAACCCGTCCACCACAACCGCCAGGGGCGCCTCCATCCGACGGGACGTCTTGACAGCCGGCATGGGCGGCACCTCTTCCATTTTGGCATCCTTGTCACCCCACTTCCGGTCCCATTCTTGGGGCCAGCGGCTAGGGGCCACCAATGCATGCAATACAGCATGTCGGCGGGTGCGGTAGCCACCGAGGTTTCCCCTGAGATCAAGCAGTATGGGCAATCCCGATTGCCTCACCTGCCTTCGGCTTTTTCGAAAAGCCCGGCGAAATGCCCGATCGGACCCTGCGCCAAAGCTGCCCACTGTCCAATGCACGTATTGTTCTTGCTCCACAACAGCCATACCCGCCTTGCCCGCCTTATCCACCGCAGGCGCTTGTTTCGCACCCTCCGCGATGGGCTCAAGGGGGGCGGACAACGCCGCTTCACTGCAGCCGCCCAGCTCACCAACCCAAGGCCACGTGCGCGTGAGCCAGGCATGCCGCGCTGAAGCCGCCACATCCAACCCGGGCCCAAAACCAGCCCACGGACCGTTTGGATCCAACAATTCCATGGCGGGCGGCAAGGCGCATTCCAGGCGCTCTGCGGCCGCCAAATCAAACCTGACCCTCAGGTGGGCATCACCTGCCGAACGAATCCACCGGTGCAGCGCCAGCCCCCACGCCACATGCGGCGTGCTGTCTCCCGACATCATCAATTCAATCAAAGCATCCCGCGAAGCCAACCCCTCCAGTGAATGGTTCGCTCCGCCCATGCCACTCAAAACAAGGGAATCCAACACCCGCACATCCTGTCGCTTGGCCGCTTGGCCGACAAAAGACTGGCCCGCGGCCGCGCCCCATGCGGTCAAAAACCAAACAGCCAGCCCCAAAGGGCGCGACAGGACAGCGACAAACCTGATCACGCGCTGACCGGACGGTTGGCCACCATGGTCAAAATGGTCGCGATGGCCACGGTTTCGCCCGTCTCATCGGTGACATCCACCTTGAACTTGACGATGCCCTTGAGCACATCGTCGTCACCCCGTTTCTCTTGCTGCACCTTTTCTTCGACCGTCAACTGCACGCCGATGGTCATGCCAGGGTAGACCGGTTTGGTAAAACGGCAGGATTCCAGACCGTAATTCAACAAGACAGGCCCCTTGTGGGGCTCCACAAACATCCCAGCCGCCTTGGACAGCACCCAATAGCCGTGGGCCACCCTTCCTTCGAAAATGGTGCCCTCCAGTGCGGTTTCATCCACGTGGGCATAAAAATGGTCGCCCGAGACATTGGCAAAATTGACGATGTCCGCCTCGGTCACGGTGTGCCGGTGCGTGGTAAACGTCATGCCCACCTCCTGGTCTTCGAAATGCAGCCTGAACGGATGAACAGGCGATTCTGGCCGGGACGCACCGGGCTGGTGTCGCTGCGTGATGGCGGTGATCATATCGGGATGGCCTTGGATGGCCGTGCGTTGGAGGTAATGATTCAGCCCGCGCAGACCGCCCATTTCCTCGCCGCCGCCGGCACGTCCGGGACCGCCGTGCACCAATTGGGGCATCGGACTGCCGTGGCCTGTACTCTCCTTTGCACAGGCGGCGTTCAACACCAGAATACGCCCGTGGTGCGTCGCCGCTTCCACAACGAATTGCCGCGCGATGGCCTCGTCGGCAGTGACAATGCTGCAACACAAGGACCCCTTGCCCATGTGGGTCAGCGCAATCGCGTCTTCGATACCATCGTAAGGCAAAACACAAGAAACCGGCCCAAACGGCTCGATCTCGTGCACTTTGACGGCTTCTAACGGCCGCGCATGCGTCAACACCCGGGGCGCATAAAATGCCCCAGCATCCCAATTTGCCCCCATCAACTCTGGCGCATCAAAAGCCAGCAAGGTCTCTGCTTCTTCTTCCAGGCGCGATACAGCACGCTCCACTTCACCGCGCTGTTCCATCCCCGCCAAGGCGCCCATGCGCACCCCTTCCACTGCGGGGTCGCCCATCGGCACGCGCTCCAATTGGCTGCGCAAAGCATCCCGCACAGCCTCGAGCCTGTCTGAAGGCACCATGGCGCGGCGCACCGCCGTGCACCGTTGCCCGCATTTGATGGTCAACTCCTTGCGAAGCTCTTTGATGAACAGGTCGAACTCCGCGCTACCGACATCAGCGTCAGGCCCGAGCACGAGGCTATTTAACGAGTCGGCCTCGAGGTTGAATGGCACATTCTCCGCAAGAATCCGCGGATGAGACTTCAATTTCAAGCCCGTCTCGGCAGATCCAGTAAAGGTGACCACATCCTCAAAGCCCACGTGGTCGAGGATGTCCCGGGCGCTCCCACATACAAGTTGAAGCGCGCCCTCAGGCAAAATGCCCGACGCCACAATTTCCTTGACCATGGCATGGGCCACATATGAAGTCAATGTCGCTGGCTTCACAATCGCGGGCACGCCGGCAAGCAGGTTGACACTGATTTTCTCCAACATTCCCCAAATCGGGAAGTTGTAGGCATTGATGTGCACGGCGACACCGCGCTTCGGTACCCCGATGTGGTGACCTATAAAGGAGCCCTCCCTTGACAACAAGGCTGGATCGCCATCCACCAAGTAGGGGAGGTCGGGCAGCTGCTTGCGCATGCTGGCATAGGCGAACAATGTGCCAATTCCCCCCTCAACGTCAATCCAAGCATCGGCACGCGTGGCGCCCGTGTGGGTACTCCACTTGTAGAATTCTTCTTTTTGCTCCATTAAATGCAGAGCCAAGGCCTTGAGCATGAGGCCCCGTTGCTGGAATGTCATGCGCCGCAACTTCTCCCCACCAGTGGACCGCGCATAGGCAAAAGCCTGCGCCATATCTATGTTTGAAGAATCCGCACCGGCTACTGGATCGCCATTCACGGCATTGAGTAGGAGGGTAGGGTTGGGACCCGCCGGAATCCATTGTCCAGCGATGTAATTGTCGAGTAACCTCATTTCGATGGCAAAGAAAAGATTCTCAGAGATGAAGAAAACATGAATTCGTCGACAGAATTCTTTCTTAGACAGGGAAAAACCGCTATCTTAGGAAAGATTTGTTTTGCCTCCTCTAGACTTTGAATCTCTAATCATCTGAACATGAAGAATTTGTTCGCATTAACCGCAGCTGTCGTATTCGGCTTTTCCGCCGCCGCCAGCAATGTTCAGCTTGTAGTACAAGCTGTTGACAATGGTGGAGCCGTTAACGGCAACACCTACCGTATTTACGCTGAGTTGCCCTCGAGCCAACACAGCCTTCACGCCATATTCGCCGATGGGGAACACCTCCTCAACGTGACGAGTACTGGTGACATCTACCAAAATCAACTTGGTGGTGCTTCTACTATTGACGTTAACGAAGCTGTAGTCGGAATCGACGAGACCCTCGCTTTTGACAGCTGGGTAACCGTTGGTGCTGAAAACAGCAGCAATAACAACCTGTGGAACATTGGCATCGATTTCGCTTCCTTCAATGAAGGCGGTGCACTCGAAGTTGTCGATGGAGCTTGGTTTGTCGTTCCGACGGATGTGCGCGCCGTGGCTGATGCCCGCAACC
This sequence comes from Flavobacteriales bacterium UBA4474, assembly GCA_002389295.1. Lineage (GTDB taxonomy): Bacteria > Bacteroidota > Bacteroidia > Flavobacteriales_D > Sanyastnellaceae > UBA8752. The sequence continues at coordinate 931 of DGOE01000175.1, read as the reverse complement.
TCGTCCTCTTGATGCAAATCACCACAGACGGTGTCGCCACTGGCACGCTGAACATGCAAGGCTGGACCCCTGACGGGGAGACCTGGCGCGACTACGACGTCACTTTCACAACGACGGACGCAGAAGTGTTTGGTTGCACCAACCCTGATGCCAGCAACTACGCCAGCGACGCTACTTACGACAATGGCAATTGCGAGTTCGCAACGGACAACGGCCCAATGGCAGAGCTCTTCAGCTTGGAGAACAGCCAGTGGAACGTGTTCCCTAACCCCGTGTTCGAAGGCCACTTCAGCATTCAGTTCGATCAGGAGCTCAACCTCGGATCTGACAACATGATTGTTGAAGTCATGGACATGACAGGAAAGACCGTTATCTCTCAGGAGATGAACAGTGGAAACATCATCGGTGGCAACCGCATCATGGTCAAGCACAGCCTCGCAGCTGGCGCCTACACCTTGAGCGTTGCACACAAAGATTTCTCTGCTGCGACGAACATGATCGTCAAGAAGTAATCCTTCTTCAAACATCTTGGAAAGCCGGGCCTTTGGTCCGGCTTTCTTTTTGCCCCAAACTCTACATTATGTAAAACAGTGCAGAGGGCAGGGGGCCACCAAATGTCCCTGATCAAGGCAACAGAGAGGAGGCGCGCAAGACGCTTCATTGTGCCATACCGCCCCAGGAGACACAAGTCCGGATGTCATGGACGCTTTCAAATTTTGCCGAATTCCCGGCCATTGGCCAAGTGCCGAGAAATACGCGAAAATTTGAACGGTCGCCCAGCGCCTGAAATTCACGCGTTCAAAGACACGTGGGCGAACCTTGATCAGTCCAAGCATGAGCGCATCAAAGCGATCTGAACTCCACACAGCGACTTGCTGTACAATGACCAGCACATGTCGCATTGAACGCAGTCCTTGACATGAGAACGGCA
>DGOE01000116.1 GCA_002389295.1 Flavobacteriales bacterium UBA4474 | reverse complement strand
GTGTGTGTACCCCATGGATCTCTATGGCTCTGACCTTTACGACTGTGATGGCAATTGCCTGTTTTCGGAGCCTTCGAATTCGGGTTCGGAGCCCGGCGAGTATGGGCTCAGGGTCGAAGTCGTCAATGAAGACATCGGCATCCTTGTGGGCGCTCTTGGAACGACAGACTTGACGGGTTATACCACCTACCGCGCCTACATCACCATGGAAAACGAGGACGACTTCCTCAGTTCCATTTCCGGTGATGCAGTCAACCCCACCTACATCACGACCACCACAACCTTCCGCAACGCTGCCGTGGGTGCAGTGACGCCCAATGGCATCAACAGCCTGCTCTTCCCGGTCTATCCTGACCTGGAATTCGATAGCTGGGTGACGATTGGACTGTCGGGAACACCCAATGCAGGTGCTGGTGAAGCAAATGTCTCCGCCGTGCAATCCGCAGTGAACCCATGGGCAACGAATTTCGACCCGGGTGGAGGGCTCGCAGGGGGTGACATTTCCATCGACGATTACATTGGAGGCGCCTGGTACGCCTTGAATGGTGATGCCAATGGCGTCGCCGGAACGGATTTGAAGGTGCTGGCGGGGCAATTCACCACCGATGGCACCATGACCTTCCAGATGTACACGCAGATTTTCATCAATGGCAACGGCATGAATGAAGTTCAAGTTGCGGATGGAGCTGCACGCCCCACCTACTACTGGTCAAGTGCCACAGCTGGTGAGGCGCCGGGTTGCACGGATGAGGAGGCGTGCAATTTCGTGGAGTGTGCGATACAGGATGACGGGTCGTGCACCTATCCCGAAGACTTGTATGGCGCGCCGCATTTTGATTGCGAGGGGAATTGCCTAAATGATGCAGATGGCGACGGAATCTGTGATGAAGATGAGCCTTGCACCGATCCTTCCGCGTGCGATTACGACGGGGGTGAGCCGGAGTTGGCACCGTATTACTTGCAGCTCGACACGTTTGCGGTCCATACCGATGGTGCGCTGGCGGGAATGACGACTTACCGCCTGTATTTGCGCTGTGAAAACGATGCGGATTTTGTGAGTGCGGTGGCAGGATTCACGGATTTCCCCACGCGCATCCTCACCACCACTTCGTTCTATCAGAACGAGTTGGGCGGGCCCACTCCGAATGGGATTTACCCCTTGCTGTTCGGAACCTTTCCGGAATTGGCCTTTGACAGCTGGGTGACCATTGGATTGGAACAGGCTCCCGATGCCAATGCCGGCGAGGGGCCCATCAATACCGTTCAGGGCACGGAGTATCCGTGGTTGTCCAATTTCGATCCCGGATTTGGCGCCCCGGGCGGTAGCATTGTCATGGATGATGCAGTGGGGGGCTCATGGTTCTCCTTGATCGGGGATGTCAATGGATACGCAGGGCAGCACCCGGATCAGGAGGTCTTGCTTGCCCAGCTGACCACCGATGGCATGCTCTCCGGAGAATTGTACATCCAGGTGTTTGTGGAAGGCAATGGATCTGATATCACCTACGTGAACATGGAAATCGGGGCGAGCAACAATCTCGCCGATGAGGACTGCACTTACCCGTCAGACATCTTCGGCGTGGACTATTTGGATTGTGAGGGCAACTGTTTGAACGACACGGATGAAGACGGCATCTGCGACGAGGATGAGGTTCCGGGGTGCACCGACGAGACTTCTTGCAATTTCAACCCCGACGCGACCGATGACGATGGAAGCTGCTCTTACTTCGCGCTCACTGTGGAGACCGTTTCCGCTAGTTGCACCGGGGAAGAGGACGGCCAATTGATATTGAACATGTCAGGCGGAATTGAGCCATACGCTCTGTCCATCGAGGGTCTGGGAAATTTGAACCTGTACGCTTCCACCTTCACCTTTGACGGGGTTCCGGTGGGGACCTATTCCGTTCAGGTGACGGATGCGGCCGGCTGCAGTACGCCGGTATTCATTGTGGAAGTGGAAGAGCCAGACCCACTGGAATTGTATTCCGAATGGTATGGAGGGTGCGCCGCTCCTGAAGGATCCGCCATCGATTTGTATGCGGAAGGCGGAACGCCGCCCTTTGTATTTGAAGCCATTGGGGATACCGTGTTGACTTTTGTGGACGGTGTCAATGGGACGGATTTCGGCAGTGGTTTCATGGGGACGTTGCCCCCGGGCACTTGGACCCTGAGGGTGACGGATGCCTCGGGTTGCGCGGCAGAAGGAGAGGAGCTGACCATTGAAGCATGCGAAGGATGCACTGAGGAAGGCGCCTGCAATTTCGATCCGGCGGCTTTGCTCGAGGACGGATCGTGCACCTACCCGGAATTCGATTTCCTCGACTGCGACGGGAACTGCATCAATGATGCGGACGGGGATGGAGTGTGTGATGAAATCGAAGTGCCGGGGTGCACCTGGCCTTTTGCGTGCAACTATGATCCGGAAGCGACCGATGAGGATGGCACCTGTTTCATGGCCTCGGTCTTCTTTGATTGTGAAGGAAATTGCTCGCTCGACCTCAACAACAACGGAGTTTGCGATTTTTTCGAGGACCTGACCAACGGCACGAACTTCTGTGGAGACGGAACGGTGTGGGATCCAGAACTCGGAACGTGCATCGGCTACGATGGATGTCCCTCCGATATCAACGAAGACGGCTACATCGGCATCCCCGACCTGCTCGATCTGCTCAGCGACTTCGCCACCTTCTGCGAGTGATGGTTAGCTCTTGAATTCACATGCAATCCCCTCAATCCATGCCTTATGTGAGAAGTTGGATGGTCATGATGTCCATGTGTCTCGTCTTCACCGACGCTTTCGCAACGCACATGAAGGGCGGGGAGCTGACCTACGAAGATCTGGGGGGCGGGCAATACCTGATTCGGCTCGTGGTCTACCGGGATTGCGGCTCGAACAACGCTAATGGAACCGGATTTGACGACGTGGCTCCGATTGGCATCTTCAACTCCTCAGGTCAATTGATCAACTCGATCAGCATCCCCTTGTCATTCGACAACATTGAAGAAATAGCCTATTTGACAGCGGACAGTTGCACTGTAATTCCTGCGTCCCTCTGCGTCCAGCAAGCCACTTATGAGCAACAAGTGGAGCTCGGGGTTTATGCGGGGGGGCTGACCATGAGCTACCAAAGGTGTTGCCGGACGCCGGCCTTGGTGAATTTGATGGCCCCAGACGATACTGGAGTGACCTTGACGGCGACCATTCCTGGAACAGACATGGCGACCATCAACAGCAGTCCAGCATTCACCGCTCCTCCTGTGGTTGCCATGTGCCTCGGCCAACCCTTTGCCATGAACCAAAGTGCCACTGACCAGGATGGAGACAGCCTTGCCTATTCGCTTTGCTCACCATTATTGGGAGGCAGTCCCAATCAACCGGTACCCAATCCTCCCAATGGCCCACCGTACTTGGCAGTGAGTTGGGCAGCAGGATATTCCGCGACCAATCCCATCAGCTCCAGCCCTCCAATAACCATCGATGCGGTTACAGGACAGTTGTCGGGAACGCCCAATCAAGCCGGGGAATATGCGATGGCCATCTGTGTTGAGGAATGGAGAGATGGGGTGCTCTTGGGTACCGTTTTCAGAGACTTCCACGCCAGCGTTTTCCTCTGCGGATACGTAGATACCGACGGAGACGGAATCTGCGACGGTCAGGAGATTCCGGGATGTCTGGACCCCGCAGCATGCAATTATGACAGCCTGGCCACAGATTATGACTTGACATTATGCGACTACAGCTGCTATGGTTGCATGGATAGTTCAGCATGCAATTTTGATCTGACGGCCACAATTGAATCAGGAACATGTATTTATCCGGATATCGAACTCTGCGAAATATGTGTGAACAACGAAATCGTCGATGGTGACTATGATCAGGATGGCATCTGCGATTATGCGGAACCTGCTGTTCCAACTACGTTTCGATTGAACGTCGAACAATACGAGTATGTGGATTATGTATCTATTACCGGTTTCACGATTGACAATTGGTGTTTTGGATGCGTGGAGATGTCAGATCCGGATGAAGATGGAATATATGAGGTGACCATCCCCCTGCTACAAGGCGAGCATTCCTTCTTTTTCATTGTGAATGGGTATGGGGAAATCGATGCGTTGTGGGAATGTGAAGGATTGTTTTCCAGCTTTCTTGGTGCCTGCTTTGAGGAAGATCCGTGGTGGGGAATGGCAAGAAAAGTGAGTGTGGAGGGGAGTGGACCGATTGTCCTTGATGCAGTATGTTTTGCTGAATGTTCAGACTGTGGTTCTCAAATCATCACAGGGTGTACTTTTCAGGGAGCACTGAATTTTGACAGTGCCGCCAGTTTCGATGACGGGTCTTGCCAGATTGAGGGTTGCATGGATCCTGAGGCGTTGAACTTCGTGCCGTTTGCCAATGTGACGGCAACCTGCATCTATGATGCGCCTGGCTGTTTTTGGGATCCGGTCGTGGGAGACTGGGACTGCTCCGAATTTTGCCCCAGTGACATCAATCAGGATGGACTCGTCGGTGTACCAGACCTGCTCATACTATTGGGAGAATTTGCCGGAGGCTGCGGTTAATGCAGTGATTGTGTCATGGGTATGAAGTTTGCGAACAAACCTGCACTGCATAAGGCTCGTTGCGCTTCAAGATTCTGTGTCGTTTCGTGAAGAAAGGCAGTTGGCAACCTATTCTCAAGTGTTGAAATCATGTAGCAAGGATTATACAAGCAAGGCAATAAATTGGGCGCGCAAACCAAATTGCCATGTTGACCAACATCCTCAAAACTTCTATTGTATTGGCCGCAGCTTTCCTTTGCTGGCCCTCGTCCTTGCTCGCTCAACAGCAGATCGCAGTGAATGCTGCTTCCGCCCCAGAAGGCTACGGCTTGGAGGTAGAGGTGGTTTCCGAAGACATCGGTATTTTGGCAGGTGCATTGGGCGTCACAGACTTGACCGGCTACAGCTGCACACGTCTGTACGTAACAACAACCAACGCCGATGACTTTATGTCGTCGGTTTCTGGTGATGTGACCAACCCGACCTATGTCAATACGACGACGAGTTTT
>DGOE01000072.1 GCA_002389295.1 Flavobacteriales bacterium UBA4474 | reverse complement strand
AGGGCGCAAAGACTGCACACCCGCAGGGCACTTCAACTACGAGAACAGAGTCTGCCACCGAGCCACAATCGGTCGAATGGGTGGCCACATAAAGACCCGCCTCCGAAATCACACGGACGCTCCCTGTCTCCCCATCGTCCCAATAGACCGGGTCTGGGGTGCCGGTATTGACGCTTTGGGATTGTCCCTCGCACAATTCGATGTAATCCGGGAGACCCATGGGGGTAAGCGCCCCTGTGGGAACGGCAATGGCACCGGCCACATCGCAACCGGTCTCCGCCTCAGTGGCGACAAAGAAATACACCCCGGGCTCTGTCACCGTGAGGCCCGAAGGGTCAGCGGCCGCTCCATCTACCTCCCATCCATCCCATCCACCGGGCCAAGGGATGAATGCGAAATCACCTGGGCACAATGGTGGCGACTCAATCTCCGGAGCAGTGGCATCCTGAGGCCACACATAAGTGCTGTCCTCACCAGAACATTCGGGCAAAGGAGAAACCGTCACCGACTGCCAACCTGCAGCATCTCCCGTCCATGACCAGCCGATTGAGCCATCGGACCACTGGGGATTGGCGACACCGGCCAAAGGCACAATGTCTAAAGTCGCCTGCTGCCCCGGACACAAGGTGACCGTGTCGGGCAGACCGGGATCGGGGGCTTCATAGACCGAAACCGTGGTGGTCAGCGTGGTTGTGGCCGCGCATATATCGGTGACTGTCGCATCGAAGATGGTGGTCACCAGCGGTGTGGCCAGGGGCTGCTCTGCTGTGGCATCGTCCAGCTCCCCTGCCGGAGACCAGATCACATCCGCTCCAGCCCCCGCTTCGAGCAACAGGCTCACCCCGGCTCCGGCGCAGGTGGCAAAAGCGCCGGGGAGTGTGGGAATGTCCGCCGTCAGGAGGTCAATGGTGTAGTCGAGCTCAAGGGGACAGCCCGTGGCGACATCGGTGTAGGTCAAATTGAAATCGCCCGCCTCTGCCACCCATGGGGAGGCCACAGCCACACCATCGACGGTCCAATCCTGTGTTTCCGCTGGCCAGGTGATGTCCTCACTGACCCCTGCACACAACGGGCCCAGGGCAGGCAAAGACGCGGCATTCGGATACAGTGCAGCCACCGTTGTGCTGGCCGTCCCGATGCACCCCCCATCCCCGGTGACTTCTACCGTCTGAATGCCTGTCGCACTGCCTGTCCAGTCTCCTCCCATGGTGCCGTCTGTCCATTCCGCGGTGGCGCCCGGCGGAACGGTCACCGATAGCGACACCTCTTCTCCCGGACAGAATTCAGCAGTGGCGGGCAGGGTCGGCTGAGGCGCGGGCAGGACTTCTACCGTCGTCTCTTCGGTCAGGACATCGCCGCACACGTCAGTCCAGACCACTTCGTAGTCTGTGGTCACCAGTGGTTGCGCATAAGTCACCGCCGCGGAAGGGTCGGAGAGTCCATCGACGGGAGTCCAAGAGATGGTGCCGCTTTGGGCGCCTTGCAGCACCAAATCCACTCCAGCACCCTCGCACACGGCGTGCTCCGGCGGGAGCCCCAGCGCAGACGTGGTCACGCAGACTTCCTGGGCATTGCTTGAGCCTCCCGTGGAGCCGGTAAATCCCCACCAAACCTGGGTTTCTCCTTGAAATATTTCACCCGACAGGTCTCCGCTCCACGACAACCGCAATTCACAATCGAAATACACTTCGAACAACTGCGTCACTGGGTCCCACACCACCTTGAACTGGTGGGGCTGCCCATCCTCGATGTTGGCTCCATCGGACCGCGCCGAAACAGGGCCGTCGAGGTTGAAGAACGGGATGTTGTGGTTGTTCACCCCATCCCTAAAGATGCAGACGTGGTCTTGGACGGGGTCGGCGAAGTTGCCATTTTGCCAAGTGTCAATCTCCACACCCAAGCTGCTTCCCGGCACATCCGAGCCCAAATATTCATTGATTCCACCCAAGGCAAAAAGGCCGAAATCCTGCATCACAAAGGCGATGCCATCGGCACCTGTCGCGTCTTGATTGCCCAAGTACAATTCAGCCCTGATGGTAAATTCCTCGTTGAGGTCCACTTGATCATTGAACCAAACGGCACCCACCTGTTGGAGTACATTTTCTGTGATGGCATAACAGCCATCGCCCAGCCCCACTGCGTCACCTACAAACGTGCACACGTCTTGGGCTGCGGAAGTCGTCCAAAAAAGAATTCCTGAAAGCAATAAAAACAACCGGGCATTCATCCTACAAAGATGAACGCCTCTCCCCTGTTTTCGTTGCTTTCCAACGGAATTTCCACTTGTGTTTTGTGGACTCACGCAGAGACGGAGGCGGCAGCTTTGGCGTGGTCCGCGAGGAACTTTTCGAGACCGCTGTCCGTCAGGGGGTGCTTGAGCAAGCCCTTGATGGCGGAAAGTGGGCCGGTCATGACGTCTGCGCCAATCTGGGCACAATCGATGATGTGCATGGTGTGGCGAACGGAAGCAGCGAGGATTTCCGTCTTGAACATGTAGTTGTCATAGATGCCGCGGATCTGCTCGATCAGCTGCAAGCCGTCGCTGCTGATGTCGTCGAGGCGTCCGATGAAAGGGCTGACATAATCCGCACCCGCCTTGGCAGCGAGCAGGGCCTGGCCCGCGGAAAAGACCAACGTGCAGTTGGTGCGGATGCCCTTGTCGGAGAAATACCGCAGCGCTTTGACACCGTCTTCGATCATGGGGACCTTGACCACGATGTTGTCGTGAAGGGCCGCCAAGGCTTCCCCTTCTCGGACCATGGTTTCGAAATCCGTGCCGATGACTTCGGCGCTGACGTCGCCGTCCACAATGTTGCAAATGTCTACGTAGTGCTGGCGCACGGCGGCTTCTCCTGAAATGCCCTCCTTGGCCATGAGGCTGGGGTTGGTGGTCACGCCGTCGAGCACGCCCAAGGCGGCAGCTTCGCGGATCTGGTCGAGGTTGGCGGTGTCGATGAAAAACTTCATGGGGGTGGGGTGTATCGCAGGGCAAAAGTAGGCCGGGCGGCCACCTTCGGGGAGCGTCTCCACCACGGTTTTGTTCACGCCGAATACCGGGTTCAACGGAGGAGGTGAACCGCCTGCCAGACGCCGCCATTGTGTCCAAGCCAGGCGCTGCCTCTGGGCAGGGTGGCCGAGAACAGCCCGCCGGTGTGCACCCAAGACTGCAACCGCCGCCCCACAGCGTCGAGGCATGTGATGCGGCCCGCGGGAACTTGCCAATGGACTTCACCGGACGTGGGGTTTGGATAGGGACGGCCAATGGCGGCCGATTCGGCAACGTCCACCGAGGCGTCCTCCTTCCAGCGCGACAAAATCCAATGGCTCGTCAGCGGAGTGTCGTCCGCGAGGGTTCCCGCGACGTACAGCCGCACCCCTTCCGCGGTGTGCACCGCGCCGACCCTGTGGCGATCGAAGGCGGCATCCTCTGTCCAATACGCCTCCGTGCCAAAAGCCGAACCGTAGGAAGTCCACCACGCCGGGTGGCACGCCCCATCCCAGGAGACGATGTCGCCCAGTGTGCCCACAGCCACTTGCTCATCTTGGCACTCCGGACCAGCACCGGCCGCCAAACCAGCGGCCCGAAGTGGCGCTTGAACCGGCAATCCCGGATCGATATCCTCTGTCGGGGAATAGGCCATCTGACCGTTCAGCGGCATCCACCCTACGTGCATGGTACCGGCTGCCAATGTCGCCTCGCCAGCGGGCACGCCGAGCAGCAATTCTATGCCCGCTCCGATTTCACATGCCCCCCACCGGTGCCGCATGTCGCGCACGCCGTGATTCAGCGCATCGTCATCGGTCCATTCGAGTACCCCACCCACCCCAAACTCCGTGTCGAGGGCGCCGTCGAAGTGGAACCGCGCGACAAAGGGGTGGAATGCGCCGGTGGTGGACACGGTGCCTCCGGCGAGGATGCGCATGTCGGTCGGAGGGTCAAATGGGGTGCCAGAGGTGGTCGGCACAATCAGCGCATGGGTAAACCTTCCGCTCCACTCATGGCGGACACTGTCTTCGACCAGCCAGCCGTCCGGCTCAAGGACAATGCGGCCCGCCTCGCCAAAATCGGGATGAAAAGTGCCATCCGCGGTACTCAAAACGGCCAGTGCAGGCAATTCGCGGTGGGCACAACAGCTGTCATAGGCCGCGCCCGCCACCACCATCCAAGGGCCCACCGCCGAAGCCCTGGAATCCTGATCTGTGGCCC
>DGOE01000004.1 GCA_002389295.1 Flavobacteriales bacterium UBA4474 | reverse complement strand
CGCCAGGGAGCCCAAGGCACAAGCCATGTGGTGGGCCCAATGAGGTTCCGGCAGGCAGTCTGCATCCGTCAGGACCAGCCGGTCAAACCGTGCATTCCGGATGCCCGCAGCCAGCGCCCCCTTTTTGCCCGGCGCTGTTTTTTCGTGCTGCAACACCGTCAGTCGAGGGTGTTGGGCAGCCTGTTGCGCGAGCCACTGAGCGGTGCCATCGCTGGAGCCGTCGTCCACAACCAGCCATTCCACTTGCCACCCCGTTGGAAACTGCTGCCCCATCCAATGCGGCCAACACTGCTGGAGGGCAGCGAGGTCATTGTGGGTGCAGAGGACAAGGGTGACGGCAGCATCGGCTGGGGGCGGTTGCGGGTTGCCATCACAGGGCCGTATTCGCTTCAATGCCCTGTGCCACCGCAGGTCCCAGAGGACGCGGACAGCCGCGGGTATTGCTGTCCATGATGCGGCACCGATGTCCAATAGCCCTGCCATGCCTATTGCGGATAGGTGTATTCGAGCATTTCGGGCCACCCGCGGAGGGCGATCAGGATGCGGGGCTGAGCGGGATCGCGGAAGGGCTGGAGGTCAAAGGATCGGGTCTGCTCAATCAAGGCCCGGCCCATATCGCTGTGGGCATCGTGCACCAATTGGAGGGGCTGCTGTCGCGGCAGTGATTTGGTGGCGGCTCCCTCTGAGACCAGGGTAAAGTCGTGCGTTTTGAATCCGCCACCGAATTGCAAGCGCACCACCAAGCTGTCCGCTTCCACGCGGGCATCGAGCACCGTGAAAGGGTACGGGATGACCAGCTCTCGCGGAGGCGTATTGGGCGTTACAGATGTGTCTTGATTTGCCCCGGCAACCCCGTGCTGCCCGGCACAACCGAGGAGCAAAACGAACAGGGGGAGGCAGAACAGGCGCATGTGCATCGGTAAAACGGGGTAGACAAGGTGAATGGTATCAATGGGTTCCTTGCAGAGAACAAACCTGAATGGTCAGGCTGATGTTGCAATATGCCCCATTAGTTCCATTCAGCTATGGCACCTTCCAGGGCGAAAAGTTCGTCGCGAAGCCGCGCCGCGTCCATGAAGGCGAGTTCTTTCGCCGCCCGCTCCATCTCGCGCCGAGTGCGTACAATGAGCTTTTCCATCGCCTGTTGATCCTTGGATTTGACATAACCTGCCACCACCGGGTCTTCGAGGATGCCGACGCCGGATGCGGCCGGCTCAGCTGCGATGGGAGAGGGGCGTTCATCGATCAATTCACTTTGCTCAAAGACCGTCTTCTTCGACCGCTTCACTTGCTGGGGAACGATGCCGTTTTCTTTGTTGTAAGCCTCCTGCTTTTCTCTGCGCCGGGAAGTTTCTTCAATGGTCTGCGCCATCGAGTCGGTGATCTTGTCGGCGTACATCACGACGCGGCCATTCACGTTGCGCGCGGCGCGGCCGGCGGTTTGGGTGAGGGACCGATTGGAACGCAAGAAGCCCTCCTTGTCCGCATCCATGACGGCTACGAGCGAAACCTCCGGCAGGTCGAGGCCTTCCCGCAACAGGTTGACCCCCACCAATACGTCGATGACCCCCTCCCGAAGGTTGCGAATGATCTCGATGCGGTCGAGTGTTTTGACCTCGGAGTGAATGTAGGAGCACGAGATGCGGAGGCGGTCGAGGTAGCGCGAGAGCTCCTCCGCCATGCGCTTGGTGAGGGTGGTCACGAGCACCCGGTCACCGGCCTCTATCGTCTTGCGGATTTCACCGATGAGGTCGTCGACCTGGTTCTTGCAAGGGCGGACCTCGATGGGGGGGTCCAACAGGCCGGTCGGCCGAATGAGCTGTTCCACCACCACGCCTTCGCTCCGTTCGAGTTCAAAGTCTGCCGGTGTCGCGCTGACATAGACGATCTGGTGCAGCATGGTGTCGAACTCATCGTCCTTCAGGGGCCGGTTGTCGAGTGCCGAGGGCAAGCGGAATCCGTGTTCGACCAGGGACACTTTTCTGGACCGGTCGCCTCCGTACATCGCACCCACCTGGGGCACCGTCACGTGGCTTTCGTCGATGACCATGAGGAAGTCGTCGGCAAAGTAATCGAGCAGACAAAAGGGGCGCTGACCGGGCTCCCTCCGGTCGAAATAGCGGCTGTAATTCTCAATGCCGCTGCAGAAACCCAGCTCCCGCATCATTTCCAGGTCGTGCGTGGTGCGCTCCTCCAGCCTTTTGCCCTCGATGAATCGGCCTTGGTTGTTGAACCACTCAACCTGCTTCACCATGTCTTGCTGGATTTCCCAGATGCACTGGTGCAGGGTGTCCTTGCCCGTGACAAACAGGTTGGCCGGGTAAATGCGCAGAGACTCAAAAGTGTGCAGCACCTGGCCCGATTCGGGGTCGATGGTCTCCACCCGCTCAATCTCGTTGCCCCAGAAATGGATGCGTACCGCGTGGTCCGCATAAGCGAGGAAGACATCGACCACATCGCCGGTCACGCGGAAGGACCCCCGGTTGAATTCGCCGCGCGTTCGGTGATACAGGCTCTCCACCAATCGGTGCAGCAAGGCATTGCGGCTGATCACTTGCCCCGCCTTGATTTCAATCACGCTTTTGTGGAACTCCACCGGGTTGCCAATGCCGTAGATGCAGCTGATCGATGCCACCACGATGACATCCCGCCGACCACTCAGGAGTGCGGAAGTCGCCGACAGCCTCAGCTTTTCGATTTCTTCGTTGATGGCCAGGTCCTTTTCGATAAAGGTCCCGGAAGAAGGGATGTAGGCCTCCGGTTGATAGTAGTCGTAATAGCTCACGAAATACTCGACCAGGTTGTCCGGAAAGAACTCCTTGAATTCGCTGTAGAGCTGCGAGGCGAGGGTCTTGTTGTGGCTGAGCACCAGCGTTGGCCGCTGGGTTTGCTCGATGACGTTCGCCATGGAAAACGTCTTGCCTGACCCCGTGACACCGAGCAAGGTTTGGTGCCGCACACCGGATTCCACCCCTTCCACCAGTTGGCGTATGGCTTCAGGTTGGTCTCCCTTGGGGCTGAATTCGCTGTGGAGTTTGAATCCGCTCATTCTGTCCACAAAAAAAGGGGGCAGCGCCCCCTTTCCAATGCATTTGTCAGAACTGACCGCTGCGTGTTATTCAGCGACCACTTCAAAGGTCACCTCCACGGTCACTTCTTTGTGCAACTTCACCATGGCGGTGTAGCTGCCGAGGTCGCGAATGGCCTCGGTTCCAAGGTCGATCACCTTGCGGTCGAGCTGGTGTCCCGCATTCGCCATGGCCTCGGCCACTTGAATGTTGTTGACTGAGCCAAAGATCTTTCCGCTCTCGCCGGCCTTCGCTCCAATCTTGAGGGACAACCCAGCAATTTTCTCTCCCAACGCTTTGGCATCTTCCAAAGCTTTGAGCGCTTTGTGGGATTGCTGGCGTACGGTTTCTGCCAATACTTTCCGCGCACTTTCCGTGGCGGCAATGGCAAAGCCTTGCGGGATCAAGTAATTGCGGGCGAAGCCGTTCTTGACGTTGACGACGTCGTTTTTCGCTCCGAGGCGGTCGACGTCCTGCTTGAGAATCACATCCATGTCTCAGACTATTGGGCTGGCTCAGTGGAGCTGGTCAGCGAGGTAAGGAAGCAGCGCCAGGTGACGGGCCTTTTTAATGGCCTTGCCCACACGGCGTTGGTATTTAAGACTGGTACCCGTCAAACGGCGAGGCAAAATTTTGCCTTGCTCATTCACCAGCATCAGCAGGAAGTCAGCATCCTTGTAATCGATGTACTTGAATCCCTTCTCCCGGAAACGGCAGTAGCGCTCGCTCTTGGTGTCGATCGCAATGGGGTTCAGGTAACGGACGTTCTTATTGTCAGCCATGATCGTTCAATCTTGGGGCGTTCAAGCTTTGGTCTCAGTGCCGGCAGCAGTCTGCTTCGGCTTTTCACGGCGCTCGCCTTCGCGGTCGCGACGGCTTTCGGCAAATTCCACATGGAACTTGTCCATTCGCGTAGTGAGGAAGCGGATCACGCGCTCATCGCGGCGGAATTCCGTTTCAAAAGGAAGGATAGCCGATGGGTCGGCATCAAATTCCATGAGGTAGTAGAAACCCGTAGATTTCTTTTGAATCGGGTAGGCAAGCTTTCGCATGCCCCAATTCTCTTCATGGGTGATATTGGCTCCCTTGTCTTTAAGGAGCTCCTTGTACTTCTTGATCACGTCCTTTGTCTGCTCGTCAGAGAGAACAGGAGTGATGATAAAGACGGTTTCGTATCGATTCCGGTGCATATGCTTGGCGCAAAGGGGGCGCAAATCTACGCCAAATGCCGTGGTATCGCAACAGGGTGTCCATGGATTCTTTACATCGGCCCCGACGCTTGCAAAATGTGGGCCTCCTGTGCAAAATTGAAAGGGGGTGTTTTGCGCCGCATTGCCCACCTTTGGGTCATGGCAGATGGAAACGCATTCCTTGTATCGGCGAGGAAGTATCGCCCGACCACTTGGGAGACGGTGGTGGGCCAGCGCTCCATTACGGACACTTTGCGCCACAGCATTGATTCCGGACAAATTGCACAGGCCTACCTGTTTTGCGGCCCGCGCGGAGTGGGCAAGACCACGTGCGCCCGCATCTTCGCCAACGCCATCAACGGATTCACAACCGAGCAGGCGGAGCGCAGTTTCAACGTATTCGAGCTCGACGCCGCTTCAAACAATGGCGTGGAGCACATCCGCAGCATCATCGACCAGGTGCGCATTCCTCCCCAGGATGGCAAGTACAAGGTGTACGTCATCGACGAGGTGCACATGCTCTCCAAAGACGCCTTCAACGCTTTTTTGAAGACGCTGGAAGAGCCGCCGGCGCACGCTGTGTTCATTCTCGCCACCACCGAGAAGCACAAGATTCTGCCTACCATCCTTTCGCGCTGCCAGATTTATGACTTCAGGCGGATCACCACGCGTGACATAGCGGAACACCTCTTATATGTTGCAGGTCAAGAAGGGGTGTCTACTGAGCCAGAGGCTTTGAATGTGATCGCCCAGCGGGCCGACGGTGCCATGCGTGATGCGCTCAGCATCTTTGACCAGATGGTGGCCTCCAGCGCCGACGGTGTGACCTATGAGGCCGTCACCCGACACTTAAACGTGCTGGGGCACGACGTGTACTTCAGCATTGTCGACGCCGCCCTCGAGGGGAGAATCGGTGACATGCTCCTTCAATTGGAAGAGGTCGTAGCGGCGGGGTTTGATGCGCACCACTTTGTCACAGGCCTCGGCCAGCATTTGCGCAACCTGATGGTGTGCAAGGACGAGGCGACGGTGTCCTTGATGGAGGCCGGCGATGCCGTCGTGGCCAAATTCAGTGACCAAGCGAAGCGCTGTGGATTGCACTTTCTCGTCGGCGCCATCGGAAGTGCCAACGAAGCCGACCAACAGTATCGGATATCTCGACATCCAAGACTGCTTGTCGAACTGATGCTCATGCGCATCGGCTCCCTCGAAGCGGTCACCGCGGAGGGGGCAAAAAAAAAATGAACTGATTCCCATTGTGGGGTGGGGCGTGGACATCGCGCCAGCCCGGGATTTTGTGGAAGTATCAAAGGCCCCAGTCGGTCCGCCGCCTACCGCCACGCCAGCAACTGCGGACAGCGCGGAACCTGCGGCCACCGCCGCACAGCCGGTTTTGACCGCGCCCGTTGAGCCTGTTCCTCCGGCACCTGCTACCCCTGGTCCTCCTGCACCTGCACCTGTCAATCAGGATTCGACCACCCCTGCTGTAGTAATAGAGCCGGCTCCTGCAGTCGAGGGGCCAGCGGTTGAAGGGCCCATGCCGTCCGGGACGGACAAAGTCGCTTCAGATCCGGATGCCATCCCGTCATTGGACGCCAACCTTGCGACCC
>DGOE01000054.1:6935-13411 GCA_002389295.1 Flavobacteriales bacterium UBA4474 | reverse complement strand
TCCAATGCGGATCACGCACAGGCGCAATGCGAAGCCGACCACACCATCGTGATGGCCGACTACTACTTTGCCCCGGCGGAGCTGACCATTGCGCCCGGTGAAACGGTGGCCTTTGTCAACGTTCAAGGCACGCACAACATCAACGGCATCACCAACACCCTCACCGGGGAGCCGTGGGGCAATCCCGTGGACTTCTTCCTCGAGGAGACCGAAGGCACGGAAGAAGGCACCTGCATGGGGGTCATACAGTTTGACGTCCCCGGCGTCTACAACTTCGACTCGAGCATCGGCTTCCAAGCCCAGCTCGGCATGGTCGGCACCATCACCGTGGACGCCTTCACACTCAGCGACATGTTGACCGGTTGGACCAGCGACGAAACCTCCCCGGGGGTATGGCAGACCACCTGGGCCATGCAGAGCTACCTCCCTGGAACCTTGGACGGCAACGACCCCATCACCGTCTTCATGCCCAATGACGCAGCCGTCGATGCCTTGGGAGACCTGATGAACCTCAATCAGTTCGACCTGCTCGCGATGTACGACATGGCGGAAATCCTCCAATACCACATCGTACCGGGGGTCTACCTCGCCGAAGACCTGCAACCGGGCATGTCATTGCCCACCCTCCAGGGCGACAGCCTCAGCATCATCCTCGGCGCCAATGGGCTTGAAGTCGATGGGGTGAACATCGTCGGAACGGACTACACCGCCTTCAATGGGGTCGTGCACATCATTGATTATGGCCTCGCCCCTGCCGGCCTGCCCAATGCCACCGTCTACCAAGTCGTCGTGGAGAGCGAGAACCACGGCGTATTTGAGCTCGCCATCAACGAAACCCTGCTCAACGACGACCTCATCGGACAGCCCGTGCTCAACGACAACGAATATGCACCGGGGCACTTCACCGTCTTTGCTCCCACCGACCAGGCCTTCATCGCCTTTGCACAGGAGAATGGGTTTGCGAGCATGGAGGATTTCTTTGACTCCCCCTATTTCGACGAGATCATCCGCCGTCACATTGTGGAGGTGCCCTATGAAAGCGATCAATTCTTCAACGGGCAAAACCTGTACTCCTATGGCGGGGACAACGTGCAAATGAGCGTGGCCGGCGAAGACATCGCCGTAGAGAATGCCACCATCGAGGTGCCCGACTTGATGGCGTACAACGGCGTGGTCCACGTCGTCGACGAGGTCATTGATTTCGAGTTCCCCAATCCAGTGGGCACCTGCGGCACTTGGACGCTCAACATGTACGCACCCAACGGGGAAGGTTGGAGCGGCTACATGCAGGTGTTGGTCGACAATGTGCTCGTCGGCGAGCCCACCGTGTTCGACGGCACCTCCAACAGCTTCGCCTTTGCCGTAAACCAAGGCTCCGTGGTGGACATGAACTACATCTCCAGTTTTGGGGGATGGCCCGGGAACTTCGAAGTGGTGGATGCTGAAGGCACCGTCCTCTTCGATTCGGATTCCCCCGCCAATTCCAACTTCCAATATGGATCTGCAGCCGGTGTTTATGGCCTGAAGGCCTGCGCCGACGAGGCCGAGTGCAGCCGCATCAAGGTCACGCTCTACTCCGATTTCGACGGGTGGGACCTCGGCAGCCTCTTCGTCTACGACGGGCCGGTGCTCGCCGACATCATTGGCGGGTTTTGGTTCAATGGAGCAGCCCTCATCGGATACGTGGACCTGTACGATGGCAGCGACGTGAGCTTTCAGGTCAGTGGCGGTTACTATTCCGACTACTACAGCTACCTCGTGGAGGACGAGGAAGGCAATGTTCTGGTCGATCAAGTAGAACAGTATGTTCCGGCTGAAAACACATTCGGCGTGGTGGTCTGCGCCACTTCCTTTGTCGCAGAATCCGGAGCCCTCTTGCCGTTGCTGTATCCCAATCCCGCAAGGGAAGGATTGGCCTTATCGGGCATCCCCGCCAACGGCGCATGGCAACTGAATCTAACCGATGCGCAGGGTCGGCCCGTCCTTTCCTCATCGGGAATCGGGCCGGGTACCATCGACCTGACATCGCTGGCGGGCGGTGTGTATTTGGCGTCGGTGATCATGGACGGAAGCACCCTGCAGACCACACGACTTGTCGTGGAATAATCAGCTTCAAGAGGGCGCTTCAAACAGGCGCTGAAGGCGGCGTGGCTTGGAATTCTCTAATGTTAAGCCTATATTAAGAGAACATTAAGCCCCACGCACATGATGATTTCTCTGTTTGACTGGATCTGGATCGAGATCATTGCCGTCACCTCAACCGGGGCGGTCGCTTATTGTTTGGTCATGGGCCGTAAGGCGGTTCAAGATGAAATGGAGACCCTGCGCGACGAGCTCGAACACCAGCGCAGCCGCAAGAAATTCTGGAAGGCGCGGGCCAAAGGTCAGCAGCCCATGAAGGCCGAGGCAGCGGGCACAGCCCCCATCTCTCTGGCCAACCGAAGGGTATCTCTGGGCGCTTCAGGTACAAGCCACTGAGCACAGCACACGCCGACATCCTTGCCCGTCCAAGCGGCAGCGTGCCGTTTATTTGCGGCACATGCAAGCGCTTCGAATTTTGTCGGCTTTGGCCGTCCTTTTTTCCGTTCAGCCCGTCCATTCACAAGACTTTGTAGACCGCATTGACCCGCCATTCTGGTGGACCGATATGCCTGTTGAACGCCTGCAGGTCATGGTCCATGGAGACAGCTTGGCTCAATATGACGTGCGCGTCGACCACCCCGGTGTCACCGTCCATAAGGTGTTGTCGGGAGACAGCCCCAACTACCGTTTCATTTACCTTGACATCGCACCGGGCACAGCTCCGGGCAAAGTCACCCTCGAGTGGGTCAACCCCGCCCGGTCCGAACGCCCGGTGGGCAAGACAAATTTTAAGCTCCATGGCCGCGCCAAGCGCAAAATCAAGGGCTATGACGGCAGCGACGCCATATGTCTCATCACCCCCGATCGGTTCGCCAACGGCGACCCCGACAATGACGCCATCGAGGGCATGCGCGAAGCCCCGCAGCGCGCCGACGATCACGGACGCCATGGCGGCGACCTGGCCGGCATCTCCGACCACCTGGACTACTTGTCCGACATGGGCTACACGGCCATTTGGCTCAACCCCCTGCTCGAAAACGACCAGCCCCAGTGGTCCTATCACGGGTACGCCACAACGGACTATTACCAGGTAGATCGGCGGTTTGGCACCAACGAAGCCTACCGCGATTTGGCCGAGGCCGCGCGCAGTAAAGGCGTCAAGCTCATCATGGACATGATCATGAACCACTGCGGTTCGGAGCACCCTTGGATGGAGGATTTACCGACTGACGACTGGATCAACAATGGCGGTGAATTCACCCCCACCACCCACCGCCGCACCACCCTGCGCGACCCCTACGTGGCCAAGTCAGACTACTTTGACTTCACAGACGGTTGGTTCGTCAAGGAAATGCCCGACCTCAACCAGCGCGAACCCCTCCTCGCCGACTTCCTGATTCAGAACACCATCTGGTGGATCGAATACCTGGGGTTGAGTGGCATCCGCATGGACACCTACCCTTACGCCGACGCGAAATTCATGTCGCATTGGACCTGCGAGGTGCGCAAAGCCTATCCTGGACTCAATATCTGCGGCGAAGAGTGGAGCTTGAACCCTGCCGTTCTGGCCTACTGGCAAGCGGGCAAGGACAATTCCAATGGCTATACATCCTGCCTGCCGGGCCTGCTTGACTTCCCGCTTCATCACGCCTTCATGCAATGCATGACCGAAGAGGAAACCTGGCATTCCAACTGGGTCCGCCTGTATGAGATGCTCGGCAACGACTTCCTCTACCCCGATCCGTTCAACCACGTCATCTTCCCCGACAACCACGACATGAGCCGGGTCCACACCCAACTCGGCGACGACGTCCGCAAGACGCGGCTGGCGATGGCCTTCTTTGCCACCACGCGGGGAATTCCCCAATTCTACTATGGCACCGAAATTCTGATGTCCAATACCGGCGATGACAGCCATGGCAACATCCGCAGCGACTTCCCCGGTGGCTGGGTGGGCGACGCAACCAACGGGTTTTCCGGAGACGGCCTGAGCCAGGAATCTCTTGACTTCCAGGATTTCACGCGGCGGCTGCTCAACTGGCGCCAGACCTCAACGGCCGTACACAGCGGCAAACTGGCACACTACGTTCCAGAAGGCGGCGCCTACGTCTATTTCCGACGCGACGCAGCATCCACCGTCATGGTCGTCCTCAACCAATCCGACACCACTGAAGCGCTGGACGTAAAGCGATTCGATGCGGTGCTGAGGGGGCGCCGCAACCTCACGGACGCGCTGACAGGCGAAACGATCAACGTAGAGGAGGACACCTTGCGCGTCCCGGGCTGGCAGGCCTGGATACTCGAAGTAGAGTAAGGCCCTCAGGGTACGGTCAACGGGAGGTCAGGCGGCGCACCGAGGTGTAGCGTTGCCCTTCGGACACCACCTCCACTTGATAGACATAAGAAGCAGGGGCCAATCCGAGCATCCCAAAATCCACAGCAAAACGGTGGTCGCCCGCAGGCAGTTGACCGGCATCGGCGCGGTGGACGCAACGCCCTTGTACTGACCACAGCGACCATTTCACCTCCGCCCCGCGGTGAAGCGTCAAGGGGATTTCGGTCCGGCCCACCACAGGATTGGGGAAGTTCTGACCGAGGTCCATCACCTGCGCGGTCTGCCGCTCGAGGTACCCGACCCCGTTGGTGCCATTGCCCTCGACCGTGGCTTCGTAGAACGACACGTATTCGCCTGCGGCCTCGTCCCACTCAAAGTCGGCCAGCTGCAAGTCGTAGCCATCCGAAAACCCGCCATCCTGCTCCGGGCTCAGTGGGTCCGGACCTGCAGGATACAAGGGGAAGTTGGCCTCAACCGCCTCTACCAATGCCGCGTGCGGCCAAGTGTATTGGGAGACCACGCTGTATTGGCTGCTCACAAAGACCTGGAAATGCATGTGCGTCACCCGCCCAGGATACCAGCCGGGAACGATGGTCACGAATTCGCATTCGCCGTTGGCGTCGGTAAACTGATAGCCCCGGCAATGGGTCAGCCCATCCAGGCTGCCATAGCCCGAGTAACCGCCATCGCGGTCGCAGTGCCAGACATTGACCCGCACATTGGGCATCGGCTCGCAGTTTCCCGCCCCGATGATCCTGATGCGCTGCCGCATGGCCACACCCGGGACGCCCTCAGCGATCTCTTGCCGAAAGAAAAAGGCATTCTCCTCCAAATCCAGCGGAAACGGCCCAGCCGTCTCCGAAGGGACGAGCGTACAATTGCTGCCGCCGGAGGCTGCACCGCGCTGGTGGCGCGCGCCTTTGGCACCGCGCCCAAACAAAGGCAAGGCTGCCGGCAAGGCCAAGGCGCTGCCAAAAACTTTTAGGAAATCCGCTCGTTTCATGGAATCAGCATGGAGTACCAATGTACACTGACCGACCCAACATACCTGGTCAACAAATCAATGCGCCACGATGAACCGCGTCTTTGGCAGCGCGCCACATTGGGCCACATAAGCGCCTTCGGGCCAACCCGATACATCGAGCCGGCCGGCGTCAAGTGGTCCGCGGAAAAACAGGCGGCCTTGGAGGTCCCACACCACCACCTCTCCGGCAGCGGAAAGGGCCACAGGAGCAGCGGCCTCGGGCAGCGCGTACCATTGATCGGCGGGATTGGGGTAGCCCGGGCGCAGCCAGGGAGAGCCCCCCTCCTCCACAGAAGAGGCCAACGCTCCGAACCGAATGTCTTGCACGTCTTCTACCCCGGGGTCCACCATGTTCCAAAAAGCACACGAAACGGCACCGTCCCAGCCCGCTTCAGGGGCCACCAAAATGGTGAAACGCTCACCGGGAAAAATATCGAGGCTGTCGACGGCAAACGTCTCGGGCAATGGACGCCCATCACTCATGTGGCAGACAGCATGCAATTCCGGAGGGAAGTGACACCGCACCCTGCTATAGGCCATGGAGCCCAGGCGCAAAGCCACAGTATCGCCCGGGGCCGACCACACCATATTGGCCTCCTCCTCGAGTTGGGTTCCGCGGTGGCCATTGACCATAAAGACGTCGGGTCGGATGTCGTGAAAGGGAAAACTCCCCACGGGATCGAGGTTGGTGGCCACCTCCAGATCACTGAACAACAGGGGGACATCCTGGTCATAGTGCGGACCACCCGCAAAGAGGGTCTGGTCGGGACGCTTGACCAGAATCATGCCGTACATCCCCATCGTCAAATGGAGCGTCGTGGTGACGTGGCAGTGATAAAGGAAGGTTCCGGCATGGTCCGCGGTAAAAGAATAGACGGTGCTTTCCCCTGTCGCCAATTGGAATGAAGTTGCGGGGACGCCATCATTGGCCTGGTCCACATCGAGTCCGTGCAAGTGAATGGTATGGCTTTCCGGGCTGGGGTTGGTGAAGTTCAAATCCACCGACTGCCCTTCGTTGTAGGTCAGGAGCGGTCC
>DGOE01000054.1:0-6830 GCA_002389295.1 Flavobacteriales bacterium UBA4474 | reverse complement strand
CCACCAAAATTGCAGGGGCGGCCATGTTGCCGCGAAGATTGAAGGCCATCATGGGGCGATGTTGAGGTGGGTGATCATGCCGCCGGGATACAGCCCCGCATTGGTCACGGCAATCAGATTGTGGTTGTGCACGGGGTACATCCCCGGCTGAAAGGCATCGAGCCGCACCACGGCCACCTCCCCCATCAGGAAAGGCATCGTGTCCTTGGTCCATCCCAGGCGTTCGGGGTGCCGCGTGGCCTGCAGCACCTCGACATGGAATCCATGAAAGTGCAGCACGTGGTCCATGCTCCCTTGATTGGCAATGGTGATGTAGCAAGAAGTCCCGACCCCGATTTGCACATGGCCGAAAGGATCAGTCAGGGTATTGGGGAAAATGCGGTCGTTCACGGTAAACTGACGGGGCACGTATGCCGCCTCGGGGTCCACCGTCCCTCCAGCGGACACTTCGGCCAGCCGACTCGGCTCCCAATCGCCCAAGTTCCAGTGGAAATGCGGCAGGTCGTTCAGTCCTGAGATGACCAAACCCGCAGCGCCCAGTACATGCCCCCTTTCCGAGTCCGAGCCATAGGCATAGCTGCCCGCAGGCAACGCGGGCAGGGTGAGACCGACAGGTGTTCCCGGGGGCAACACCACGGGTGACCACCCTTCTACCCCCAAGTCAAACGCATGGTCGACCGTGTCGCCATTGACCACCACCAATTCCTGCGGCGCGCTCTCGGCCACATGAAAAGACACATTTACCGTATCCCAATCGGCCGAGGGCAGCCAACGCAAAGCGGGCATGGTATCGCCGGCCAGGACAAATTCACCAGGCACCAACCACAGGGTGTCCGGCATTTGCTGCGCCCCGGCAATCAAAGGCGCCAAAGCCACGAGCAGGACGCCCCCAAACCGGGCCCTCCACGCTCTATCCAAACTTGAAATCATGACCCCAAGGTACCCTTCGCAGCCCATCCAAAAACGACCGGGGGCATGACCTACAAACTGGACTTCAGCCCATTGACCGCAGCGTGCCGGAGTCGAGGGCTTCATTGACCTTTTACAAGACCAATTGCATGCGGATGTCCGCCCGGTCATAGACGCAATCCTCTGGCAGGGCGACTTCTTTGAATTCAAACTTTCGGTACAGGTGCAATGCACTTTCCAGCTTGGTGTGGGAATACAACTCTATGGTGTGCACCCCGCGCTTGCGGCAGTGCGCAATCAAAAAGGACATCAGTTTGTGGCCAATGCCCTGCGCGCGCAGGCCTTCGTCAACGGCCATTTTATTGAGTTCCACCACCCCTTCTGCGCGCGGGGTCAGGGCAAATGTGGCCACTGCCACGCCACCACGGACGCCAAAAAAGACCTCGCCCCCCGGTGCAAGGACCATCTTCTCCGGGTTGCTCAACACCTCTATATCATAGGGTTCCAGCAAAAAATGCCGGTCCAGCCACACCTTGTTCAGCGCAAAAAACGCATCGCGAAACGCTGGACTAAAAGGGACAATGGTCACGGCTGGTGCTGCTTTCATGGGTGCTTTCGCTTTTCCTGAATCTTTACTGAGGGACAATATTCACCGTCTGGCGCGCGCAGCGGCAAGCCCAGCCCGCGATCGGTGATGATGGCATGGACCAAGGCATCCCCTTGCCGCAGCCCTTCGGGTGAATGCCACGCCCACTCATCGGCAATGCCCGCAGCGGTTTCGGCATCATCGAGCAACCCCATTTCGGTGACCGACGCCCAGTACAAATATTCAATCGCCATGCACCCATAGTCGCAGGTCTTGTCGTCATAATGGTACCATGCTCCTTCCGGATACGCCCGCGGCACCTTCAAGAAGCGCCCTCCTCGTGCCACATCCATGGCCTTGGAAAGTGAAGAGACTCCCGGAGCCAATCCCAGCTGCTGAGGAAACCTCGGGACAAAGCCCACAACGTGAAGGGTGTGCAACACCTCTTCCACCGTCGCATCCGCTCCCCAGCGGCCCGGCCGAGTAGGGTCCACTTCATCTGCATACAACACCGCTGCCATCCCCTCACCCCGGTAGCCCCGAAAGAGCTGCCGCTCGGTCCGTGAACCTGACCGCTCCAATACGGGCATCAGCGCCCCGCCTTCACGCAAGGCGGCTTCGAGCCCGGGGTCATCCACCCGCCCATCCTCATCCTGGTCCATCAACTCCGCGGCCACCGCGGCCACATGGAGCACTTGCGCATCGGAAATGCCCGGCTCAGCCAAAACATCAAAACACCCCAAAACATCAATGTGCTTGGAAAAGGCAGCCAAACTCGGTGTGTCATGAAAAGGGTTGACCCCCACCTCCAAACAAGTGGATTGGGCGGCGGCGCATGACATACACGCCACCGCCAGAAAAAAGGCCACACCCTGAATCGACATGCTCATGATGCCCGCAAGTAAAGACTCAGCCTACAGAACCGCACACAGGCCTTGGCGTACCTTTCCGCCCTACCATGCGCGCCATGAACAATGTCCTCAAAGCGCTGGGCCTATTGCTGGTCCTGCTCATCGGTTTTGCTGTCGTTTTTGTCCAAACCAGCGGCACAGACTACAACTTCAGGCTGGAGTCAGGAGCGGTCTCCGCTCCGGTTGAAATTGTCTTTGATGACATGGCCGTGCCCCACATCTATGCAGCAACCGAAAACGATGCGATGTATGCGTTGGGCTACGTTCATGCTTCGGAGCGGCTCTGGCAGATGGACCTGCTCAGGCGGGCCGGAGCCGGAGAACTTTCAGCGTTGCTGGGGGCCGATATGGTAGAAAACGACCAATACCTCCGCACCCTCGGGATGCGGGAAGCCGCGCGCCAAGTCACCGATGAATTCGCCCGCCAAGCGCCTGTGCGCATTCAGGCTTCCATGGCCGCCTACTTGGAAGGCATCAACCGGTTCATTGCAGAGGGGAAAAAACCGCTCGAGTATCAAATCCTCGGCGCAAATCCAGAGCCGTTTGATACCCACGATGTCTACTGCGCCACAGGATTTATGGCCTACAGTTTTGCCATCCACCTCAAGACCGAACCCATCCTCGACTGGATGAAAACCAACCTGGGCCCCACTTACATGGCAGACCTCGCCTTGGGACCCGACGGTTTCACCCGCATCCCCGTGCCCGCAGCCCCTGCCGACAGCGGTTCAGCAACCACCGCAGCCCCAACGGCCAGTGGACATCGCCATTCCAACAACACAGCTTCGGACATCGCCGCCATAGCCGCCAAGGTGCACCGGCTCGACGCTTTGCGGCCCGTGCCACAGTGGTTGGGCTCGAACGCGTGGGTCATCAGCAGCGACAAGACCGCCAGCGGCAAAGTCCTGTTCTGCAACGATGCGCACATGGCCTATGCCCAGCCTTCCGTTTGGTACGAAGCCCACATTGTGACGCCGGAGATCGAATACTACGGCAACCACATCGGCGGACTCCCCTTCCCCGCCATGGGCCATACCCGTCAGCACAGCTGGGGGATCACCATGTTTGTAAACGACGACATCGACCTCTACCGCGAGACCATTGAAGGCGACAAGTACCTGCACGGCGGGGAGTGGCGGGACATCCAGTCCAAAGAGGAAACCATCCATGTCGCCGGCGGCGAAGACGTACAATTCACATTGAGAAAAACCCACCACGGGCCACTCATCGAAGACGACATCGCCATGTGGTGGACGTTTACCCAGTACCCGGAAAACCGCATCCACGAGGCGTTTTATGGGTTTTCTCGCAGCAAAAGCATGGAGGAAGTGCAGGCCGCGGCAGCGCTCATGCACGCGCCCGGCATCAACCTCATGTACGGAGACGACCAGGGCAATATCGCCTGGTGGGCGGCCGCCAAACTGCCCATCCGCCCAGACCACGTAGACACCAAAACCGCCATAGACGGCACCGACCCCGCCCATGAGGTCCAAGGTTGGTTCCCCTTTTCGCGCAACCCGCAATCGGTCAACCCCGCCAGCGGCTATGTGTATTCTGCCAACAACGCCCCGGACAGCGTAGCCGGCGTTCACTACCCCGGCCATTACTACGCGGGCAACACCCGCGGTGCGGGGATCATGGCGGCCGTGACGGCCAAGGACGACTGGACATTGGCCGATGCCCAGGCCCTGCAACTCGACCACCACTCTCCTGTCTACACCCAAAATTGTGCTGCCCTGATCGCCTTGGCCCAACAGGAAGACCTCAATGCCGCTGACCTTGAAAGCCTGCAGGCGCTTCAACAATGGACGGGCAGCCACAAAAAAGAAGAGACCGCACCCACAGTTTACTACCGTTGGATGTACCGAACCATCAAAGGCGCCATGTCCGATGAGTTCGAAAGCGCCGCAGACAGCAGCGCCGACGAGAAGTTCGAAACTTGGCACCGCACCATCGTGAGCGAGAACTCCTTCCCGCGCCTGCTCGCCAACCCCAACTCACCTTGGTGGGACGACGTATCCACTCCAGACGTCGAGACGGCATCGGACATTGTGACCTCCGCTTTGTCCATCGCCCTCGAAGACCTGGAAGGAGCCCTTGGCGCAGACCGCGGCCATTGGCATTACGACAGGTTGCACACGGTCACCCACAAACACGCCATGGGCGACGTCCCGGTACTCGGCGATTGGCTCAACGTGGGACCATACGGTCTCGGTGCCGCCAAGGACGCGTTGTGCAAATACGAGTTCAAATTGAAGAAGGACGTCGACTACAGCATCTTCTCCGGCCCCTCCATGCGGATTGGCATCGACTTCGCGGACGTTGACGCGGCGGAAAGCATTCTACCGACCGGCCAATCCGGCAACGTCTTCAGCGACTTCTACGACAACCAAGCCCCGCTGTACCATGCGGGCGCATTCCGGAAAATGCGGATGAACCGGGCCGACATCGACGCCCACACCACCGCCGTCGCCTCCATCCGTCCACAAACGGATCGCTGACGCCCACAACAGTCTCGTTGTCCCCTTTCCCCGAAGGATCGAAGACGCGCAAGTCTTCGTCGTTGGCCAGCCAAGTGACCATGGCGTCTCGGCCCAACTTGAACACGGGGCCGCCATCACTTTACTTCCATCCTTCATGTCCCGGGTGTCGGGCAAGTCTTGCGACTGTAATTTCCCGGCATGGAAGGCGGGCGCATTGTGGCGGTGATTGGTGGTGGGGCGGCAGGCTTCTTTGCGGCCCTCTCGGCCGCCGAGCACCATCCCCATGCCCAGGTGGTACTGTTCGAGAAATCCAACAAGCTGCTCGCCAAGGTCAAGGTATCCGGCGGAGGGCGGTGCAATGTCACCCACGCCTGCTTCTCCCCCGCCCCGTTGGCCAAAAACTACCCCCGCGGGGGCAAGCAACTCAAACGGGCCTTTGCTCAATTTCACGCCGAACACACCGTGGATTGGTTCACCTCTCGGGGCGTGCCCCTCAAGACCGAGGAAGACGGCAGAATGTTTCCCGAGGCCAACACCTCGCAAGCCATCATCGATTGCTTGATGCAGGAGGCGCGCCGGGCGGGGGTCGACATCCGCCTCCAACAGCCTGTTCACGCCATCACCCCTCTGGCGGACAACCCGGGCTTCGCAATCAATGGCGAACACTATGACCACGTCATTGTAGCAACGGGAGGCAGCCCGAAGTCTGCCGGCTTTGACTGGCTGCGGGCCTTGGGCCACACCATCGCCGAACCGGTCCCCTCCCTCTTTACTTTCAACATGCCCGGCGAATCCGTGACGGCGCGCATGGGCCTGGTCGTTCCCCAAGCCATCGTCCGCATTCAAGGCACCAAACTGTCCCACCAAGGGCCCGTTCTCATCACCCACTGGGGCATGAGCGGCCCGGCGGTCCTGAAACTCTCCGCTTGGGGCGCGCGCGAACTCCAACAGCGCGGCTACCAGTTTCACATCCAAGTCAATTGGATCGGGATGGTCAATGAAAACGAAGCCCTGCACACCATGGCCGAGGCACTGCCGGCCATCCTCCGCAAGAAGATCGCCAACGCTTGTCCTTGGGACCTGCCCCGCAAGTTCTGGTCCCACCTCATCGAAAAAGCAGGCATCGCCCCCGATACGCTGTGGCAAGACCTCGGCAAAAAGGCCCGCAACAAACTCATGGACCACCTGCTCAATGACGTCTATACCGTCTCAGGCAAGACCACCTTCAAAGAGGAGTTTGTCACCTGCGGCGGCGTGGCATTGGCTGAGGTGGACTTCAAAACCATGCAGAGCCGGGTCGCACCAGGCTTGTATTTCGCCGGAGAGGTATTGGACGTGGACGGCATCACCGGCGGCTTCAACTTTCAAGCCGCATGGACCACAGGCTTCGTTGCAGGCCAACTGAACTGACCTCGAGCCGGTGCGTTCATCCCCCAGTCATCTCCATTTTTTTTTCGGAGTGAGGTTTGAGCCAGCGCCCCTGTATGTGTACTTTGTACACCGATAATCAGCAGGTCGCTTCCTAATGGACTGAAGTCTCCGATATTCCCTGCTGGGAACCATTCCAAATCAAGCGATTCATGATTCACACATCCTTGCGATGTCCCCTGTGGGCATTGCTCTTGTCCGTAGGATTTCTCACCTCGGGCCTCCAAACGCTTCATGCCCAGGGCATCTCCCTGAGTGGTGTTGTCAACGATGCCGATTCAGGCACCCCCCTGATCGGCACCACCATCATAGAAGTCGGATCTACCCGCGGCGTCACA
Organism: Flavobacteriales bacterium UBA4474; assembly: GCA_002389295.1. Lineage (GTDB taxonomy): Bacteria > Bacteroidota > Bacteroidia > Flavobacteriales_D > Sanyastnellaceae > UBA8752. The sequence continues at coordinate 175 of DGOE01000054.1, read as the reverse complement.
GCCGATGGCGATGGTGCCTTTTCCCTCTCTGTGGCTTCCCTGCCCACTGAATTGACATTCAGCTTTATCGGATACAAGACCCAGACCTTGACCGTAAGCAACGCCAGCCCGCTGCGGGTTTCCATGAGCGTGGATGCTGAGCTGGTCGGAGAAGTCGTGGTCGTAGGATATGGAA
>DGOE01000126.1 GCA_002389295.1 Flavobacteriales bacterium UBA4474 | reverse complement strand
CCGACCGGTACGGCAGATGTGGATCAGCGATACAGCCGGGCCTACGTCAGGCATTTGTTTCGCGCGGGCGAGATCTTGGCCATGCAGATTGCGTCGGTGCACAACCTCGCTTTCTACCTTGATTTGATGCGGGAGGCGCGGGAGCGCATTGCCGATGGTACGTTCACCGCTTGGAAGGACGGCATTATCCCCACTTTGGAACAGCGCTGCTGAGGGCCTGACATGCGCATACTCGATCGCTATATCATCCGCAATTTCCTGGGCACCTTCTTTTTGATGGTGGCCTTGTTCTGCGTGGTGGCGGTGGTGTTTGATGTTGCGGAAAATTTGGAGCGCTTGATTGAGAACGGAGCGCCATGGAAGGCGGTGCTGGGTTCTTATTACGTGAGTTTCTGTCTGGCCTTGGGTAACATGTTGAGCGCGTTTATCGTCTTTTTGACGATTCTGCTTTTTACCAGCCGATTGGCACAGCGCAGCGAAATCATTGCGGTGCTGGCGGGCGGGATTTCCTTTCAGCGGCTCATGCGGCCTTATTTCATGGCGTCCACCATTCTTGTGGCCGGTAGCCTGTTGCTTGCCCATGTGGTGCTTCCGGTGTCCAATGAGCGGAAGTTGGATTTCGAGGTGGAGTTCATCCACAAGGAGTTCCACATTGCCGAACAGCACCTGTACCGGGAAATCCAACCTGGAACCGTGGTGTATTTCAGATCGGTGAATGCGGGGCGGCAGGTGGGGTATCGCTTTGTGCTTGAGCAATGGCAGGACGGCCGGCTCGCGGAGAAATGGACGGCGAGCAAGGCCAAGTGGCTGGAAGAGCAACAGACCTGGCGGGTCTCCAATCTCAGGCGCAGGTGGTGGGATGAGCAGGGGGCGGAGCGCTTCGAAAAGGTGGCCGTTTTGGATACGGCGTTGACCATGCGCATGGCGGATTTCGGTCAGCGCTCCCAGGCCATGTCCACTCTGGGCTGGACCGGTTTGCAACAAGCCATTGCGCGGGAGAAGGCCAAAGGGTCGGGAGGCGAGCGCCTGCTGCAGTTGGAGTCGCACACGCGTACTTCCAACGCCTTTGCCATATACGTGATGGCGTTGATTGGGGTGAGTGTGGCCAGCCGCAGACAGCGCGGCGGCACGGGCATCCACTTGCTGATCGGCGTAGTGGTGGGGTTCATTTATGTCTTCAGCGCCAAACTGATGTCGGTGTCGGCCACCCACGCGGGCATCCCACCAGGCGTGGCTGCGTGGACACCCAATGTCTTGTTCGGCTTGCTTGGCCTCTTCCTGTACCGTCGGGCGCCGAAGTAAGCGCCGCTGGGGGGCTTCAAGTGAATTGACCCTGCCAAGTGCGCCAATGCGCAGGGCAGTTGCTCATTAATTCGGGTGGAGGCGCATCCTGAAAGAAGCCAAAAACAGTCGAGCCGCTTCCGCTCATGTCTGCGAATGTGGCGCCATGCTGTGTCAGGCGGTCCAGCGCTTCTTGGATGGCGGGGTGTTGTTCTGCGACTGGTTTTGTGAAATCGTTCTGGAGTGCGCCTGTCCAATCGGTCGGTCCCGTGCCTTTCCAATCCCCGAGGCCCGGGCGGTCATCGTTGGGGGTGATGCCATTGAATGCGTCTGCCGTGCGGATGTGTATGCCAGGATTTAAGAGCGCAATCCACCAGCCTTCAATTTGGAGTGGCATGGGGCGCACGCGTTCGCCTCTGCCGGAAACGTGCGCGCACACGTTTTGGATGAAAAAAGGACAGTCCGAGCCCAGCCGCGCGGCGTATGCCTCAAGTTCGACATGATCCAACCCGAGGTTGAAGTGCTCGTTGATCAGCTTGAGTGCGAAAGCCCCATTGGCACTGCCGCCACCGAGCCCTGCTCCCATGGGAATGGACTTGATGAGGTGAAAGCGCATTGGAGGCAAGTCAACCTCCTTTTGCAACAAAAAGGCCGCCTTGATGATGAGGTTGTCTTCCGGGGCACCGGGAATGGCCAGCCCGAGGCTGTTGATTTCATGGGTGTTCCCGGCTTCTAGCACCTCCAATTCGAGGGTGTCTTGCCACGGCACGGGGAGAAACAAACCTTCGATGTTGTGGTATCCGTCTTTCCTGCGGTTCCTTACCTGCAGTCCGAGGTTGACTTTGGCGTTGGGAAACGCCACGCGGGTCAAGGCTTCATTTGCCGGAGACTCAGCCATTGAAATAGCCGTATTGCTTGAGCTTGCGCTCGTCGTCGCGCCAGTCCTTGTCCACCTTGATGCGCAGCTCCAGGAATACCTTCTCCTTGAGAAACCGCTCCAGGTCTTTGCGTGCATCGGTGGCCAGGCGCTTGATCATGCTGCCGCCCGCACCGATCAGAATCGCTTTTTGTGACTCTCGTGCCACTTGAATGGTGGCTTCTATGCGGCGCAAAGGCTTGCCTTCTTTGGTTTGGTCTTCCTTGAAAGTCTCGACCACAACTTCGCTGCTGTAGGGAACTTCCTGTCTGCAGTGGGTCAAAATCTTCTCCCTGATGATTTCCGAAACGAAGAAGCGCATGGGCTTGTCGGTCATTTCGTCCTTGGGGAAGAAGGCGGGGGAGGAGGGAAGCAATGCAATAATGCGCTCGAGCAGGTGATCGAGGTTAAATCCATGAAGCGCACTGATGGGGTGAATCTCTGCGCGGGGAATCAATTCCTGCCAGTGGGCAATCCTCTCCTTGATGGCCTCTTGATCTCCCAAATCGATTTTGTTGATCAGGAGCAGCACAGGGATGTCCATGCGCTGGACCTTTTCCAGGGTTTCGGGGTGCGCCAGCGTTGTTTCCTCAGGCGTTGTCACGATGAGGAGGACGTCCGCGTCCCGCAGGGCTGTTCTCACGAATTTCATCATGCCCTCCTGCAGTTTGTAGGAAGGGTCAAGGACGCCGGGCGTATCGGAGTACACAATTTGCCAGTCTTCCCCGGATACAATGCCCATGATTCGGTGACGGGTCGTCTGGGCCTTCGCGTTGATGATGCTGAGGCGTTCCCCCACCAATCGGTTCATCAAGGTGGACTTGCCGACGTTTGGTGAACCAATGATGTTCACGAAACCGGCGCGATGAAGGGCTTTTGCATTCGTTTGTGACACTGGGCAGGATTTTCGCTTGCAAAGAAAGACGACCCGACTATCTTCGCCGTCCCGAAAGCGGGAATATTGATCGCGGTGTGGAGCAGTTGGTAGCTCGTCGGGCTCATAACCCGAAGGTCGCAGGTTCGAGTCCTGCCACCGCAACAAAATACCTGATATTGAAGGCAGGTAAACAGAAGGGTCGACATCACTGTCGGCCCTTTTTTGTGCTTTATGCCACATGGTGAATGAAATTATCACCGAAAAGGTGTGGTTAAGCGTAGTGTGGGCTTCCTTGCGTTTTCGCCCTGTCTGGGTTGACCTTAAATGACTTTAAACCAGTTGTTTAATTACCCTTAAGTTCGCGACTGGCTGCCTTTTAGGTCAGGATATGGCCATTCCAGATCAATGGCCCCAAAGTAGAGAATGCACCAGGAATTTGTAGACGCAATCCTACAGGTTTGGCCAGTTATACACGTTTTGGTAGCTTTTTTATTGAGTTATATATATCGATTACACGATAATGTCGAAGTGTTGTGAAACGACTCCTCTTACAGCCCCCCCAGCAGGGTGTATAATTCGACGAAGGTGGGTGAGTGAATATTGAGAGACGGACAAGTTTTGAGAACTTGCCTGAACCTGTTTGTGCAGGAAACAACCAATGGAACCAAACCACTTGTGATGCGTCTCACATCTCTCATCTTGGCCCTCTTTGCATGTTGGGCCTCTTCTTTTTCTCAGATTCAGCAAATCGCTGTCAATTCTGCTCCAGCCCCTGAAGGGTATGATCTCGAAATAGAGGTCGTGTCCGAAGACATCGGCTTACTTGTCGGTGCACTCGGACCAGTAGACTTGACCGGATACAGCTGCACACAGCTGTACGTTACCATGAACAATGAAGATGATTTCTTCTCGTCTGTTTCTGGTGATGCGGTGAATCCAACTTTCGTCAATACGACGACAAGCTTTTACCATGCCATATTAGGAGCAGCAACTCCAAATGGCATCAATAGCTTGCTTTTCGGAGTCTACCCCGACCTCGCATATGACAGTTGGGTGACCATCGGATTGGAGGGTACTCCCAATGCAGCAGCTGGTGAAGCTGCGGTATCTACGGTGCAATCCGGAGCAAACCCTTGGGCAACCAACTTCGACCCAGGTGGAGGTCTTCCCGGTGGAAACATTTCCATCGATGATGCCATCGGTGGAGCGTGGTATGCACTCAACGGTGATGCGAATGGAATTGCGGGTCCTGAGCTCAAGGTGTTGGCCGGTCAGTTCACCACGGATGGTGACATCAGTGGTCAATTGTACTGCCAGGTCTTCATCAATGGTGATGGTGCCAACGAGTTCCGTGACACCTTCTACTTCGGTGCCGGTGCACCTGTTTTGGGATGTACGGACGCCACGGCCTGTAACTACGATGGCGCAGCCACTGACGACGACGGTTCGTGTGAATTCCCTGCAGACCTCTATGGCAGTGCCAATCTCGATTGTGACGGCAATTGCCTGAACGACTCAGACGAAGATGGTACATGCGATGAGGACGAAGTGCCGGGATGTACTGACGCTACGGCCTGTAACTACAGTGAAGCTGCTACCGATGATGACAGCAGCTGCACATATCCTGCCGCTGACAATCTCGATTGCGACGGTAATTGTCTGAATGACGCGGACAGTGACCTTGTTTGCGACGAGGATGAAATCGCAGGTTGTCAGGATTCCGCAGCCTGTAACTACGACGCTGCGGCGACGGATGATAACGGTAGCTGCACATACCCTGATGGGTACCCAAATAACATCGTGGACTGTGATGGTAACTGCCTGAATGACCAGGACAGTGACTTGGTTTGCGATGAGAATGAAATTGGTGGTTGCCAAGACGCTGGTGCATGCAATTATGACGCTGCTGCCACTGACGACGACGGTTCTTGTGAGTACTTGACCTGCGCAGGGTGTACCGCATCCACCGCGTGTAACTACGATGACACGGCGACGATCGATGATGGTTCTTGTGTTTACGCGGACGATCCTTGTGAGACCTGCAACCCCGACGGAACCGTCAATCCCAATGACGACGACTTTGACGGTGTCTGCAACGCGGATGAAACGGAAGGTTGTACTGACCCTAATGCCTGTAACGATGGCGCTTACACGGATACAAACAACGACTTGTGCGAGTATCCGATCGATCTCTACGGTGTAGACAATGTTGATTGCGACGGTGTCTGTTTGAATGACGCCGACGGTGATTTGGTGTGTGACGAGGACGAGATCGCGGGTTGTACCGATGAGACGGCCTGTAACTACGATGCTCCTGCCACCGACGATGATGGTTCATGTCAGTATCCTATTGACTTGTACGGCATCGATTACGTCGATTGCGATGGCGCATGCCTGAACGACGCCGATGGTGATGGTGTTTGCAATGAGGACGAGACCGAGAGCTGCACCGACCCTGCCGCTTGTAACTACAACGATGACCCTCTCGCTGACTCGGACAACACGCTGTGTGTCTATGCCAGTGACATTTATGGTGTGGACAATGTCGATTGCGACGGTGCTTGCCTGAATGATGCCGATGGCGACTTGGTGTGTGACGAGGATGAGATTGCAGGTTGTACGGATGAAGCCGCAAACAACTACGATCCTGCGGCTACGGACGACGACGGTTCCTGCACGGGTTGCACGAACCCGATCGCCGACAACTACTATGCCGGTGCCGACATCGACGATGGTACCTGTGTGATCAGCGGTTGTACCGAGGCTGAGGCCTGCAACTACTTCGCTGAAGCCAACAATGAAGACGGCTCTTGCCTGTACCCCATTGACCTCTACGGCGCGAGCAACGTTGATTGTGACGGCGCTTGTTTGAATGACGCAGACGAGGATGGAACATGTGATGAGGATGAGGACCTTGATGAGGTGCTTGACATCATCAACACGGAATCTGGTGATGAGCTGGACTCCACCATCAGCATTATCGGAGACCTCGTGCTCTCCGGTGGTGGTGGTTCCAGCAACTTCGCTGACGCTTTTGACGGTCTCGGTATTGGATTCGTTCCGGATGTTGGTGGTCAGTCCACCGGTATGGTGGCGAGCTTGGACCTGAGCTGCAGCGGAATTGAGGATGTCACCTCTGTGCGCATCAGCGGCCCTTGGTGGGGCTGGGATCCAAACGGCGGTCCAGAAGCTGCCGAGGTATCCGATGGCATTTGGCAGGTGGTCTTTGACCCTGCTCCTGGAGCCGACATGGAATACAAGTGGGTCATCAACGGTGAGTATGAGGACCTCCTCGACTTCGGTGCCGACCTTTTGTACGGTGATGGTTATGACGACTATTTGAATGGTGCTTGTGCACCCATCACGGACTACTACAGCTATGCCAACCGCTTGTGGAGCATGGGCTCAGGAGACATCAATGACACCTGGGGTCAGTGCACCGCCTGTTCGCAGGTGGCGAATTGCGGTACGCTCTTCCTTCCAACGGACGCTGCTTGGTCTTCTGCTGGCTACAACCTGGAGGCCTTGAGCCAAGAGGTCATCGGTGACTTGCTCGCGGGTCACGTGTTCCTCGGTTTCTGTGATGCTTTGCAGAACGGAGAGCAGCTCACCAACTGGTACGGAGAGATTTTCCAATTCAGTGATGATGGAGCTGGCAACCGTGCCATCCAGTCCCTGATTAGTGGAGACATCTACCCTGTACTTGAAGGTGCCTATAGCTTTGACAGCGGCAGTAAGGTCTACACCCTCGGTGGTGTGATTGCCCTCGCTTCTGCTGATCCTTGCCTTGGTTGCACTGAATTGGAGATGACAGGCAGCATTGCTGACTACTCTGTAGAGTGTGAGTCCGAACTCGACGCTGCCATGGCAGCGAACGATGTTGCCGCCTTCGCTTGCTCCGAGCTTGAGCTCGACGCTGTTTACAGCACGAAACTGCAATTTGACGGCCGCAACCAAAACGCAGCCGGAGGGGGTACAAGCCAAACGTGGGAGGTAATCACGGCAGGTGACGACCCCGACTTTAACAACGGTATCGATGCCCTCTTGCAGTTCTACGATATCGGTGGTGACATGAGCCAGGCCGCTTACTTTGTGGAGGACCTCTCCGCTGGTGGCGTGACCATGACGCAGTATGAAAATGGAACAGCCCTCCTAGAGGGAGCTGTGATGGACATGAACGATCCGAACCGCGGTTTGGACCTCCACTTCTACTTCGATAACCGCACTGCGGGAACGGCGTGGGGCGGAGGCTTCAAGAACGACTACGGTTGTGCGGCGAATACCGACCTCTGGACCATGTATGTCCTCAACGACGACATGAGCTATGCTACGGGTCG
>DGOE01000037.1:279-8740 GCA_002389295.1 Flavobacteriales bacterium UBA4474 | reverse complement strand
CCCAAGCAAGTGATTTTTCTTCGTTCGGTATTAACACGAACATGGGTTCAACTGAAATTGCAAATTTGAATCCTGATGGAACAGGTTTTGACGCGACTATTGAAGGCTATTACACTTTCGCAATCGAAGTGTTGAACAACTGTGGTAATCGCCGAATGTGGAATGAGATCACGGTATACGTTCAATCTGAATTAACGGATGCAGGGGGCGCTGTAGCTGATTCCAATGGGAATGGTGTCTATGATGACAACGAATCCGTCGGATGTCAATTGTCTGCGGCTTGTAACTTCGACTGTACCGCTACGACTAACAGCGGTTGTGAGTACACGAGTTGCTCTGGATGTACCGTTTCTGACGCATGCAATTACAATCCTGAGGCTACGATTCCGGACGCACAGACGTGCCAATATCCTCTTGATATTTATGGAGTAGAATACGTTGATTGTGAAGGAAACTGTAATGCTGACACGGACGAGGATGGTGTGTGTGACGAAGAGGAAATTGTAGGATGTAAGGACGAAACAGCCTGTAATTATGACTCCACTGAAACAACAGATGCGGACAATTCGTTGTGCACCTTCGCCGCATCGAATGCTGATTGCAATGGCGATTGTCTTGCAGGCTACATTAATGTGAGTGGAAGTTGTGTTGCAATTGTTGAAGGTTGCACGGACGAAGGCGCTTGCAATTTCAGTGGCTCAGAAGCGAACACAGATGATGGCTCATGTGAATACACGACTTGTGGAGCTTGTAAAAATGAGAATGCATGCAACTACAATGACGGTGCTGTTTTTGATGACGGCAGCTGCACCTATCCGAGCACGCTCTATGGAAAGGACTATGTGAACTGCCTGAATGAATGCCTCAATGACGCTGATAATGACGGCATTTGTGATGAAGAGGAAGCCGGCTGTACAGACCCCAACGCCTGTAATTACGACGGCATAGCCGCCACGGATGACGGCTCCTGCACCTATCCAGATGAAACCTATCTCGATTGCAATGGTGATTGTTTGAACGACGCTGATCTCGACGGTGTGTGTGACGAGATCGAAGTGCTGGGTTGTGATGACCCCACTGCCTGCAACTATGACGAAGCAGCGACTGAGGACGATGGATCGTGCACGTTCATCACCAGCCCTTGTGACACGTGCGTGGATGGAGTGATCATCGACGGTGACGCGGACAATGATGGCATTTGCAATGATGAGGATTTCTGCCCTGGTGACTTCAACGGTGACGGCATACGCAGTGCATCCGACGTACTGGAGGTTCTTGCTGCATATGGCTGTGACAGCGATTGCGGCGACACTGATTTGGACGGAAACGGCTTTGTAACGGCATCAGATGTGCTGGAGATGCTCAGCTATTTCGGAACGCTTTGTCCGAACTGATTCAACGCACATATTCAAAGGAAGAGGGGCCGCATTGCGGCCCCTTTTTCGTGCCCGATAGTCGACCAACACTGTAAAATAACAGCTGAATCTCCGGAAAACTCCTACAAAACGCTTATATTTGTAGACGAATACCGGAAATCATGCTACGAATAATCATTACACTGGTCTCGCTGGTCGCATTTGAAATGGCCTCGGCGCAAAGCACTGATATCCAGCCTGTGCACAACCTCACTTCAGGCAATTACCATGAAACCATCAGCAGTGCCTTAGGTGATGCTGATCCGGGTGATCATCTGGAACTGGCGGCATACCAGTTCACTGAGCATGTAGACATTACAATCCCCATTACACTGTCAGGTGCGGAAAACGGCATCACTGTGATTGACGTATCCCAAGAAGATGGATGGGGCATCACGCTCTCCAGCGATGACATCACCTTGAGCAACCTCCACATTACTGCGGGAGGTGTCAATACTGCTTACGCCGTCCACAGCGAACCTGGCATCACAGGAATTACGATAGAAGACGTGGCGGTCATCAATTCAAACCGCAGCTGCATTGATTTGAACGGGTTGACTGGGCCTCAATTGAACACAGTCAAAAACATCACCGTTTCCGGAAGTGCCATTGGATTCGGATTGGCCTTGAGCTCTTGCTCGAGCATCCTTGTCGAAAACGTAACCAGCTCGGACAACGGCTTTGGGGACATCGCCATCATGGAGTCCAATTACTTCTCAGAAGAGATCCACGATGTCACAATCATGGGTGCACTCGACCTCGAAGGACCACAAAGCCTCGGCGGCGGCGGTGTCATTGTGCAGGTCAGTCCTTCTGAAGTACCCGTGGGCTCCGGCTCCGGATTTCCCATCAATATGGTGGCCGATGGGTACGACTATTTACTCGAAGCGCCAGGGGACTTAACGGGCTGCATTTTGGTGCACAACGACAACGTCAAGCAAATCGCAGCTACCCTCGGAGCCAATGTCGCGCCGCTGGTGTCATACGATTTGATCACCCAACACATGGTCGTATTTCCAGGGATGTCTGTGCAGAGTGCAGTCAATGCCGCGACTGAAGGCGCCACAATAGAAGTTGAGTCGGGCACCTTCGATCAAACCCCGGTGCAGATCAGCACCACTGTGACCCTGTTGGGGGCCAACGCGGGAACGTCAGGCTTGTCCTCGGCCAACCGCGCAAGCGAATCCATCATTCAGGGATTGGTCATCACTGGGGGACACCCCGTCATCGACGGCATCAAACTGACCCCCACAGGACAAGACGGGCTTGAATTAACAGAGACGGCTGCCGGGTTGACGCTGCGCAACGCTGTCATAACGGGCGCAGGCCAATCAGGTGTGGCTGGCATCACCGCCCGCCACGATGTGACCATTGAGTACACCAAAGTGAGCGGATTCGAGACGGGCATCAGCCAGGTGTCGGGATCGCTCTCCATGTCCTCAAGCCTGACCCAAGACAACGCAGTGGGACTGTCCATCCTTCACGATGCCAACTCAATCGGCGCTACACTGCTGCAATCCTGCACCTTCCAAAATCCAGGCGGAATCGGCGTTGCCGTTGATTCAGGCGACGCATCCGATGCGTTCACCATGCACGACTGCGCGCTGAATCTTCATGGCACTGCGCTGACCAGAACGGCCCCAATGGCCATGACCCTTCAAGGAAACACCTTTTCAAATTCGGAGGAGCAAGTCTTTGGCTTTGACGTGGACGCCAAACTCGACCTGTGCGAAGTCAACACCTTTCAACCGGCCTTGAGGATCGCGGGATGCACAGATGTGGAAGCCAACAACTTTGAGCCTTGTGCCAACATTGATCAAGGGTGTCTTTACCTGGGCTGCACCGCTCCCAAAGCGTGCAATTATGACCCCACCGCCAACACAGATGACGGCAGTTGTGACTTGGTCAGCTGTGCAGGATGCCCACTCGGATTTGCCTGCAATTACGATCCGGACGCCGATCTGTACCGCGTAGAGTCTTGCGATTTTACCAATTGCGAAGGGCAGGGGATGAGCACGGACGGCGGAGGCCGGTCCGGCATGATGGTCATCGAGGGGTGCACCATTTCCCAAGCGTGCAACTACAACCCCAATGCCGACACCTACGATGGCAGCTGCGTATTCGACTGCTATGGGTGCCTCGACAATGTGGCGTGCAATTACGATGCGGCCTTTACCATGGCTTCCAACGAGACGTGCCTCTTCCTGCACGACCTGTATGCCTCTCCCCATGTGGATTGCAACGGGGTCTGTCTGAACGACGCCAATGGAAACGGCATTTGTGACGAAGAGGAGGTCAGCGGATGCACCAACATCAGCGCGTGCAACTTCCTGGCTGCGGCGACACTCGACGACGCCTCCTGTGACTTCGCTTCTTGCGCTGGGTGCACCAATCCAGCCGCCTGCAACCACGACGCCGACGCATGGGTCTCGGACGGTTCATGCGATTACCTCACTTGCGGAGGGTGCACGGAAGCCGCGGCTTGCAATTACGACGCCAGCGCCGCCATAGATGACGGCTCTTGCACCTATCCGGTTGACCTGTACAACAAGCCCTTTGTCAATTGTGACGACATCTGCTTGAACGACGCGGACAACGACGGCATCTGTGACGAAGAAGAAACCATGGGATGCACCGATGGCGGTGCTTGCAACTATGATGAAGGGGCCACTGATGACGACAACTCCTGCGATTATGAGACATGCAGTGGCTGCACGGACACGGATTACTGCAATTTCAATCCAGGGGCCAGCATTGACGACGGTTCATGCGCCACGCCCGAGGACCTCTATCCAGAATCGATCATCGACGGAGTGTCCACATTTGATTGCCTCGGCCGGTGCCTCAACGACGAAGACGGAGACGGAATTTGTGACGAAGCCGAAATTGCATGCCCTGGTGACCTCAATGGCGACGGACTCCGTGGTGCCTCAGACATTCTGGTGATGCTCAGTGCTTTTGGTTGTGAATCCGGGTGCGGAGCGCCCGACCTTAATGGCGACGGCTTGGTCGCTGCCAGCGATGTCTTGATGGCGTTGGCGACCTTCGGTGTGGCTTGTCCAGAATGAAGTAATCTAATTCACGACCCGGTGGGGACCGCTTTTGCCCCCGGTGTGCATTCCTCAGCAATTCAGTTGCATCTTCAAGTGGACCGAATAAATCACCATGCTCCAAAGCCCTGTTGCACAGGGGTCGAATTGGCCCTTACATGCCGCTTTCTTGTTTTGCCTTTTGGGCACAAACGGGGGACAGCTGCATGCACAGCACTGGAGCGACGGCATGCTCGATGGGGGCGATTGGAATGGGGCCATAACGTCATTTGAAACCACTTGGTCCGACAGCACCCCCCAACGCGGAAAAGGCTTCAAGCCCTTTATGCGCTGGCGGCACTTCGCCGAAGCGCGCTTTGCCTTTGACAGCGCGCTCAGTTTTGAAGCAGACGCTGTGTGGTCTGCCACACAATGGGAACGCGCTGGGCGACAGGCACGAACGGCAGAGACCGACACTGTGTGGAAGCGGGCCGTTCCCGAAGGCCTGCCCTTGATCGGCGGCGCCGGCCGCATCAACCGCGTGGTCGTAGATCCACTCGACACCTCCCGTTGGTTTGCGTGTGCACCCAGCGGGGGTGTTTGGTTTTCGGACCAGTCCGGTCTCGATTGGACCTTGATGGGCACCCAGGATTGGGCAGGCATGGGGGCCTCAGACATTGCCCTGCACCCCGACCTTCCCGACTGCATCTTGGCGGCGACGGGTGACAGCGATTTCGGCAGCGCCTACGCCATAGGTTTGATGCAAACCTGCGATGGCGGGCAGACTTGGGAACCCACCGGACTGTCCTTTGCCATGGCCGAAGGAAAAACCTGCAGCCGCGTTCACCGCAAGGCAGGGGACCCCGACCAGATCCTCGCCGCCACATCAGATGGCCTGTGGCTCAGCGAGGATGGAGGCGTCTCCTTTACCCGCACCCTGGAGGGCATTTTCTCCGACCTGCTGCCACACCCCGGTGACTCCTCGGTGTGGCACGCTGCAAAGAGGCCAGGAGAACTCTACCGGTCCACCGATGGCGGCCGGAATTGGGCGCTGATCCCCGGCATGCCTTCACTGTATCTCGCCAGCAGGTACACCTTGGCGACTTCCGCATCGAATCCCGCCCAGGTCGTCGCCATCGCCGCCAAAAGCGGTTCGCAAGGGCTGTTGGGGCTGTACATCAGTGCGGACAGTGGCGCCACGTATACTGAGGTGCCCGACCTGCCCAATCTTTTGGGCTGGACAGTCAATGGCATCGATGCGGGGGGGCAGGGATTTTATGACCTCGCCCTCGCTGTGGATCCGTTGGATAGCCAGCACATGGTTGCAGGCGGCATCAACTTATGGGAGTCATTCGATGGCGGCTCACAATGGGCATGCAGGGGCCACTGGTTTGGAGGAGACTCCGCCAGTTTCGTTCACGCCGACCAACACGCCCTCACGTTCATTCCGGGGACCTCAGAATGGATCAGCGCCCACGACGGAGGGGTGGCCCGGCTGACCGCCGGTGACATCCGAGACGTGAGCACAGGACTAGAAGTGGCCCAGGTGTACCACCTGGCTTGGTCGGAAATGCAGCCGGGCCGGCTGATCTCAGGGTGGCAGGACAATGGCGTCAACTTGCTCAAACGCGGTGAACACGCGCAAGTTTTGGGTGCAGACGGTTTCCATTGCCTGATCGACCCCTTGGGACCGGACACCTTGGTCGCGGCAGAGTACTACGGCAAGGCCTATCGGTCCAACGACGGCGGATGGAGCTGGCAGCCTTGGATTTGGAGCAACGCTGAAGGCGTCAATGAGCAAGGCGATTGGAACACCCCCATGGCCTATGCCCCCAACCAACCCAACCGGGTGTTTGTGGCCAAACGCAGGGTGTACTGGAGCGATGACGCCGGCGCCTCATGGAACCAGACCGAAGCCGTGGCTGGTCCTGCGATCGAAGTGTTGGCCATTGCACGGGCCGCCGATAGCACAGTGGCCGTGGCGCGCGGCACCAATGCATTTGTGACCCACAACCTGTCTGAATGGACGCCTTATTCGGGCCTCCCTGGCTTGCCGGTCTTGGACATCGTATTCAACGACACCAATGCCAACTACATGTGGCTCGCTTTTGGCGGATACGCCGAAGCGGACCGTGTATGGACATCTGAGGATGGAGGCGCTCATTGGAGCTCATCGAGTGAAGGCCTACCTGCATTGCCCGTCAATGCCATCGTGCGCGACAACGCTTCAGGAGACCTTTACGCCGGCACGGATGCCGGCGTCTACGTAAAAACTTCGGACAGCACGGCTTGGCAGCCCTACAAATCAGGACTCCCCGAAGTTTTGTGCAGCGACCTCGGGATCCGCAGAGCCACCGGCGAAATACTGCTGGCCACCTATGGAAGCGGGCTTTGGAAGGCCCCGCTGCATGCTCCTGCAACGAGGGATGCCGCCATTACGGCCATCAACGGCGCCAAGGCAGACCGGTGTTCCGGACCGCTCAATGTCACCGCCACGTTGCGCAATGCGGGGTCAGATACGCTTGTGGCTACAACCCTTATTTGGAATGACGTGGACACCGTATCGTATGGCTTTGCGCTGGCACCCAACGCCACGCAGCGCCTGACGTGGCCGGACGCCCAGCGCGGCGCGGTGTCGCCGGGTGAGCATTTGACAGTGCGCATACTCGACGTCGTCGGCTTAGATGGAGACCTGGCGACAGGCCAACTGGCAGGCGGCCCAGACGCAGTGTCCGAAAACGACGTGCTCGGCGTGCCATGGGAACACCGAGAGGGCACAGGCGAAATCGTCATGGCCACATTGGCTGATTGCAACCCTATGGAGTCGGCATGGGCCTTGGCGGACTCGACAGGCCAGGTGTGGCACCGCAGGCAACACTTCCCCATAGAATCAGTGGTATACGACACCCTGTGCCTCAGCCATGGGTGTTTTGATGTACTCCTCCACGACATGGGGGCCAACGGCTTCACCGGCGCATTGTGCGGCATGGAAGGCGCGTTGGACCTGCTGTCCATCCATGGAGACACCGTTTGGTCTGTCAGCTCATCCGGCGCGGCCGGCATTGGCTTCTCATCTGGTATTGGTGGCGAAATTTGCTTGCCCCTGCCTGGTTTATCTGGATGCACCGATCCCACAGCCTGCAATTTTGACCCCGCAGCTGCCGCGGACGACGGCACCTGCGGCCATGACTGTCTGATTCCCGCCTGCGCGGCCGATATGGACGGGGATGGGCTGTATGGCGCATCAGACGTACTGAGCCTGCTGGCTGAATTCGGCTGCCTTTCAGATTGCACAGTGGACATCACCGGTGATGGCACCGTATCGGCCAACGATGTGCTGGCCCTGCTGGCATTGTATGGTGAATCCTGCACCGAATGAGCAATCCGGATGCATCTTGCATCCTCAATGGCCGCCAGACCCCCTCGCCCTAAGCTCAACATCCGTCGCTGGACGTCGGAAATCGAAGCCCCGTTGCACGCCCTCGTCCGCTCCGAACTGGGCCTGCGGAGCGTCACCGCTTCGCGCAACCTGATCAAAGGGGGCGCTGTGCGTGTGGAGGGTGATGTGGTCAAGATCCCTTCACTGGTCATCCCCATAGGCCAAGAAATCTCTGTGCCAGAGGAAAAAGAAGCGCGCAAAGCCGAACCGGCCAATGCCGCCAAGAGCATTCGGCCCGCCGACGACCTTCCGTTCGAAGTGCTGTACGAGGACGAAGACATTTTCTGCTACCTCAAGCCGGCAGGATGGGTGCTGGCCTCACCCAATCCTCGGGTAGACACGAGTTTCACCAGGGTCAAAGAATATCTTCTGGCGCGTGACGAAGAGAAGGGCAACGTCGAGCGCGCCGTGCATTTCGTCAACATGCTCGACAAGGACAGCAGCGGCATCGCCGTTGTCGTCCGGGACATCGGCTTGAGAAAGAGGCTGCAAGAATCTTGGTCTGAGCAGGTCTTTGAGTCTTACCTGCTCCTTCAGGGTGAAATCCCCGAGGATGGTGAATTCAGTGCGCGCAGGAA
>DGOE01000037.1:0-174 GCA_002389295.1 Flavobacteriales bacterium UBA4474 | reverse complement strand
CGTTTTGCCATCCTCAAGGTACAAGCCGGCACCCAGGACATTCCCAACATATTGCCGGGCTTGCGTCACCACAACTGCATGGTGTGCGGACTCGGCCCAGATGCCCCCGACCCATTGGGCCGCCAAGGTGTCCACCTTTTCAGGGTGGTGTTGACCGACGCACAACTCGACGCC
>DGOE01000049.1 GCA_002389295.1 Flavobacteriales bacterium UBA4474 | reverse complement strand
AGGGATTCGAACCCCCGGTACCTTGCGGTACAGCGGTTTTCAAGACCGCCGCAATCGACCACTCTGCCATCTCTCCGATGGGCGGCAAAGGTAAGTCTGACAGCCACACCCCAAAGCAGGTGAGGCAAAAGGAGGTCCATTATCTTTAGTAGCCGTGAATCTCATCGTGCTGTCCATTCCCATCTTCTTCGCCCTCATCGGGTTGGAAGTCGCATGGGACAAACTGAAAGGCAAGGGGCTCTACCGCTTGGGCGACAGCATGGCCAACATCGGGTGCGGCATCATGGACCAGTCGAGTGCCTTGTTTTCCAAGGTCATCACCATCGGCGCGTATACCGCCGTATTTCACATGACAGCAGGTTGGCGCCCCTGGGTCTTTGATGCCCAATGGAGCGTTTGGGTTGGCGCCTTTGTGCTCAGCGACTTCGCTTATTACTGGGCCCACCGGCTCAGCCACGAAGTCAATGTCTTGTGGATCGGTCATGTGGTTCACCACCAGAGCGAGGACTACAATCTCGCGGTGGCTTTGAGGCAGAGCGTGCTGCAGAAAGTGTTGCTGATGTGGGTGTACTGGCCCCTGGCCGCCATGGGATTCCCGCCTGAAATCTTTCTGACTTGCATGGCGGTCAACCTCCTGTACCAATTCTGGATCCACACCGAGTTGATCGACCGCTTGGGGCCCCTGGAGTGGGTGATGAACACCCCTTCGCACCACCGTGTCCACCACGGCCGCAACCCCGAGTATATCGACCGCAACCACGCCGGTGTGTTTATCGTCTGGGACCGCATGTTTGGCACCTTTCAAGAGGAAATCGTCAAGCCAACCTACGGGATCACCCGCCCCACAGCGTCGTTTAACCCCGTTTACGCGCAGTGGAAGCCCGTGGCCAACCTCTGGAACGACCTGCGCCGCATACCGGGTTGGTGGGACCGTCTGCGCTTTTTGTTTGCCGCGCCCGGTTGGTATCCCGAAAGCGTCGGCGGCCCCCAAGATCCGCCAGCCATCAACGGCACCGAACAAAAGTTCAACCCCCAGCGCACTTCACCTGTGACCGTGTTGCTGATCAGCCGTTGGGTCATCCTCCTGGTTGCGGCCTTGCTCGTTTTGCAGCAAAAAGACGCTCTGTCGGGCGTGGCCCTGGCGGCAGTGCTGACATGGGTCTTTGCCGCGCTCGCCGCTGTGGGTGAACTCTGGAACCGCGGATGGGGCAGGGGACGGCTGGCTTTTGCGTGGATGGTGGACCTCGCCTTCATCCCCACGGCAGCGCTGATGGCCGGAGGGGCGCCCGAAGCCTATGCCTTGGCGGGCGCTGTCGCGTTGCTTTCAGCCACCGCAACCTGGTGGGCACTCTCCGCGTCGAGGCGCCGGTAAGTCACCCACATCTTCCAACCGACGACCGCCTTGTCCAGCGCCGAAAGACGCTCGAGGTTGGGCTTGCGGTAGATCTTGGGCAAGGCCACCTTGTTCAATGCACTCAACAAACGGAACCAAGTCAATTTCATGGGTTGCGCGGTGTGATGTGCATGCAATGTCCTTCTGGAATCACCAGGATCTCGCCCTGCTTCTGCATGTCTTGCAAGATGGTCTGCAAGGCCCAAGAAGGTCCCCCACATTTGATGCCGTCGTGCGGCCTGTCAATAAACGCCACATCAAAGCTCGCACCATAGTTGTGGGTGCTCTGGCCATTGAATGCATTGGCATTGCGGCGGCGCAGTCGGCGCTGTTGGGACTCCGTGCGGGTCAAGCTGGTGATCCGAATGGAGACCCCTTCATCATCCGTGCCCTCCATTGCATCGGCAAAGCGGCCCGACAAGGTCTCCAACACCTTCATGGTCGAAGGCAACAAGAAGGGTTCACTGTGCTGCAACCCCGACAAGTGATAGCCCCTGCCCACGGTGGGCACACGGACCAGGTCGCCCCTTCCGAATCCAGCCTGCAGCTCCCCCTCATTCTTGACGAAGAAGCTTCCGGGCAAGGTCCGCGCCCGCTTTTGGTGAGCGGTGTAGGGGTTGCGCGCCAACTTCATGGTGTGCTTGGAACAGCTGCACGGCGCCACACCTTTTCTGGGGAGTGGGCCTGAAGGGGCCGGAGAAAGTTTGGTTTGCTTGGGTTCAGGCTGTTGTTCTACCTCGTGCAATGCCCCTTGCGCTGCCAGCTCAGGGGACGGGGCTTGCTCGATGGATTCCTCCAAGGGCGCATCAGCTACCAAGACCGAGGACATGCGCCCTTCGCTCTCCGCGTCACCGAACGCATCGCCTTCGGGCACCATGGCCGCAATGCCCAGCGAAGCCAAGACCACAACACCCCCCACCATTCCGATGCGGTCCCACCTCAAACGCCTCTTCTGCTTTTGCATGGGGTACAATATCGCCCAGCCTTTCAACAAAGGGCCACACTGAGGGCACGGGTCGTCAACCCGCACCTGTGCAATTCCTGAATTTTTGAGCCAAAGGGTGCCCGACGATAGGTGAGCACTGAATCAGCAAATGGCCAATGCCAGATCAACCCGCCTTGAAGCGTGCAATGGCCTCACGGGTGAAGTCGCTGAGGACCAAGCGGCCGCTCACAGCAGCCCGTGCTGCCAACAGCGTGTCCCAATCCTCACAACCGGACCAAAAGACCCGCTTGAGTTCCGCCATGGCTTCTGGATTTGACGCTGCCAGGCGTCCGGCCAAAGCCTCCACCGCAGCATCCAAGGCAGTCACATCTTCGAGCACATCGGCGTACAAACCGCGGGACTGGGCCCAATCGGCACTCCGCCACGCTGTGGCATCCACTGCCAACTGGCTCATGGCCGACACGCCCAGCTTGCGCTCCACGGCAGGGCCCACCACAAACGGGCCAATCCCCACAGCGAGCTCACTGAGTTTCACCGCAGCAAACCGTGTGGCCAAACAATAATCGGTGGCCGCAGCCAGGCCGACACCGCCGCCAACGGCCTTGCCCTGCACCCGTCCGATGACCAACTGTGGGATGGACCGCAGCGCATTGATCACATGGGCAAAACCCATGAAAAAACGCAGGCCTTCCTCCTCGTCGGATATCGCCACGAGCTCATCAAACGAAGCCCCAGCGCAGAAGGCACGGTCCCCGGCCGAACCGAGCACCACCACCTTGACATCTGAACGCCCACCCAGACCACGCACCGCATCGGCCAAGGCAGCCAGCACGGCACCCGGCAAACTGTTGGAACGCGGATGGGCAAAAGTCAGGTAGGCCACACCGCGACTGTCCACCGACAGCGAGACGCCTTCGTTCAATCCCGCATCCAGCATGGAATCAACGCTCTGAAATGGGCCGAACAGGACGGCTGTTGTGTCCCGTGTAGATCTGACGTGGGCGGCCGATGGGCTCGCCATTTTCCGTCATCTCCTTCCACTGGGCAATCCAGCCCGGCAGGCGGCCCAAGGCAAACATCACCGTGAACATCTCCGTAGGGATGCCCAGGGCGCGGTAGATGATGCCGCTGTAAAAGTCCACATTGGGGTACAGGCCGCGCTTGACGAAGTACTCGTCGTTCAGGGCCACCTCTTCCAGCTTCTTGGCGATGTCGAGCACAGGGTCATTGACGCCCAGCTTGGCCAACACCTCGTCAGCGGATTTCTTGATGATGCGCGCACGCGGGTCAAAATTCTTGTAGACGCGGTGGCCAAAGCCCATCAGGCGGAAGCTGTCGGTCTTGTCCTTGGCCTTGTCGATCCACTTTTGCAGGTCTCCGCCATCGGCCTTGATCTGCTCCAGCATCTCAATGACCGCTTGGTTGGCGCCCCCGTGGAGCGGCCCCCACAAGGCAGAAATGCCGGCAGCGATGGAGGAGTAGAGGTTGGCCTGCGAACTGCCCACCACGCGCACAGTCGATGTGCTGCAGTTCTGCTCGTGGTCGGCGTGCAAGATGAGCAGCTTGTTGATCGCGTTGTTGATGACCGGATCAATCTCGTAGTCGCGCGTAGGCAACCCGAACATCATGTACAGGAAGTTCTCCGTGTAATTGAGGTCGTTGGCCGGGTAAACCGCGGGATGGCCCATGTTGTGCTTGTAGCATTGCGCGGCCAGCGTAGGCAACTTGGCAATCAAGCGGTGAATGGTCATGTCGATGTCCTCCATGGACCGGTTGGGGTCCTGGCTGTCCGGATAGAACGTGGAAAGGGTAGAGGACATGGCGCTCAGCATCCCCATGGGGTGCGCGCCCAATGGAAACGCGTCAAAAAAGCGCTTCATGTTTTCGTGCACCATGGTGTGCATGCGGATGCTCTCCTCAAACCACGCCAACCGCTCAGCGTCCGGCAAGTCACCATACACCAGGAGATAGGCGACCTCCATGAAAGTCGCGTTCTCAGCGAGGTCCTCAATCCCATAGCCCCGGTAGTGCAAAATGCCTTCCTCTCCATTGAGAAAGGTGATGGCACTGGTGGTGGAGCCGGTATTTTTAAATCCCTTGTCCAGGGTGATCAAGCCACTCTGCGCCCGAAGTTTGGAAATATCCAGGGCGACCTCACCCTCCGAACCACGCACAACAGGCAGTTCAACTTCCTTGTCTTCAAATGTCAGGCGGGCGGTGTCGGTCATCGTATCTACGTTCATTGCGTGGCGCGAAAATACACGCCGTCTCTCCTTAAAGCGAGAGCCGGCCCCAAGTCTTTGTGGAAATCAGGGGATTCCCCTGTTTTTGCCTTATTGAAAGGTCGGCGTAAAGGACGACTGGAAGGCATCCCACTCCTCTTGAGACGTGCCGGATGCATAGGCCGTATCAAAGAACTTGAGGTACAATTCAATTTGCTGTGGGCTCTTGTAACCACTGATGGGAGCGATCATCTCCAACTCCTCGTCGAGGTAAACAATGGTGGGGTAGGCCCTCACCTTAAACGCCCGACTCAACTCGTGCACGCCATTGCGACCGGGCTTGTTGGGGACATACGTGGGGTTGCTAAACGTATTGCCTTTGAACTCCACAGGGTCCGGACCTTCTGCGTCGAACTTGACCGCGTAATAGTTCTCGTTGATGTAAGAAATCACGTCGGCATTGGTGAAGGTGTTGCGCATCATCATTTTGCAAGGACCACACCATTTGGTGTAGACATCAATCAACACCTTGCGCGGCTCTTTGGCCTGTGCCGCCTCAAGGTCATCCACCTTGATCCAATTGATCTCCGCGCCCTGCGAAAGCAGAGGAGCGCTGAATGAAAACACGAGAAAAGCCAGAATTACTGAACGCATCATGCTGTAAATATCGCACAACAAAACAACCGCCCCAATGGCACGGGGCACATCGGGGCGGTAAAAGAGGTGAATAAATCGCCAGAAGGACTCAGCGCACGCCGTGCATGAGCTTGTTCAGCGGCTTGTTGAGCAGGGCAATCAATACCGCAAAGCCAACCAAAACAAAGCCCAACGTGGAGAAGACATCCACGTATTGGCTCAAGCCTGCAGCCTTCAATTCCAAGTCAGACAAGCCCGCCTCGGCCACTTCGCCGCCGCCGTGGCCACCCGTGAGCGTGGCGATCAGGCCGCCCGCATAGTTGGCAATGGCAAAACTCAGGAACCATCCGCCCATGGCCGTACCGGCTATGTTCTTGGGCGCGAGCTTCGTCACCATGGACAAGCCAATGGGAGAGAGGAAAAGCTCACCTGTGGTGTGCAACATGTAGAGGAACAACAGGGTCAGCAAGGGCACCATGGCGGTGGATTCATCCACAAACTGCAGGCCGATGATGGTGACCAAAAAGCCCATGCCCAACTGCAAAATGCCCAGGGAGAACTTCATGGGAATGGAAGGATTCTTCCCTATGCGGTCCAGGCGCACCCACATCCATGTGAAGATGGAACCAAAGAGCACGATGAAAAACGGATTGAAGAACTGCGTCATGGAAGCCGGCATCTCCCAGCCCATGATCATGCGGTCCACATTGCGGTCGGCAAAGAGGGTCAGCGAAGTGCCCGCCTGCTCGAAACACGCCCAGAAAATCACATTGATGACCATAAAGATGACCAGCGCCACCATGCGGTCGCGGTGCATGGCACCTTCGGCCTTTCCAGCCTTGATCAAGCTCATGGCCACATAGACAAAGAGCAACAACAACAGCACCGTCATCAATGGGAATGTGAACGCCCCCTCACCTTCGCCAATTTGAAAGGTGTTTTTGAGGATGAGCACATAACAGACCGGAATCAACAGGACCGAGCCCAAGGTGATCAATTGGTACATCTTCATGCCCCACTTGGTCTCCAGACCCGCCTCGCGGATCTCCAAACCGGGCGCGGCAGAATAGTTCTCGCGGCCCAACCAGAAGATGAGCAGGCCGGACAGCATGCCGATACCCGCCAAGCCGAAGCCGTAGTGGAAACCGTATGTCTCGCCCACATAGGCTACCACCGTGGTGGCCAGCAGGGCGCCGATGTTGATGCCGATATAGAAGATGGTAAAGCCTGAGTCCCTGCGCGGGTCATTGTCCTCGTAGAGCTTGCCCACAATGGTGGAGATGTTGGCCTTGAAATACCCATTGCCGACAATCAATGCCCCCATGCCAATCAGCAGGAACATCTCGTTGCCGCCGAGGATCAAGAACTCACCCACCGCCATGAAGACAGCACCGAGCAAGATGGCATAGCGGTACCCCAGATACTGGTCCGCGAGACGGCCACCCAACACGGGGGCCGCATAAATCAAAGCGGTGTAGGCGCCATACATGAGGCTCGCCTCGGAGTCCCCCTTCATCAGGGATTTCACCAAGTACAGGGTGAGCAAGGTGCGCATGCCATAGTAGCAGAAGCGCTCCCACATTTCGGAAAAGAACAGCGTGTATAGTCCACGCGGATGGCCGCTTTGGGCCACGTTTGAATCGGACATTGTAGGGTTCTCGATTAAGGTGTTGCGCCCAAGATAAGGGTCGGATTACCGGATGTTCACCGTCTACTCAGAGATTTTCACGAAGGAAATCGAGCATCATGTCAAAAAGATGCAAGCGGGTATTGCCGCCGTAGATGCCGTGGTTGCGGTTGGGGTAAGCAAAGAAATCAAAGTCCTTTCCCTCGGCCACCAGTGCATCGACCATCTCCATGGCGTTTTGGAAGTGCACGTTGTCGTCGGCCGAGCCGTGCACCAAGAGGAGGGGCCCCTCCAATTTCTCAGCGTGGTTGATGGGGCTGTTGTCATCGTATCCATCGGCGTTTTCCTGGGGCGTCCGCATGAACCGCTCGGTGTAGATGCTGTCGTAGAACCTCCAATTGCTCACCGGCGCCACAGAGATGCCCGCCGCGTAATGCGCAGCGCCCTTGGTCATGGCCAGCAGCGTCATGTAGCCGCCGTAGCTCCATCCCTGTATGCCGATGCGGTCGCCATCGATGTAGTCCTTGGCGCTCAGGTGCTCGGCCAAATCGATGAAGTCTTCTGTCTCCAGCTTGCCCAGCTGCAAGTACGTGCTGTGTTCAAAAGCACGGCCCCGCTTGGGCGTTCCGCGGGGATCGCAACTCACCACGATGTAGCCTTCCTGGCAGAGCAGATTGTGCCAGTAGTACGTCGTACCGCCCCAGCTGTCGTTGACCGTATTCACGCCGGGACCGCCGTAGATGGCCACGTAGACCGGATACTGCTTGGCAGGGTCGAAATCCGTCGGCTTCATCATCCAGCAGTTCAGCTCCTCGCCGGCGTCATCGGTAAAGGAGAAAAATTCCCGCGGCGCCACTGCGTAGTCCGTCAGCGTCTCGCGCAAGCCGGCGTTGTCGCGCAACATGCGGATTTCCTTCCACTTGCGGTCGCGCAGCATGTAGACGGCAGGTGTGCCCGCATCGCTGTGGTTGTGGATCGCGTAATCAAACGTCTTGCTCCAGCGTACCCCGTGGGTGCCGGCCGTTTCGTCCAACAGGGTCATTCGGCCCTTGAGGTCCACCTTGGCCAAGTGCCCTTGCGTGGCCCCTTTCATGGAGCCTGCGAAATAGACCACCTTGCGCTTGGCGTCGTACCCCTGGACTGAGGTAATGTCCCACGCGCCTTCCGTCAATTGCTTTTCGCTCTTCCCGGGATGGACGTGATAGAGGTGATTGAAGCCGTCCTTCATGCTGGTCATCAAAAAGGAGCCATCGGCGAGGAAGGTGAAATTGTCTTGGACGGGAACGTGGGTTGGCGCCTCTTCCACCAACATGACCTCTTGCTCAGGTCGCCCCTGGTCTGCGAGGACAGACAAATCAAAACGGAGCAAGTCCATCTTGTTTTGGTGGCGGTTCATCCGCATCACCATCAGGTCATCGGTTTTGCCCATCCACATGATCCGGGGGATGTAGTTGTCGCCGTCCACCTCGACCAGAGGCGAAGTGCGGCCGGAGGCGACCTCCACGGCGTAAATGGCCACTTCCGAATTGATTTCCCCAGCCTTGGGATATTTGAACGTGTATGGGTCGGGGTAAAGCGTGCCGTACATGGGCATGCCAAACTCCCGCACAGCCGATTCGTCAAAGCGGTAGTAAGCGATGTACTGGCCGTCGGGCGACCAATAGAAGCCCCGATCCTTGCCGAATTCTTCTTCGTACACCCAATCCGATGCACCGTTGATGACCTGGTTCCATTGGCCATCATCGGTCAATTGATCCGTGCGGCTGGCATCGCCCAAATTGACCACCCACAGGTTGTTGTCCATCACATAGGCCACCTTGTCACCCGCGGGGGAGAAGGTCGCGAGCCGCACCTTGGCACCGTCGCTGCGCAAGGGGAACGCCGCCTCGTCACTGCCGATGCGGTACACATGGAAGTCCGCAGAAAAACTGTGCCGGTAGATCGGCTCCTCCTCACTGCTGACCAAGATCTGCTGCTCATCGGCAGAGAACTGATAGCCCGAAATGCGCGTACCGGCCTCGCCGTATACCACCTCGCTCTTGGCCAAAGTGTCCACGGCGTTGCCTGTGGCATAGGCATACTTCACCACGGCATTGCCCGCATCGGTGTACTCCAAACTCGTGTAATGGACGCCATCTGCCATGGAGCGGATGCCGTACACCCCTTCGGAACGGAAGGTGGGGCTAAACCAAATTTTCTCGTTGCTCCAACGTTCCTTGGGAACCGTGTTTTTCTGAGCGGTCGAGGAGAGGGTAGGGAACACGACCAAAAAGGCCAACAAGGTTGTGATGCGCATGGTTGTGGAATATTCAGATGGAACCGTGGACGATGATGTCAAATGCGGTGGCAAATTAAGCCCCCATGGCCACCGATGCTTCGACCCCCCTTCCACACAGCGCCCTCGGCCGGAAGCTGCAGTCGGTCGTGCCCGACCTCGAGATACAAGACAGCGAGGAAAACCGGTCCAACCACAGCCGCGACCACACCGAAGACCTGCAATTTCTTCCCGACCTCGTGGCGTTTCCTCGGTCCACCCAAGAAGTCTCAGCGGTGTTGCGTTGGGCCCATGGCGAAGGCGTTCCCGTCACTGCTGCAGGTGCCTGGACAGGCCTGAGTGGCGGCGCGTTGCCCGTGCGGGGCGGCATCAGCTTGAGCACCAAAAGGCTCAACCGCATTGTCAGGATCGATGAACTCCACCACCAGCTCGTGGTCCAACCCGGGGCCATCGTACAGGAGCTGCAGGAAGCCGTCCAAGCCAAGGGGCTGTTCTACGCCGTAGACCCGGCGAGCCGCGGCACCTGCACCATAGGCGGCAACCTCGCCGAAAACAGCGGCGGACCCCGCGCCGTCAAATACGGCGTCACCAAGGACTGGGTGCTCAACCTCGAAGTGGTGCTCGCCGATGGCACCGTGATCCGCACCGGTGCCGACACCTTGAAAAACAGCACCGGGTACAACATCACCCAGCTGATGGTCGGCTCAGAAGGGACGCTGGGCATCATCACAGAAGCCACGCTCAAACTGCTGCCCTGGCCGCAGTACAACGCGCTGCTGCTGGTGCCCTTTGCCGATCCCGCCGACGCCTGCCGCGCCGTAGCCGGCCTCTTCCAAGACGGCAACCAGCCCAGCGCACTGGAATTCATGGAGCGGGCCGCCATCGCGCTCGCCATGGACTTCACCGGCGACCGCCAATTGCCCCTCGCCGCCGATACCGCGGCCCACCTGCTCATCGAAGTCGACGCCTTCAGGGAAGCGGACCTCATGCCGCAACTCGAACGCATCGCCACCACCTTGGAGCGGTTCAATGCCGGCGAACCCCTCATGGCCATGGACGCCGCAGGAAAGGACCAGCTGTGGAACCTGCGCCGCAAGGTGGGCGAAGCCGTCAAGGCCCACTCGACCTATAAAGAAGAAGACACGGTGGTGCCGCGGGGCCACTTGCCGGAACTCCTGGCCGCCGTCAAGCGCATCGGCACCGAATTCGGCTTTGACAGCATCTGTTATGGCCACGCCGGAGACGGCAACCTCCACGTCAACATCCTCAAGGGCGCGCTGGACGACGCCACCTGGAACGACACCCTGCCAACGGCCATCCGCGCCCTGTTTCGCGAGGTCATCCGGCTCGGCGGCACCTTGAGCGGAGAGCATGGCATAGGGTGGGTACAAAAACCTTACATGGACCTGCGTTTCAGCCCTGCTGAACTCGCCTTGCAACGCCGCATCAAGGATGCCTTTGACCCTGTTCACATCCTCAACCCGGATAAGATACTGCCCGACCCTGCGCAAGATTCCGGCGAAACCGCGTGATTTGCGGTTCCAACCGACACCACTATGAACCTCCTGGAAGGAAAGAAAGGCATCGTATTTGGCGCCTTGAATGACATGTCCATCGCCTGGAAAACGGCGGAGACCGTGCACCGCATGGGCGCCGACATCGTATTGACCAACGCCCCGGTCGCCATGCGCATGGGCGAAATCCACAAGCTCGCCGAGCAATGCGGCAACGCCCCGGTGATCCCCGCAGACGCCACCAGCGTAGAAGACCTGAAGGCCCTGTTCGAGGGCGCCATGGAACACTTTGGCGGGCAGGTCGACTTCGTACTGCACTCCATCGGCATGTCGCCCAACGTGCGCAAGGGCAAGCACTACACCGGCCTCAACTACAGCTACCTCGAAAAGACCTTTGACGTGAGCGCCGTAAGCCTGCACAAGACCTTGCAAACGGCCATGGAACTCGACGCCATCAGCGAGTGGGGGAGCGTCGTGGGTTTGAGCTACATCGCCGCCCAACGCACCTTTCCCGACTACGGCGACATGGCCGATGCCAAGAGCCTCCTCGAAAGCATCGCCCGCAGCTTTGGCTACCACTATGGCGTAAAGAAGAAAGTCCGCATCAATACCGTGAGCCAGTCGCCCACCATCACCACTGCGGGCAGCGGCGTCAAGGGTTTTGATGAATTCGTGGCCTACAGCGAAGCGATGAGCCCGCTGGGCAATGCCGACGGCCAAGCCTGTGCCGACTACTGCGCCACCCTGTTTAGCGACCTCACCCGCTACGTGACCATGCAAAACCTCTTCCACGATGGCGGATTCTCCAACACGGGGGTCAGCATGGAGGTCATCTCCAAGTTTGCCCAAGACCAAGCCTGATTGGACAGGGGTGGCAATTTTCAAGGGCAAACTGCAACCTGAAGCCAACCCATGCGTAGGGTGATACCCAACCGGCTCTTGCCATGCAGATCCTGAAATTCGGAGGTTCTTCCGTTGCCAATCCCGACCGCATCCGCGCTTGCGCTCGCGTGCTGACGCACAAGCGCCAGACCGAGGGCTACCGCGCCCTGATGGTCTGTTCTGCCCTCGGCGGCGTTACCGACGCCCTGACCGAAGCCGGACGCCTGGCCCGTCAAGGCGATGGCGACTACCGCTCCGTGGCCCGCGACATCCGCGACCGCCACATCCAGTGCGCCCTGGACCTGCTCGAAAGCGACACCTATGCCGCCATAGAGGCCGAACTCAAGGAGCGCCTGAGCCACCTCGACGACCTGCTCTACGGCATCTTCCTCTTGCGCGAGGCCAGCGCCCGCACCCTCGATGAACTCACCGGCCTGGGCGAACGGCTCTCCGTGCCCATCATGTGGGGCCATTGCCGCGACCTGGGCTTCCAGCCGCAGCGCCTCGATGCGCTGGAGTTGATGTGCACGGACGACAACTATGGTTCAGCCCGCCTCGATGTGGACGCCTCCCGCGACCGCTTTGCCCACGCCGGGTTCGACGACGGTGACCTCTTCCTCATGGAAGGCTTCATCGGCAGCGCACCCGACGGGACGCCCACGACACTCGGCAGGGGAGGAAGCGACCTCAGTGCCGCCTACGCCGCTTGCTTCCTCGACGCCACTGTGCTTGAAAAGTGGACGGATGTAGCGGGCATGATGACGGCCGATCCGCGTGTCGTGCCCTCGGCCCGCATCATCAATGAACTCAGCTACGCCGAGGCCATGGAGCTCTGCCACTTCGGTGCCAAAGTGGTCTTTCCGCCCACCGTGGCCCAGCTTTCGGAGAAAAACATTCCCATGCACGTCCGCCTGACGGACGACCCGGAAAGCACCGGCACCCAAATCTTGCCACAGGACCGGCGCTCCGACGCCCCACTGTCCAACCGCGGCGTGGCCGGATTGAGCACCCTCAAAAACATCACCCTCATCACCGTCAGTGGCGGCGGCATGGTGGGTGTGCCCGGCTTTTCCCGCCGGCTCTTTACCGCCCTGTCCCTCGCCGGGGTCAATGTCGTGCTGGTCTCCCAAGGGTCCAGCGAGCACGCCATCTCCATCGCCGTGGCAGACGACGACGCCAACGGCGCCAAGAAGGCCCTCAACGAAGAGTTTGGTGCCGACCAGCAACTCGGCCGCATCGGCGCCCTCGTGGTCGAATCCGGCTTTGCCATCGTGGCGCTTGTGGGCGACGGCATGCGCCAGCAAAGCGGCATCGCCGGGCGCGCCTTCGCCTCCCTCGGCCGCAACGGCATCAGCATTCGCGCCATTTCGCAAGGCTCCACTGAGCGCAACATCTCCATCGTCATCGACGCCAAGCACGAACGCAAGGCCTTGCAGGCGATGCACCAAGCCTTCTTCGAAACCGAAGTCAAGGCACTGCACATCTTCTGCCTCGGCGTCGGCAACGTGGGCGGAACGATGATCGATCAGATCCTCGCCCAACGCGATGACCTGCGCGATGCGCGCCGCTTGGACCTCCGCATCATGGGCATGTCCAACAGCCGCAAGATGCTCCTCTCCGAGACGGGCATCGAAGGCGATTGGAAGGCCCAACTCGAGGCTTCCGAGACCCCGAGCTCGCCTGAAGCTTTCGTTCAAGCAATCGTAGACATGGATTTGGAAAACAGCGTGCTGGTAGACAACACCGCAAGCGCTACAGCCGCCGAAGTCTACGAAGAGGCATTGGCCCACAGCATTGCCGTGGTGGCCTCCAACAAGGTCGCCACCAGCGATGCCCAGGAGCGCTACGAAGGCCTCAAGGAACTCGCCCTGCGCGCCGGTGTCGAATACCGGTTCGAGACCAATGTGGGCGCCGGCCTGCCCCTCATCGACACCATCCAGCACCTCGTGCAGAGCGGGGACCGGATCCACAAGGTCGAGGGCATGTTCAGCGGCACGCTCAACTACGTCTTCTCCAATTTCAACGGCGGCATCAACTTCAAAAAGGTCATCGAGGACGCCCGGGCTGCCGGATTGACCGAGCCCGACCCACGCACCGACCTGAGCGGCATCGACGTGCAGCGCAAAATCCTCATCCTCGCCCGCGAAGCCGGCTACACACTGGAGATGAAGGACGTGGAAGGGAAGGGGTTCCTGCTCGACAGCCAGATGGAAGGCAGCATTGACGCCTTCATGGAAAGCCTGCCCGAGATCGAGGAGGCGATGCAAGAGAAATGGAAAGCCGCCAACGCCAAGGGCGAGCGCCTCAAATACGTCGGCTCCTTTGACGCCAAGACGGGCAAGGCCTCAACCGGCTTGACCACCGTGCCGGCCGACCATCCTTTCTTTAACATCGAGGGCACCGACAACATCGTCCTGCTCACCACCGACCGCTATGCCGAGCGCCCGCTCATCATCCAAGGCGCCGGCGCCGGTGCCGATGTGACCGCGATGGGCGTCTTTGGCGACCTGATCCGCATCGCCGCCAGCCGCTAAGACAAAGGCATGACCCCCAGGGACCATATCTCCGTAGCCGCTCCGGCCACAGTCGCCAACCTCACCGTTGGCTTTGACTGTTTGGGGCTCGCCTTGGAGCGCCCACTCGAGCGGCTGGACCTCAAGCGCACAGACACGCCGGGCGTCACCATATCTGCCATTCTCGGGCACGACGGCCTTCCCATGGACCCGGCGCGCAATGTCAGCGGCAAGGCTGCCCAAAGCGTGCTTCAGACCCTTGGCGTATCGTGGGGCGTAGCGCTCACCATCCACAAGGCCGTGCTTCCCGGCAGCGGCATTGGGTCGAGCGCAGCTTCCGCCGCCAGCGCCGCCTTTGGCGTGGCCGCATTGGCCGGCGCCGAGCTGAAGCCCCACGAACTCCTTCCATTGGCCCTGGACGGCGAGCAAATTGCCAGCGGTGCACGCCATGCCGATAACGTTGCACCTGCGCTCTTTGGCGGCTTGTGCCTGTGCACACCTGATGGCCGCATCGACCACCTGCCCGCCCCAGACTGGCACCTCACCGTTGTGCACCCGCAAACCGTCATCAAGACGGCCCAAGCGCGCGCCGTACTGCCCTACCACGTCCCCATGAAGGATGCCCTCCACCAGATGGCCCAGCTCGGCCACTTCGTGCACTGCTGCCACACCGGTGATGCCATGGAAGCCGCCTTTGCCCTCCAAGACGTACTCGCCGAACCCCATCGCATTCCGCTCCAGCCCCACTTCAATGAAGTCCAAGCCGCCGCGATGAATGCCGGCGCCAGGGCAGGGGGCATCAGCGGTAGCGGCCCGTCCAGCTATTGGATCAGCTTTGACAACGACACGGCCAAGGCCATCGGCCAAGCCATCTCCACCGTCTTCCTCCAAGAAGGCATGGACCACCACGTGCACGTAGGCAAAATCGCCGCCCAAGGCGCCCGCATCATCGAAGCCTGACCGCCATGCAGTTCCACAGCACCCACAACAAGAACGTCACGGCGGCCTTCCACGAAGCCATCCTCCAGGGACTCCCCCCGGACAACGGCCTGTACTTCCCAGACCACATCCCCACGCTCCCCATGGAGACCTGGATGGGCGATGAGGACACGCAGCCCCACCACCTGGCCACGGAGATCATTTGGCCCTACGCCGAAGGCTCCATGGAGCGCAGCGACCTCGAGCGCATCTGCGCAGAGGCCATCAACTTCCCATTCCCCCTCGTCGAAACCGACGAAAGGCGCTACGCCCTCGAACTCTTCCACGGCCCCACGCTCGCCTTCAAGGACGTGGGCGCCCGCTTCCTGGCCCGCGCCATCGCCCACTTCAGCGACAAGAAGGTCACCGTCCTCGTGGCCACCAG
This sequence comes from Flavobacteriales bacterium UBA4474, assembly GCA_002389295.1. Taxonomy (GTDB): domain Bacteria; phylum Bacteroidota; class Bacteroidia; order Flavobacteriales_D; family Sanyastnellaceae; genus UBA8752. The sequence goes on along the minus strand of DGOE01000049.1, from coordinate 2,864 downwards.
CGGCGACACCGGCAGCGCCGTGGCCCAAGGCTTCTATAACGTCGACGGCATCGATGTGGTCCTGCTGTACCCAAAAGGCCGCATCAGCAAGGTCCAGGAACAACAACTCACCACCGTCGGCGGCAACGTGCAAGCGTTGGAGGTCGACGGGGCCTTTGACGACTGCCAAGCCATGGTCAAGGAGGCCTTCCTCGACGCCCAGCTCCAAGCCGCCCGCCCCCTCACCAGCGCCAACTCCATCAACATCGCGCGCTGGATACCTCAGGCCACCTACTACGCCAGCACCGTCCACATGTTGGGCGAAAACGTCCTCTTTAGCGTGCCCTCCGGCAACTACGGCAACCTCGCCGCCGGCTTGCTCGCCCACAAAATGGGCATGCCCTGCAAAGGCTTCATCGCCGCCACCAACGCCAACAGCGTCGTCCCGGAATACCTCGCCACAGGAAAATACCAGCCCCGCCCCAGCGTAGCCACCATCTCCAACGCCATGGATGTGGGCGCCCCAAGCAACTTCGTGCGATTGACCCGCCTCTTCGGAGACGACTTCGACGCCTTCAAAGCCAAGGTCCAAGGATTCCACCTCAGCGACGCCGACACCAAAGAGCGTATCGCCAGCATCCACAAAGACAGCGGCTACGTCTGCGATCCCCACGGCGCCATCGGCCATCAGGCCCTCGACGCCCCGCTCCAACAAGACTCGGACGCCATCGGCGTCTACCTCCACACGGCAGCTCCCTGCAAATTCGGCGACGTCGTGGCCCCCGTCATCGGCAAGGAACCCGAGATGCCCGAACGCCTTCAAGCCATCATCGACCGCCCCAAACAGGCCGTCCCCATCTCCGCCACTTACGCCGCTCTGAAGGACTATCTCCTCGGCTGAATCTTCCTGGCGTCAGAGGAAAGCACGAAACGCTCTTGCCAAGGGGCTTTCACCTTGCGCCATGACCTCAACCGAAAGCCCTTGCTTCGCGTTTGCGACAACCCACCCAAGTAACTGTTCAGCGAAGCCCTGAACGAAGCATCCCATTGGCCCATGGCCACAGCGTCTCCCTCGCTCACGGCCAATCGATTGAACCCGTGTATGGCTTCTCTAAAGCTCCCACGGGGCCTCCGGTCCGGAAGCAAGCGACCCGGAAAAACAACCACTCCCAGAAAGGGTACACCGTGCCGGACACGTTGCAACTTCACTTTGCGCGGATGAAGCTTCAAAGCGAACTCCTCCCTCAACTTCACCCGCACCTTTGAAACCGCCCCACGCAACGCCCACTGACAACTGCTGATCAAAACAAAATCGTCCACATAGCGCGCATATCCGCAACTCGAAAACCGCGACACCATCCACTCATCAAAAGGGTGCAGAAAGAAGTTGGCCAGTACCTGCGAAGTCAAATCATCCTCCTTGGACGCTTGGCCCGGGACCTGTCTTGCCGAGGGCAAGGGCTGGGAGAACTCCTGTTGATGGACGCCCTGCTCAGGTGCCTGTGGTTGTCCGACGAAAGTGTCGGCGCCATGGCGGTGGTGGTCGATCCCCTGGATGATGGAACTGCCACTTTCTATGCGCGCTATGGGTTCATCGCCCTGCCCGACAGCGGCAGGATGTTCCTCCCCATGCGCACCATCCGGGCGCTCGGCCAAGGATGATGTCCTGGCTTCAAGGCCCGAGCAAGGCTTGAATCTGTTTGAGGGCCCTGCTTCTTTCGCGCTCGGCAAGGCCAGCGGGCGGGCCGTAGGGGGTGGGGTTGAGGTCCACGCAATAGATGCGCCCATCTTGGCGGTCGCGGAGCACATCCAATTCTGCGAATTCTGCGCACATTTTGACCGAAATCGCGAGAATTTGGGCGATTTCTGCGTCAGAAAGGACGGTTTTGGGCGATTTCGCCAAATCCACTTCAGCCGTCTCGTTGGTGTATCTGACGTCTTGTGACTTGCGCTTGCGGTAGACCACCGGCAGCTGTCCGTCGATGACCACCACCCTGAGGTCTTCGTAGAGTCCTTGCTCGGTGCGGTTGTCGAGGATGCGCTGGTAGACCTTGCCGGGCTGGACCTGGCTTGGGTCGAGGGGGCCTTGGATTTCGCGGCCGTCGTGGACGGCGTTGCCCTCTGATTTTTCGAGCATCGGGCCGGCGTGGGCCGTCGGATCCACGGCGAGGCCGTAGCCGAAGACCTCGCGGTGGTGGCGGTCGAGGGTGCTCTTGCTGATGTCCAGACAATGGCCGTTCCACATGCCGGGCTGGGCCTGCCGCTTTTCGGTGCGGTCGTCAAAGGCGAGCTGGATGTTCACTGTGCCCTTGTATCGGGCGGGCGTGCCCTTGCGGTTGGTGACCGCCCAACCGAGGGCGTCGGCGTAGGCCATGATGCTGGCGCGCTTGCTCGGCCAATCGGGGTGGACCAGCACGAACTGCGGTTGGCCGTGTTTTTGGGCGGACTGGCGAACGGCTTTGCGAAAGCGCATTTCCTTGCCCACCCGCTCCAAGAAAGGCATCCGTTTGGGGTAGTCGTTGGAGAAGAAGCCCATCGTCTCTCGCTACTTCAGCTTGGCGATTTCGGACTTGCGGCCGATGGTCCGCGTGATGAAGTCCCGGTCGCGCTTCGGGCTGCGGGCGGGGGAGTACTCGCGGCCGTAGAAGATGATCTGCAGGTGGAGCTTGTTCCACTTGTCCTCTGGGAACAGCCTCTTGGCGTCGCGCTCGGTCTGCTCCACGTTCTTCCCGTTGGTGAAATTCCAGCGGTACATCAGGCGGTGGATGTGGGTGTCGACAGGGAAGGCTGGGACGCCGAAGGCCTGCGACATGACCACAGACGCCGTCTTGTGCCCCACGCCCGGCAGGCGTTCCAATGCCTCCATGTCTTGGGGGACGGTGCCG
>DGOE01000064.1 GCA_002389295.1 Flavobacteriales bacterium UBA4474 | reverse complement strand
AGCAGCACGCACTTCTGGTCGGTCGATGGGATCTGGCCTGACGAAGGTTTGCTGCTTGATGCGCGGTTTACCTACCGCGGTGGCGATGAGGATGAGCTCGATTTCGACCTCTACGGCCAAACGGAGGAGGAGGCCTTCCTCGCTTGGCGGGAGACCCCCGCAGACCCGTGGATTGAATACCCCGACTATGAAATTCAGATGGGTTCGGCCTTCAACGGAGGGGGCGTCTTCAAGGTGAGTCGGCTGCGCCGGGGCCAGTATGCCTTTGCCAACGGGGACGTGTCTGTGGACATCGCTGCACCGGAGGCGCCGGAAGTCATCGCGTCATGGGTTTACCCCAATCCTGCAAAGGATGCGGTGCATGTGACCTGGCCGGAGCAGGCCCAATCGCTCTTGATCCAGGATGCCTCAGGCCGGCACGTGCACAGCATGGACAGCCGTCCAGCGGGGTCCAACATGCTCAGCGTTGCGGCGTGGCCGCGCGGCACCTTCGTGTTGGTCTGGACCGATGCCCAAGGCGAGACGTGCGGCCATACCCGCCTCGTTTTGGACTGATCAAAAGAAAGAGAGGCGCAGAAAGCGCGATTAGAATTTGCGCTTTTCTTCGTGGTCCCAGAGGCCCCAGAAGGCGCCGACACTGCCTTCGGCGCTGACCTTCCAACCTTCGTCGAAGGCTGAGAAGTAGAACATTTCGATCCCTTCTTTCTGGGACCAGTTCTGCGCGTTGATGAAGTACTTGAGGGCATTCTCGTAGCCGGGCTCGGCCACGCCAAGGGGGTCTCCCTCGCTGGGCCAACCGGTCTCGGTGATGATGACCCGCTTGCCCGGTGCCGCCTGCTTCGCTTGGTAGTACATCTGCTTCATGTACAGCAGGGAGTAATCGATGTGGCACCCTTCCCAATAGGGATAGCAGTTGGCCAGAATCACGTCGCAAGCCTCGGTGATGGCCGGGCGATTGGTGAATTCATAATAGGCATCCACATAGCCTACCGGGATGTCCGGCAGGGCCTGCTTTACCCTGAGGATATATTCGATGAGTTCGGACTCCTCGAGCTCCTCCCGGTACATCACCTCATTGCCGACGGCGGCGACATCGACGAACCCGGCGCGGGCCAATTCAATCAGCCGCTCGATTTCTTCTTCGTTCTTTTCCTTGTCCTCACCCAACCACGCGCCGACCAACGTCTTGAAACCGTACTCGCGCGCCAACTGTGGGATGATGTCGTTGCCTTCCGTGCAGGAGAAAACGCGGATCCAACGGGTGTGCGGTTGCAACAGTTCGAGCTTCCTGCGGACCTGCTCCTCTGAAATGGGGTCGCCCGGCTTTTGCTCCCCTTCGTAGGGGCTGAAGCAGATGCCGTGCATTTTGCCGTTCAACAGCAAGGCACATTGCTCCTGCAGGGACTTTCTGTCCAGTCCGCTGACTTCTGTTCCCGTCAGCGACAGGATTTTCTCTTCGCGGTATGACATGGTGGTTGCTTCGAAGAAAGGGTGGGTTGATTATGCTTTGATGGCCTCTCGGCGCTGGGCCAAATCAGCCTTTAGCTGGACGGCCTTTTCTTCAGTGATGTCGTAGTTCCACATGATGCAGATGGCACCGATGACCCCGGCGATGGGCAGGAAGGTGTAGAACAGGCGCATGCCCGTGACGGCGGATTCGGTCGCGTTGCCGGGGTCAAACCCGACAAATGAGAGGATGGCGCCGCTCACCAAAGCCGCCACGCCAAATCCGAGTTTCACCATCCACCAGTACACGGCTCCGAGCACGCCCTCTCGGCGCTTGCCGGTTTGCAATTCGTCCAAATCGCAGACATCTGCGGTCATGCTCATCATGATGGTGAACAGGCTGCCGATGCCGAAAGAGTGGAAGGGGAGGGCGAAGAGGAACAGGTAGGGTTTACCTGGAATGAAGAGGAACCAGAACAGCACGTACCCCACGATTGAGATGAACTGCGACACCATGAAGGCCTTCTTCTTGCCCAGTTTCTTGGACATCCACGCCACCACCGGAATGACCAGGAATGTCGTGATCAACGCACCCACCGAACCGTGCATGGCTGGCCATGTGCCGGCACTCGCTGGATCGCTGTTGAACATGTAGTGCACGATGATCAGGAATGTGAAGGCTGCGATGACGTTGAACGAGTTGAAGATCAGGAACGTCGCCCCCGCGATTTGGCGGAATTGCTTGATGCGGAACGCTTCGAACGCCGAGGAAAAAATCTTTCCCACGCTGCTCAGGATGGCGCCCACGTTGATGGGGGCGAAGTCGGTCCGGTCCAGGGTGGACTTGGTCTTCAGGAACAATGCCGGAATCATGGCGAAGAGGGTGCAGGGAATGGCCACCCATACGGAGAGGTCCCTTACGCCTTGGCCCGCTCCTTCGGGGAACCAGGAGGGATCGTACAGGATGACCCAGAACCATGGGGCGATGACCCACGCCCATTGACCGATGAACTGGGCGACGGCCATGATGTCCGTCCGCTCGTGGAAGTCCTCGCTGATCTCGTAGCCCATGGCCACGTAGGGCACGCTGAAAATGGTCAGTCCCAGGTAGAAGACCAGCGACCAACTCAGGAAGTAGATGAAATTGTAGGTGACGCCGGATTCCTTGTACAGCTGCCACATGGCGACGTAGGCCAGCCCCATGAGGATGGCGCCGATGAAGACGTACTGCCTGCGCCGGCCCCATTTCGAACGTGTATTGTCGGAAATGAACCCCATGATGGGGTCGGTGATGGCGTCAAAGATGCGGGGCAGGAATTGGATGATGCCCCACAGCAGGGCGGCGAATCCGAGGTCCTGAACCAACACGATGATGAAGACGCCCAAGGCGGCGGGGAACATCTGGTTGGCCAGCATGCCGAAGCCGAAGGCGACTTTTTGGCCCATGGAGACGGCTTGGGGCGATTGCGAGGTGGAGGTGGCCATGGTGTGCGGTGTTTTCGGATTCAGTGGGGGGCGAGCACCACGGTTTGCAGGGCTTGGGCGTCGAGGACGATGCGGATGTCTTCCGACAGGCCCTCAATGCGCACTGTGCGCGGGGAGTCTCCCGGGTTGAAGCAGACAATGACGTGGCCTCCTTCGGGTGTTTCGGCAGCGACGGCCATGAGTTCGGCATCGCTGCACTCGGAGGCCAGCACGGTGGATCCGGGTCGGATGAACTTGCTGAAGTGGGACATGACGTCGTAGAGCGGCGTGAAGTACACCTCGTCCTGCTCGGGATCGACGATGACCGGCGCGATGCACCAGTTCTTGAACCAGTTTGGACCGCCTTGGCGGTCGAGGACCATGTTCCAATCGACCCAGCCGTTCACCCAGTGGTTCAGGCAGCCGATGATGTCCCGTGCATATCGGTTGACCGGGGAGTACTTCGGGTGCAGGTATTTCTTCTCCTCCTCGCGCCACGTGAAGCCCCAATCGGTGGCCTCCTTGCGCCAGTACCAATCGTCGTCTTGCCAGACCGGTACTTCGGCGTCAATGCAGCCTTCGGTTTCGATCAGCAGCTTGTCTGGCGCTGCGGCGTGTGCCCGATCCAGGTCGTCGGGGAAGTAGTCGTAGGTGCTTTCGTACCAGTGGATGGCCGTGCCGGCGAAGTATTTCGCGCTGGCTTCATCGCGGTACATGGACGCGGTCCATTCGTCCAGCCCGGCCCGGTTCTGGTCGTAGCCCAGGATGCCCAGGTGTCCCAGCCCATTCGACTCCAGCGCGGGCCCGAGGTGCTGCTGCACAAACTCCGTCATCTCATCGGGGGAGTAGAGCATGCTCTCCCAGTTGTTGCCATTGCCGTGGGGCTCGTTCTCCACGGTGAAGCCCCAAAGCGGGATGCCTTCTGCCTCGCAGGCCTGGGCGTACTTGACGAAGAACTGCGCCCACGTGGGCTGCATCTCTGGGCGAAGCCGACCGCCGACCCAATCGTTGTTGTCCTTCATCCACGGTGGGGCGGTCCACGGGGAGGCGATGACCTGGAAGCCGTCCTTGGAGATGGCTTGGGCCGATTGGATCATCGGGAAGATGAATTCGAGGTCCTGCTCGATGCTGAAGTGCTCCAGGGCGAGGTCGCCCTCCACCGGCGCGTAGCTGTAGTGAAACCGCGAGAAGTCGCACGAATTCATGTGCGTTCGGGTGAGGCTGTAGTTGGCTCCGGAAGGGGCGAAATAGGCCTCCATGATGCGCTGGCGTTGGGCAGGGCTCATCTGGTGAACGAGGTAGGCCGAGGCGTCGGTGAAAGACCCGCCGAATCCCTCGATCTTCTGCTTGCGCTGATCCGCCTTCACGACGATTTGCGCGTCTTCCGAATCCGCGGCATTCCATTGCGCCAGCGTGTCCTGGGGAATGGCGTGAAACCGTCCTCCGTTGCGGGAGGTCTCGTACACCGCTTTTTTGCGCTTTCCGTCCGTCATGCGTGAGGGGGAGTTTTCAGTAAAAAGGGATTGAACCACTGCGAAGGCCTCCTTCGGTTCGCGGTGGATGTCCACCAATCCCCAGTACTCTTCGTTGGGGGCACCGTCGTAAGGCACGCCGGTGCTGGCAGGTGCCCAACCGCCGACGTCTTGCCGGTCCGGCGCACCGGCCTTCCACCACCCGTCCGTGAAGGAGAAGAGGGCGACGCCGGCAGAGGGGACAGAGTCGGAGAATATGGGGGTGAGTATGGTTTGCGTGGCATCGGCCTGTGCGCCCTGGTTCTCGCCTGCGTCGTATCCTGGAGCAGCCGTTTTCATGTAGCTGTCCGAACCGAGTTCCGAGAAATACATGGGCTTGTCACTCACCTTGGCAAAGTCCAATGCGGCGGTGTACGACACGTCCCAACGGTAGACATTCAATCCCCACACGTCGATGTCGGGCAGCGATGCGAGCAAGGC
>DGOE01000046.1:370-9986 GCA_002389295.1 Flavobacteriales bacterium UBA4474 | reverse complement strand
CGCGCGTGATCGTCCACTGAGCGACGTCATTGCATTGACATCAAGCCGCCGCATCCCACAAGGTGCGGCGGCTTGTGTTTTACACCCAAGGCCGCGTCACGTCCAGTGAAGAAGGCGCGCGCCATCACCGTCCAGGGTCACATAGGTTTTGTGGTGCAGCCAGTCGCCGCAGTTCAGGTAACGGGCGCGCCGCTGCCCGTCGGCAGACACCACCTCGAGGTCCAAGGGCAGGTGGCGGTGCCCAAAAATGAAGCCGTCATAGGGCGCGACGGCCAGCACATCCCGGCAATAGTGGTACAGCCATTCTCCTTCCGGGCCATCGTAGCGGGCCTCGGCCTCGGCGCCAGAGGCCCTGCTGTCACTGCTGAGTTTGGAGCCGAGGGCAAAGGCCGTATCGGGGTGCAAACGCGCAAAGGACCAACGGGCGAGGGGGTGGCGAAAGAGCCGCTTCAGGGCCTTGTATTTGCGGTCTCCCGGCCCAAGCCCGTCGCCATGGCCCACGAGGTACTTCAGGCCGCCGTGCGTGACATCGACGGGGTCGGTGTGCACATGCACCCCCAATTCATCTGCGAGGTACCCACGGGTCCACATGTCGTGGTTGCCGAGGTGCCAATGGACGTCCATGCCGCCATCCACCAATTCAGCCACCCTGCCCAACAACCGCACGGCACCTTTGGGCACCACATGCCGCCATTCAAACCAGAAGTCGATGAGGTCCCCCACCAAGTGCAGGGCTTCGCCTTGGCTACCGACCGCGTCGAGCCATGCCAGAAAAACCCGCTCGCGCTCGCGTGAAGCGGCGGCGTCCGGGGCGCCCAGGTGCAGGTCGGATGCAAAGTGAATGGCCACAGCGTCGGCTCAGAGCAGCTGTTCGAGTTCCGCCTCGAGCTGGCTTCCCCGCAAGTGGGTGGCCACCACAGTGCCGTCCTTGTCAATGAGGATGGCGTGCGGGATGCTGCTGATGCCGAAACGTTCTGTGGCGACACTGTTCCATCCGCGGAGGTCGCTGATGTGGTTCGGCCAGATCAGTCCGTCTTGCGCAATGGCGCGCTCCCATTTGGAGACATCCTTGTCCAAGGAGACACTGAATACTTCAAATCCCTTGTCCTTGTATTCATTCCACGCGCGCACCACGTTGGGGTTTTCCCGACGGCAGGGACCACACCAGCTGGCCCAGAAATCCACGAGGACCACCTTGCCCCGCAAATCAGACAGGGCCCGCTGCTTGCCCGAAGGGTCATTGAGGCTGATGTCAGGCATCGGCATACCGGGCTTGATGAGGTCATTCCTGCGCGCCTGTTGACGCGGCTTGGGTTGGGTGGATATGCGCTGGGAGAGGTTGCGGTGCGCGGCACTGTGGCCCATCAGGGTACGGGTGCTGTCGATAACTTGCTTGGCGAGCGCTCGGTCCGCCGAGAGGTCGAGGTGTTCCAGTGCCATGAGCCCCACGGGGTCATTCTTGTGGTCGCGAATGGTCTTTTTGACAAAACCCATCATGCGGTCCCTCATCGCATCATAGGCCTTCTTTCCTGCGATTTTTTCTTCCGTGGTGCCTTGTTGGGTCATTTGCTTCTTGGCTTCGGCCATGGAATCGCTGCGCTGCACGATTTCTTGCATGAATGCCGTAAATCCTGCCGTCCAGGCATCGCCTGAGACTTCGAGGTCGGTGATCAATCCGGCAGGTTCAGGCAGGTTTCCTGTGACTTGCAAGGAGGACAGCGAGTCTCCGATGACAAAAAAGTGGCTCTTCCCTACGTTGACACGATAGACGTCCAAGGCCAGTGCGCCCAGCGCCTCTGCGGGGATGTCAAACCGCCCACTGGCGTCGGCTTGTACGGTGTCCATGTCGGTAAAACCGCGCGCGCCGAGGCCCGCCAAACGGACTTCGGCGCCTTCAGCGCCCGTGAGCTGACCTGAGATGCCCGGGCCTGATTCGCTGCATCCCGCGGCGAGCACGAGGAGAAACATCAGAATAGGGGCCGCAGGCTTGAAGCGAAAAAACGGAGTGGCGTTGGAACTGTCCATGGTTCAAATATCCGGGTCAGCCAGCGAAGCATCAACCTTGATTCGGATGGAAGTCAACAGTGCGCGCAGGGCATCGTCATCCCACCACTTGACCTGTATGCCCATGACCAGGATGGGCATGTCCGCTGGCAGGTCCATTTCGCGGAGGCGCGAAGCGTCTTTTTCGGTGGTAATGATGGCCTCGGGCCGCACCGTTTGCCGGGCCGAGAAGGCGGTCCACTCTTCTATTTCCTGGGCGGTGAAGACGTGGTGGTCGGGATAGGCGAAATGGCGCAATACCCGGCAATTCCTGACCAGCGCTGACTCAAACTGGGCGGGGTGGGCGATGCCGGTTACAGCGATGCAATTCCGCGGCCAGGCCGCATACCGTTTCGTTTGAAGGTTGCGCAATCCCTCGACCATGGTGCCCGAGTGCAACAGCAGTTGTTCGGGTTTGAGGTGAAGCCGGTGACGCCACAGGCGCAAATCTCCCTTTGTCAGGACATCGGGACACCGGCTGATGACAACGGCATCGGCTTGCGCGAGGCGTTCGGGCAGGTCCCTCAAGCGTCCGCGTGGGAGAAAGTGATCGCGGTCGACCGGTTGCGTGGCATCGACCAACACAATGGAATAAGTAGGGTCGAGCCGGCGGTGTTGAAACCCATCATCCAACAGCACAGCGTCGGCGGCATCCTCCGCTTTCAATTGCGCCAGGCCCTCCAAGCGGTCTTCGGAAACGGCCACGGCCACTTCCGGGAAGCGCCGGCACAATTCGAGAGGCTCATCCCCAAAGTCAGCAGGCACGCCACTGCGCTCCACCCGGCGGTATCCTTTCGTGGTGCGCCCGTAGCCCCGAGATAAGATGGCCCACCGAAATTCGGGGTCCGCAGCGGCCAGCGCTTGCAGCAAGGCCATCACATGTGGGGTTTTCCCGGTTCCTCCAACGGTGATGTTGCCCAAAACGATAGATGGCAACGCCCCTTTTTTAGACCGCTTGAGGCCGATATCAAAGGCGAGGTGGCGCAGGCGCACCCCCATTTTGAACAAAACGGCCAATGGAGACCACCACCAACGGTCGCGCAATGACACCAATCCGGGACGGACGGGGACATTGGATTCCTTTGGATTGCCAGAGATGGTCATCGCATGCGAAATTGCCACATTGCATTGGATTGCTCACCGTTGCCATCCGAAATTTCAGACCATGCCGCGTATTCAACAGATCATCGACGCCCTCGAAGCCCTCGCGCCCCCCGCATTGCAGGAGGACTATGACAACAGCGGACTGCTGGTGGGCGAACCACAGGGCAACGTAGAAAAAGTATTGGTGTCACTGGATGTCACCGAAGAAGTGGTCGCAGAAGCCAAGGCCCGTGGGGCGGGCCTCATCGTCTCCCACCATCCCATTTTGTTTCGCCCTTTGAAGCGCATCACAGGAAAAAACCAGGTGGAGCGGACCATCATGGCGGCCTTGCGCGAGGGCGTGGCCCTCTATGCCATCCACACCAACTTGGACAACGTGGCCCATGGCGTGAATGCCATGATGTGCCGGAAGTTGGGACTGGAGGGCATGCGGGTGCTGCGGCCGGTGGGCGGCACGCTTGCCAAGGTGGTCACCTTTGTGCCGCACGCCCACGCTGATGCTGTGAGGAACGCCATGTTCGAGGCGGGTGGTGGCCAAATCGGCGCTTACGACGAGTGCAGCTTCAACCAGCAGGGCACAGGGACATTTCGCGCCGGAGCGGGGGCACAGCCTTTTGTCGGCGAACCCGGTGCGCGGCACAGCGAGGAGGAGACCGCCATTGAAATGGTGGTCGAGCGCTGGAATGTGCGGCGCGTGGTGGCTGCAATGCACCGCGCCCATCCGTATGAGGAGGTGGCCCACGATGTGCTGCTTTTGGACAATGCGCACCCCACAGCGGGAAGCGGCGGGGTGGGGTCTTTTGCCGAACCTATGGAATGGGACGCCTTTGTCTCCAAGGTGAAGTCCGCCTTTGGTGCCCCGGCTGTGCGCCACACGGCACCGCCCAAAGGGCCGATCCAAAAGGTGGCCTTGTGCGGTGGCACAGGCAGTTTCCTGCTTGCAGATGCCATCAGGAGCGGTGCAGATGTCTTCCTGTCATCCGACTTTAAATACCACGAATTTTTTGGCGCTGAAGGCCGGATAACCATTGCCGACATTGGGCATGCAGAGGCCGAAGGAGGCATATCTCAATGGCTTGTGGATCAATTGGCTGAACTCAAGAGTGGATTCCCTAATTTCGCAGTCCTTTTGTCGGAAGTCCGAACTAACCCTATTTACGTATCCTGATGGCCAAGAAGACCAAAGCCACAAGCGCAGAGGAAAAGCTCAGGGCGCTTTACGACCTGCAATTGATCGATACCCGCATTGACCGATTGCGCGTTGTGCGCGGAGAATTGCCCCTTGAAGTCGAAGACCTCGAAGACGAGCTGTCCGGATTGGAGTCGCGGCTGGAGCGTCTGACGGCAGAGTCCGATGGCATCAAGGCCAAGATCCATGAGCGCAAGGAGTCCATCATCGATTCCGGCGCCATGATCAAGCGTTTTGAAGAGCAGCAGAACAGCGTCCGGAACAACCGGGAGTTCGAGTCGCTCAACAAGGAAATCGAATACCAGTCCCTGGAGATTCAACTTTCAGAGAAGCGCATTCGCGAGGCCGAAGCGCAGCTGGAGCAGAAAGGAGAAATCATCACGGAGGTCCAGACCAAGCGGGATTCCCGTGCGGAGGACCTCAAGACCAAGCGGGCTGAGTTGGACGAAATCATCGCCGAGACCCGTGCCGAGGAGGAGATCCTCAATGACATGAGCGGTCAGATGGCCGAGAGCATTGACGATCGCTTGCTCAAGGCTTACCTGCGGATCCGCGGTGGCGCCAAGAACGGCATGGCCGTAGTGCCGATCGAGCGCGATGCGAGTGCCGGCAGCTTCATCAAGATTCCACCCCAGCGCATCCTCGATGTCAGCGCCCGCAAGCGCATCATCGTGGACGAGCACAGCGGCCGCATCCTCGTAGATGAGGAGTTGGCCATGGAAGAGTCCGAAAAGATGAAGAAGGCGGTCAAGAAGAAGTTGACCTCCAAGGCCAAGGCCTGAGTCTTTTTTGACGCCTGGCTTTTGCTCAAGCAGCCCTTCGGCATCCGGTCAATACCGGGCGCCGATGCTGAGCATGAGCATGCCCAATCCGGCGCGACCTGAGGCCACTTCTGGGCCGAGCCCATAAAGCCGGCGGGCGTCTGTTGTCGAGGCATGACGGTAGGTGGCCCCCAGATACCAACTGTCGTCGCGGTATTCACCGCCGAAGGCCCAGTGCAGCGCATCGTCCCCGTCTTCGAGCAGGCTTCCATCCACGTCGCCGAAGCTGTTTTTCAAGGGGTCGGCAGCAGCTGATCGCCAACCTCCGCCGAAACGCATGCGCCAAGCGTCGTCGATCCTGAATTCGAGTCCGGCGCGGAACAACTGCTCCATGCGCAAGGTGTTGTCGATACCCTGCTGAATGGCGGCCACATCGTCTGAGTAGAAATCGTTGGACGTGAATTCCGCCGCCGAATAATCTGAGCGGCCATAGTCGACGCTCAGCACAGCCACCTTGCCCATGGTCCAGCTCAAACCCAGCTGGTGTCGCCGTGGCGTGCGGATGCGGTACTGCACAAAACTGCTCGGGCTGGCCGCCTCGTAGGTGCCCTCGCCTGAAAAGGTGGCTGTGGCATCGACCTGGTAGGAGTCATCCACACTGAGGATGGTGCCGCTTCGGTAGCTCCAACCCAGGCGAACAGGACTGGATTTGGGCTGCAGGATGAGCCCAAAGGACCAGTATCCGCCCGAACCAGACACCTCAAGGCGGTCATTCAATGTGAGTTCCTCGAGGTTCGAGGGGCCCATGACTTTGGACTCTTTGTAGACATCCACTTGGTCCATCTCGGTGGATACCAACCCCAAAGCGATGCCAATGTGGAGTTGCTCCCTGTAGTTGGTGCCGAAGGCGATGGTGGTCTCGCCCATGCGGCCGCTGCGGTCGCGCCGCAATTCCTGTTGGACCACGTCGGAAGAATAGGCCGCTGCATATTGATCGGTGGATCCACCCAGTGTGTCGATCATGTAGGTGTACCAGGCCAATTCGGCATCGAACGGATGGTAATACCACAAGCTGTCAAAGGAGGTGCCTTGGGCTTGCAGGGCAAATTGTTCGGTGATGCTGTTTCCATCTGACTCTCCAGACCATGTGGCGCGCTGGTGCAGATCCTTGATGGGGCTGTACCCCACAGCAAAAGTGGCGCGTTTGAAGTCGGGGTGCGCCATGGGCATGGTCAATGCTACCCCGAGTTGCCCCACGATGACGTGGGGTGCTGCCGATACTTCGCTGTTGCCCAAGTATTCTGTGCTGGCGCCACCGGCGCCCACCCCCACACTGATGGCGATGTCGCTCGAGCGGTACAACCCCAGGCCGGCGGGGTTGGACCAAATGGCGCCCAGGTCGGCACCCAGACCGGTCATGGCACCGCCCATGCCCATGGAACGGGCCGAACCCAGGGGGTCCTGCCGGCTGTAGCGCATCACATCGGCCAATCCTTGTGCCGTTGCCCATTGGGTACACAGCACCAGGAGAACCGCCAGTCCTCTTTTCACTTTCTTCATCTCACTGGACTTTTCAGGTTTCAGCCTCCGCGGCCACTGCGCCCGGATCCGGAGCGTCCCGAAGAAGGCCGGGGCGCCCTCGGACTGGTCGAGCTTGGCCGCGGCGCAGGCGGCGAAACATTGACCCCGCCGCGCGAAGGTGATGCACCGTCATTGTTGCTCGGAGCGGGTGACGAAAAGGTGCTCCGGGATCCCCTGCGCTCATTGCGTGAAGGGCGGTCCGCATCATTTGAAGGTGTGTTGCGGTCTGGGCTGTAAGCCGGGCGGGTGCTGCGCGCATTCCTGCGTTCGTCCCTGGTGTTGGCCCGCTTCACATCGCGTTGGGGGGTCGGCTCGGGGTTGGTGTCCTCCAAGCCGTCATGACCCAAACCACCGGTACCACCGGCCTGCCCTCCGCCCGTGTTGTTTCCGGTGACGGTGAATTGACCCAGGCTGGGACGTGGGCGCGGGGGTGTAAATGTGGTCACGCCTCCTCCGCTTGCGGTGCCGCAATTGCCACCAAAAGTGTTGCCGTAAGCCCCGAGGGTGCCGAAGTAGGGGTTGTAACCATAACCCGAGCCCCCGTAATAACCATATCCGGGCGTACCCCAATATCCGCCGCCCCAAGGGTCATAGCCCCATCCATTGCCGCCCATGCCATTCATGCCGTAAGGGTTGCCCATTCCGAATCCGGGATTGCCAAAACCGCCGATGGGGTTGCCCCAGGCGTCATAGCCGTTCATGAAGGCCATGTTGTTGTAGCCCATTCCATAAGGGCTTCCATAGCCCCCCGTACCCATGTTGCCGGCACCAAATCCACTGCCGTAGCCGTAGGGGTTGCCATATCCACTCGCGAACCCGCTCGACCATCCGGGGGTATAGCGGTTCCAGAGGTTGCTCTGAGATCCATAGCCGCGCTGCGCACCATAGGGATCGTCATATTCGCCATCGGCGTATTCCCCGTAAGCGTCGGCCCACTGCTCTTCTCGGGCACGGTCGATGTCGCCGTCCCCAATGTGGGGTTCACCACCGGCGAGGTAGAACTCGTCGGTTTCCAGGTTGCGGTCGGACACGAGATCGAGCCCGGTGGTGCAGGAGGCCAGCCACAGGGGCAAGGCGAGGAGGAGGAGGTGTATGACTTTCATCGACAGTTGGAAATTACGGCGAATGGCCGGAGTTGCAATATGTTGTAGCACGGGTTCACCACGGTGGGTAGCGTATTTTCGCGCCTCGATACCCAACAAGAGCAAACACCGTACCAAAAGCAAGTCATGGCCAAGTTGACCTCAAGAGAACAGGATTATTCCAAGTGGTACAATGAGATTGTAGTGGAGGCGGACCTCGCCCAGCACAGCGATGTGAAGGGGTGCATGGTCATCAAGCCCTACGGTTTCGCCATTTGGGAGCGGATGAAGGAAGTGCTCGATGGCAAGTTCAAGGACACCGGTCACGTCAACGCCTATTTCCCGCTCTTCATCCCCAAGAGCTACCTGAGCAAGGAGGCCGCCCACGTAGAAGGCTTCGCCAAGGAGTGCGCCGTGGTGACCCATTACCGCCTCATGAACGACCCCGAAGGCGGGGGCGTGGTGGTGGACCCCGAAGCCAAGCTCGAAGAAGAGCTCATCGTGCGCCCCACTTCCGAGACTATCATCTGGAAGACCTACAAGAACTGGATTCAGAGCTACCGCGACCTGCCGCTGCTGGTGAACCAGTGGGCCAATGTGGTGCGTTGGGAGATGCGCACGCGCTTGTTTCTCCGCACCACGGAATTCCTGTGGCAGGAGGGCCACACCGCCCACGCCACCAAGGCTGAGGCCATGGAAGAAGCCGAGAAGATGCTGCACGTCTACGCGGATTTTGCCGAAGGCTGGATGGCCATGCCGGTGGTGCGCGGTGTCAAGTCAGAGAGCGAGCGGTTCGCCGGCGCCGACGACACCTTTTGCATCGAGGCCATGATGCAGGATGGCAAGGCGTTGCAAGCAGGCACGAGCCACTTCCTTGGACAGAACTTCGCCAAGGCCTTCGACGTGACCTATGCCACCAAGGACGGCGGAAAGGAATTCGTCTGGGCTTCCAGCTGGGGCGTATCGACCCGATTGATGGGTGCCCTCATCATGACGCACAGCGACGACAAGGGCCTTGTGGTCCCACCTAAACTCGCCCCCATCGAGGCGGTCATCGTTCCCATCCAAAAAGGCGGCGAGGCCAGCGAGGTGGTCAACACCGCCTGCCAGCAGCTCCACAGCGATTTGAAGGCCGCAGGGCTGCGCGTGAAGCTCGACGATGACGACACCAAGCGCTCGGGCTGGAAGTTTGCCGAATACGAGCTCAAGGGCGTTCCTGTGCGCCTCGCCATTGGCCCCCGCGATGCCGAGAACGGCACGGTGGAGGTGGCCCGCCGCGACACCGGCGAAAAGGCCTTCATCCCCGGCGATCAGATTGTGGCGCACGTGCAAGCCTTGCTTGAGGAGATCCAGAACGGCCTGCTCGAGCGCGCCCGAGACCGCATGGAAAAGGGCACCCGCGAGGTCAACACCTGGGAGGAGTTTACCGCCGGTTTGGAAGAAGGCGGATTCCTGAGCGCCCACTGGGACGGCACCGCCGAAACGGAGGAGTTGATTAAGAAGGAAACCAAAGCGACCATTCGCTGCATCCCGCTCCAAGGCGACACCACGCCCGGCAACTGCATCCGCACCGGCGCCCCCAGCGCCCGCCGCGTCCTCTTCGCCCGCGCATATTGATTGACACCATGGACACCAACACGCCCATCGGCCTCAACGCCGAAGCCGCACAGCAGCTCTCGGCCGGCCTCAACGACCTCTTGGCGGACCTCACCGTCTTCTACATGAACGCGCGCGGCTTCCATTGGAACATCCGCGGCAAGGAGTTCTTCGAGCTCCACGCCAAGTTCGAGGAGCTCTACACGGACCTCCAGCTCAAGATCGACGAGGTCGCCGAGCGGGTCCTGACCCTCGGGGGC
>DGOE01000046.1:0-241 GCA_002389295.1 Flavobacteriales bacterium UBA4474 | reverse complement strand
ATCCTGCTGCGCGAGCGGGCCCTGCTGCACCTCTCCGCCGAGGCAGGCGACGAAGGCACCAACGCCCTCATGAGCGACTACATCCGCGAGCAGGAGAAGCTCGTGTGGATGTACCGCGCCTACCTCGGCTGAACCCACTTTCGCAAAGTCTTGCCGGATTCATCTCGCGCACTATCTTTGCGCCCCCTTTTGGCCCGTTCGTCTAGGGGTTAGGACGCCAGGTTTTCATCCTGGTAACAGG
>DGOE01000153.1 GCA_002389295.1 Flavobacteriales bacterium UBA4474 | reverse complement strand
TTGCTGCCTCGGATGGCAGATCGATTACAGCTACACCATCACAGACGATTGTGGAAACAGCACCGAATTCGACTACACCAACTTGGGTACAGGAGAGTTCGACAACCTCGACAACGTGACGGTCAGTGGCGGTCAGAGTGGCCACACTCCAATCGACATCACGGGTGGCGTGAGCAACCTGAAGGATCCAATCCGGATCACAGGATTGCAGCCTAACCCCACAAACGACTACAGCACGCTCGGATTCGTGGTGACCAACAACATGCGCCTGCGCATTGACCTGTACACCATGGGTGGCGGATACGTGGCCGAGTTGTTCGATGGCAATGCCAGCGAAGACGTCCAGTATGTTCTGGATATCGATGCCAGCAGCCTCTCGAGCGGTATGTACCAGATTCGCATGTCGAGCAACGACTACGTGCTCGTGAAGAAGCTCCTCGTCAGCGAGTGATCTTCTGATTGAAAGCAATAAAAATGGAAGGCCACCCCTCGGGGTGGCCTTCTGCTTTTGCCACCATTTTTTGCATCACGGGACATGGGTGACAGATGTCACTGCAGAGGCTGACAGCGGTTGGTGACCACCGCCGATCACCACCCCATCTTCGACATGTCTGAAAGGGGCAAACGAAGCGAGAACGCTTCTCACATCGCCCCAAAACATCAGCAAGCATGGTTTTGGTTTCTTCAAGCGGGAGGTGTTCGCAACGGCGTTCACCTCCCCACTTTTTATGGGTATGTTTCAAGTCTGCATGACGTCGTCTACCAACATGTCCTCCGAGGGCTTGAACGCCCAGCCCCAGCGCGATGTTTACCCATTGAGCAAGGTCACGAAGGCGGTGAGCCAAATGCTCGACGACCGAGCAGGAGGGAAGCGGTTTTGGGTGAGGGCTGAAATCAGCCACTTCCAAATCAAAGGGAAGTATGCCTATTTGGATTTGGTCGAGGAGCAGGATGGTCAGCGCTTGGCTTTCCTCAAGGGAACGATTTGGGCTGGGCAGCTCCAGGCCATTCGCAAGGCACTGGGCAAAGAGTTCGATGAGGTATTGAAGCCCGGCAGGGAAATTGTCTTCAGTGCGCAGATGGCGTTCAATGCTGTTTGGGGCTTTTCACTCAACATTCAGGAGATCGATCTGGACGCATTGCTCGGAGAAATGGAGCGGAGGCGCAAAGCGACCTTGGAGTCCTTGCAGAAGGAGGGGTGTATTGGCCGGAATGCGCGTGAATCCCTCGCTCCTGTCCCGCAGCGTTTGATCCTCATAGGCTCGAAAGGCACGGCCGGTTTCACGGACTTCTTGGCGCATTTGGAAGGGAATGAATTCGGCTATGCGCATGACGTCGGTATCATCGACGCGCAGGTACAGGGTGTAAAGGCTGCGAAAGCGCTGGTGGCCGCCTTGCTGCAAGCTGGCCGCGCGGCACTGAAGACCCCCGTTGATGCTGTGGTCTTGCTGCGGGGTGGCGGGGCCAAACTGGACCTCGATGCCTTTAATGACCTTTCATTGTGCCGGACGATTGCTGCAATGGAAGTACCCGTGATTGTAGGGGTTGGCCACGAAACGGATCAGACCTTGGTGGACGTGGTGGCCCACACTGCGTGCAAAACGCCCACAGCCGTTGCGTCTTTTATCGTGGACAGGACCGCCCGGTTTGAGTCTGAGGTGGGCATTGAAGCGCAGCGCATTGCCGCGGAGTCCCAAGCCCAACTGGCTGAAAACAGAAGTCACCTTGGTCAGTATGCCATCCTCATCAAGGAGCGCCCGCTGACGATGGTCCGCACGGAGCGGGGAAGCTTGCATTCTGGCGCCAATGGCGTGGTCAGAAGGACGCTTGCCCTGCTGTCCGAGCAACGAACACTGATAGGCGGCGTGCGTGCGGGACTGTCTGCAGTGGCCAGTGGTATTTCAGATGCCCAGAAACGCCAGATAGAGCACATCGGGTCGCAACTTAGGACGGAGGTCCAGCGGCAACTTAAACAGCATGAGGAGCGCGTGGGCAGTGTCAAAGGCACCTTGGCCCTGCTTGGGCCGGGCCCCACATTGAAACGCGGGTTTTCCGTTACGAGAAAGGAGGGACATGCCGTGAGCGATGCCCGCGACCTTGCAGAGGGCGATGTCATCGTCACGGAATTTGCCCAAGGCAGCGTCTCCTCTGTTGTGAAGACCATTACACCCCCCAAAGATTGACATGAGCACTACACCGGACCCCAAAGGATACGATGCGGCATTTGCAGAGTTGAAGACCATCCTCGATGCACTGCAGCAAGACGAGATTGGCGTGGATGCATTGGCTGAAAAAGTCAAACGCGCGGCGCAGTTGATCGCTTTCTGTGGTGACCGCTTGCGGAAGGCGGAAGGCGAGGTGCAAAAGGTCTTGGATGAGCTTGGTGACGGGGATTGAGCCACTAAAACTCAACATTGACAAATCCATGTCCCAAATAGTGACTTGGCAGAACTCCTTGAGGGGTCTCAGGTTATTATCTTGAATTGAACATGGACCGTTTGACTTTCGCCCTCGTCCTTGGTGTGCTTATCATCTTCGGATGTGCAGACTTAAATGCACAGTCTTCTGATGCACTGCCCACCATTTATGGCTCTTCGGCGTCGGCACGTCAAGCTGCGGTGGAAGAGACGGTCGCACGACAATGGAATGAGGCCTTGCTCAGTGCCATTCGCGGAGACTTTGCTCGGCCGACGGTACATGCCAGAAACCTGTTTCACTGTGCGATAGCGATGTACGATGCGTATGCGCTCTACGACACTGTGGATGCCCCTGTTTTTGTGGGCAATACTTGGCAGGGCTTTGCATGCCCTTTTGACTCCGCTCAATTTGATGTCCCCTCTGATGCGGTGGCTTTGGAGGCGGCACAGTGCGAGAGCATGAGCTACGCCGCTTATCGGTTGTTGAACCATCGTTTTGCGGGCAGCCCGGGAGCTTCTGACGCCTTGGCGGGATTTGAAATGCTGATGTTGAATTTGGGATACGACCCTTCGGTTACCTCAGAAGACATATCAGATGGCCCTGCCGCCGTGGGCAATTACATCGGAGCACAACTCATCGCATTTGGCCTCCAAGACGGTGCCAATGAGTCGATGGATTATGCCAACATCGCTTATGCGCCAATCAATCCAGATTTGGAATTGGCTGCACCAGGGAATCCGGACTTGGTGGACCCCAATGCCTGGCAGCCATTGGCCATTCCCGTTTTTGTGGACCAATCGGGAAATGTCTTGAGTGAAACGCCGGATTTCCAAGGGGCAGAGTGGGGCAATGTCGCGCCATTTTCCCTGGACGATTCAGTGCAGACCGTTTTGCCGCACAATGGGTTGGAATGGCCATTGTACCTCGATTGTGGCGCGCCACCTTATTTTGGAGAAGGGGATGACATCGGCGGTATAGCCGACCCGTATGCCTGGGGCTTTTCAATGGTCGTGATGTGGAGTGCGCACCTGCACCCTGATGATGGTGTCATGTCAGACATTGGGCCCGGTGCACAGGGCAACCTGGGGTCAACAGGGCCTGCTGATTTTGGTGCCATGGACTCCTTTTACGATTGGACGGAAGGCGGAGATTTCAGTGAAGGGCATGCTCTAAATCCCGCAACGGGTGCGCCATATGAACCCAATATTGTGGCGCGTGGTGACTACGCACGGGTACTGGCGGAATTTTGGGCGGATGGACCCGAGAGTGAGACCCCGCCGGGTCATTGGTTTGTTTTGTTGAATGGAGCCATGGACCACCCTGATTTCACCACCCAATGGATGGGTGAAGGGGAGGAGATCAGCGCCATGCGCTACACGCTGAGGACTTATTTGACCTTGGGTGGGGCCATGCATGATGCTGCCATTGGTGCTTGGTCTCACAAGGGTTGCTACGATTACATCAGGCCGGTTTCGGCCATCCGCTACATGGCCGGTTTGGGCCAACGCACCGATTCTACTTTGGCATCATATCACCCTGACGGGATGCCATTGGTGCCGGGGCGGATTGAGTTGGTGGAAGCGGGTGATCCGCTGGCACCAGGAGGCAATGAAGGAAAAATCAAGGTTTGGGCTTGGCAAGGTCCGGATGCCATCATTTCTCCTACTTGGGATGAGGCGGAAGTGGGGTGGATTCTGGCAGAAGAATGGTGGCCCTACCAGCGGCCAAGTTTTGTAACGCCTCCTTTTGCCGGTTATGTGAGTGGTCACAGCACTTTTTCTCGTGCCGCTGCGGAGGTGTTGACTTCTGTTACTGGAAGCCCATATTTTCCCGGAGGAATGGGTGAATTTCCCGTAGAGCAAAACCAGTTCCTTGTGTTTGAAGATGGTCCGAGCACGTCCTTCAGTTTGCAGTGGGCCACGTATCGCGACGCTTCAGATCAGTGCAGCCTGTCTCGCATATGGGGCGGCATTCACCCACCCGCAGATGATTTTCCTGGTCGAGAACTTGGTGTGGAAATCGCAAATTCAACATTGACCAAGGTGTCATATTACTTCGGGGCGCGATTGGATCCTGTGCTGTGCCCGCTTGATGTGAACGGGGATGGCCTTGTTGGCGCCACCGATTTGCTTGAGGTTTTGTCCGATTTCGGAGAGTTTGCCGAGGGATCTGCGACCGATGTAGACGGCGACGGTTTGGTGAGCGTGAACGACATCTTGAGCTTGTTGGCGAGCTATGGTGAATCCTGTGCCGCTTTAACTGAAGAATGAACGGGCCTTTGCCCTAATTTTCGGCATGCGCTTCAATTTCCTCTACGTGGTTGGCCGCCACGGATTTTGCCTTGTGTTGCTGCTTTGTTTGTTCAGTCCCTCAGGGCTTTGGGCTCAAGCTGATTGTGGGTTTCTTTTTGGTCCGGATGACCTGACTGTAGGTTGTGAGGATTCATGTGTTTGGGTGGTGCCCGAATTTGAACGCGCGGCGGAATCAACGGGATATGACATGGATTCCATTGCGTATGCTCCTCCCTTGGCTCCGGGCACAGGTACGGTCCAGAACGCAGTGACCAATTCATTTACCAATGGCATCGGCCTGCCTTTTGGTTTTAGTTTCTTCAATACGGATTTTTTTAGTTTGAAAATCAACCGGAAAGGGTTCATCACTTTTAATACAGGTTTGACGGGGACATTCAACTACCCGAACCAAGCATTGGGGTCCAATACCCTTCCGCCGAATTCCATCATGGCCCCCTATGCATACATCAGCAACAGCGGTGGTGAAATCCGCACGGCCACTTTGGGTGAATTCCCCTGTCGCCGCTTCGTGATCAGCTGGGAGAACCTGCCCCAAACGGGTTGTGGGTCCAACGAGTTGGTCACCCAAGTCGTGTTGTTTGAGACTTCCAACAGGGTCGAGATGCACATCGGGCAGTTTACCTCATGCGTGGGCATTACCGCTGTGGTGGGCATACAGGGTGGCTCGGGTGAGGGGAGTTATGGTCCGGCAGCGTATGATACCGGTGAGTTCGCCATCGAAAACGAGGCGTTCAGCTATGATCCGAACGGCGCCACCCAGACCGAGTTGGTGTACTTGATTGGTGAAGACATTGTGGGTCAAGGAGACAGCATTTCGCTGTGTTTGGAATCCAGTACCGAGCTGATTATTGGGGCCAATTTCCCAGAAATCTTGGCTCCGCCTCCTGCTCCTGGCAGTTGCGACGCCATTCCAGATGAGGCCTGCGACACCTCTTTGGTTTACAACTTCAATTTGAATGCCGCCCAGACAGGGGCCATCAATTTCCCCTTTGATGGCGAATTGTTGGGCTTTGCCGTGACCAACAACTGGACGACCAGTGGCGGCAGTTGGCCGGGAGATATGGGATTGCAATTGTGTGACCCATCCGGGACCTGTGGGTTCATCGAGGGCTTCAACATCGACCTCACTGGAACCAATCTTGGAGACTGGCCGTTCAATTGGAACACCACGTCGAGCGGTTTCTACGAGAGTTGCTTCACGACGCCGCCCGGCTTGCTGGAAGGCGATGGGAGCTGGACGCTGACCATTCAGAATGGCTGGAATTTCTCTGGAGGGGGTGTCAATTTTGATGGCACGGTGACCTTGTTCTACTTGTGCAACCTGGACCCCGTGGATCCGGATACGTCTCAATTCATGGCCGTGGACACCGTTATGGTGGAATTCACCTTTGAATCCCAAAATGCGGACTTCGCCATTTTGGATACCGATGGCAACCCCCTCGATGTGCTGTGCAGTGGAGACGATGTGGCGACCCTGTCGCCAGGAGAACCCGGTGGTACATGGTCGGCGACATGTGTGGGGTGTGTGGACCAGGACGGTACCATTGACCCTGCTCAAGCGCCTCCAGGTGTTTTGGAGGTGACCTACACGTTGCAAGGGGATTGCGGAGAGGTCACCGAAGTCGAAGAGCTGCAGGTGGGACTGACGCCCAATGTGAATACTGGAAGTGTTGGGGCGCTTTGTCCTTTCGCCGACCCCATACAATTGGTGGGCACGCCCAATGGCGGGAATTGGGAAGCGGATTGTGATGGGTGTGTCACGCCGGATGGCATTTTTGACCCCGGTGTTGGTGCAGGCAGTTACACGGCAGCCTACACCTTTGGTACGTTGTGCACGGCCACCGGTACCGTGGAAGTCAATGTGGGCGAAGCGGTATCGGCTGCTTTGGAAGACCTGAATTACTGCGAGTCGGTGGGGTCGGTGCAGCTGGATGGCGATGGCTTGGCCGGTTCTTGGACGGCCGATTGTGGCGGGTGTATGCAATCCTCCGGCAGTTTCACCCCTCCAGGGCCGGGAACCTATGAAGTGACGTTTATGCCCGGCGCCGGTTGTGGGGTCGAAAGCGCGGCCACTGTGACCGTAGATGAGAGCCTGCCCATTGGCTCTGCCAATGTGCCCGACGTATTCTGCGTGGATGCAGGACCATTGGCCCTTGAGGCGGATGTGCCCGGCGGTGAGTGGTCGGCTTCGGGATCAGGTCTCAATGGTGCGACGTTCAACCCCGGGGGTGCCCCATTGGGCGTGAATGTGCTGACCTATCAATTGGAAAATGGAGAATGCACCAATACGGCCTCATTCTCAACGGAAGTGTTGCCGGTCTTGAGTGTCACCGTACAAGATGAAGACCCTTTCTGCGTCAACAGTTCTGGCAGCACCATCAATGCCGATGTTGACCTTGTGGCGGAAGCCGTGTGGAGTCCGACCCCCAACCTTGTATGGTCGGCGGACTGCGGTGGGTGCATCAATGGCAGCGGCTACTTCGACCCGGGCGATGCCGGTGAGGGCACCCATACGGTCACCGTTGTTTATGATGAATCGCTGGGCTGTAGCGTTGGCGCCAGTTTGGAAATCGTGGTGGCGCCTGCGGTGAACGCTGCGATAGATGATATTCCAGATTTGTGTGAATCTGCTGGAACGGTGCTGTTCTCCGCAGCTGAAGGTGGTGGTACTTGGACGGCGTCCTGCGGTTCCTGTCTGACCCCTGCGGGCAGTTTCGATCCGGGCATTGGTGCGGGAAACTATACCGTAACCCACACCATTGAAGACGTTTGTTCGGATGTGGATGCGGTGCAGATCACGGTGGTGCCCCAGCGCGATGCCGCGATTCTGGTAGACGTCCCCAATGATGAACTGTGCATAGGGGTGGAGGAATGGCAGCTCGGTGCGATTTGGCCGGGAGGAGTGTGGAGTGCAACCAGTGCTTCCAGTGACGACTGTATCAATCCGGATACAGGCATGCTAAATCTGGAAGCGGCAGGTGTGGGCACGGTGACGGTGAACCATGTGTTGCAGGGACTCTGTGGCGATTCCGATTCACACGTTTTGGAAATCTTGTCTTGTGCGGTAGAGTTGGTCAATATTTTCACGCCCAACGGCGACGGGAAGAATGACCGGTTGGTGTTCAAATACATCGAGCTCTACCCGGACAATAGGTTGACGGTCTTCAACCGAAATGGCGCCGTGGTCTTCGCTGCAGACGGTTACGAAAACCAATGGGACGGAGACGGTGCCGCCGATGGCACACATTACTTCGTCTTGGAATTACCTGAAGGTGTGGAGCACGCCGGTCAGTTGATGATCATGCGCTAAAATTCAAGGCGCCTCCTTGGGGAGGTAGTCCGTTTCGAACGCTGTGCGGCGCAGCGATGAACGCAGGTGCCACAGCGCTTCTTCTTGAAATGACATCAGGCTGGAAATGCTCTGCGCGGAGACCTCGTCACCAGCGTGCTGGGCCAGTGTGAGGGCTTCGCGTTCTGCTTTGAGCAGGTGCGAGAGGGATTCACGGAGCATGCGGATGCAAGCGCGGTGGTGAATGGTGCCATCATTGGCTTCCAAATGGGCATTTTCGATCATGGCATCCATCGTAGCAGGGGGGCGCCCCTCCAGACAACGCACGCGGCGCGCCAAAATTTCGACGGCATGGTCTGCATGTTCCCGGTAGGCTGGCAGGATGTCGACCATGGTGGTGAATTGTTCGCCCCAACCGTTCCACATGGCTCCCCGAACATTGAATTTCATCACCTCGAAGTCGGCGATGAGTGCGTTGAGGAGTGGCACAAGCCGGTCGGCCCATGTGCGATCCAGCTGATTCGACAGGGTAGGGGCAGGCGTGGTCATGGAGGGGTTTTTGTTCAAGGTGAATCGGAGAAGCATCCTGAATGTGTGTAAAATCTCAAGGGTGTCCAATGACCATTGTCAATACTTCACGTGATGATTATCACTTTAGCGCAACCCAGGTCCGTTTTGGGGTGTTTAGTTTGCAATTAGAACTCAAGACGGGATGACGATACGTACGCCACTTTCACTCACTTTTTTGCTTGCCATCACTGTTGCATTGCTCTCCAACTCCAACGGGGTGGCACACCAGCAGAACAAGGACCGCACCGGGGCCCCGGGCAGTGACAACACCTGTCAGCAATGCCATTCAGGTGGCTCGTTTTCTCCTGCGCTCAATGCGTTTATGGTGGTCGAGGGTGACATGGCCTTGAGCGACACCTACATGCCGGGTGCCACACACACCTTGGTCGTTTCGTTGAGCAGTACCGGTGATCCAGCGGGCTTCGGGGTACACGGCACTGCGGTATTCGCCAATGGATCC
This sequence comes from Flavobacteriales bacterium UBA4474, assembly GCA_002389295.1. GTDB lineage: Bacteria > Bacteroidota > Bacteroidia > Flavobacteriales_D > Sanyastnellaceae > UBA8752. The sequence continues at coordinate 9,848 of DGOE01000153.1, read as the reverse complement.
AACGCGGGCATGTTTAACGACCAGGATGCCAATGATTGCATTTGGTTGGACGAAGTCAATGGACGGCACATTTTTGAGCAAAACGACCTCTGCAGTTCAGGCACCTTTGAGGTGGAATGGGTGGCACCGCCCGCGGGCAGTGGCGCGGTCACTGTATACGTGGCCTCGGTGGTGGCCAATGGCAACGGCGTGGCTTCCGGTGATGTGTTTGAAGGCGCTTCATTCACTTTTGATGAAACTGTAACGGGAGTGGCTGAGGCATCGGCTTCAACTCCCTTTGGGATGCACGCCTCCGAACAGGGACAATTGCAGTTGTCGTGTGCCGAAGGACACCACACCTCCGTGCTTTCCCTCGATGGGCGGCTCCTTTTCGAAGGCGATTTCGCGGCGGGCCAGCATGCCATCATCTTGTCTCACTCAGGCCTGGTTGTGGTTCATGTCCGGACGGCCAATGGCACTGTGCATACCCGTAAAGTGTGGTGTCCATAATGCGCCACAGTCAGTTCATTGGTGGGGTCCTGCTGGTGTGGGGCTTTACCTGTTTGGCAGGTTGTCAATCTGCGCAGTCTCCAAAAGGTGCCACCGATGACGTGGAGGACATCATCTTGGGTGCCATTCAGGATTTCTTTCAGGCCCTCGAGGCCCGGGACGCCGTGAGGTTGTCGCTGGTTCTCCGCGAGGATGCTGTTTTGACAAGGATCGACACAAGGGGAGACACTTTGGCCGTTACGCGGGTGTCGTCCGCCGATTGGGTGGCATCGGTTTCACAGCCAGGTGCGCCGCTGATTGAGCGGTTTTCGGACCCCGCAGTGCACGTTTCCGGAGGGTTTGCAGATGTCTGGGCTTACTATGATTTCCATATCGGTGAGGAACTGAGCCACTGTGGATACGACGCCATCCAAATGGTTGAAGAAGAGGGGAACTGGCGTATTGTTGGGCTCACATACACCCTCGAACCATGTCGATAAAACGGATTCTTCTGGCTTTGGCCGCTTTGGCGTGGATGCCGATTGCAGGTGCCCAAATGAGCAGCGATGGCGACTATGATACCCGACATCTGCTGAAGTTGAACCTCAGTGATTGGTATTTCGCCCGCTACGAGTTGGGGTACGAATATGTCTTGAACTCCTCCACTTCCGTGCAGCTTGCGTTTGCTGGAATTGGCGAAGCCGAAAGTTTTGGTCTCTACCAGTACAACAACCTGACGGGCATGAGCGCGTGGACGGATGTGGCGATAGAACACGCCGGTTGGCGTTTGAGTCCGGAGATTCGCCGGTATGCTTGGGTGAACGGGGGCATGCCAGAGGGGGTGTTCGTGAGCATTCAAGGCAGGATCGAACAATGGAATTTGGACGTGGATGAAGACATCGATGACTTTGCCGGCATTTCAGAAGGGGCGTTCCAGGACGAGCTTGACGGCAGATACAGCCAGTTCCATTGGGGGGGAGGCGTGATGGTTGGATTCCAGTGGTACTCAGACAACGGCATCAGCATAGAGGTGTATACGGGGCCTATGTTCAGGAGCTACAGCCGCTCATGGGTGCATGAAGGCACCTTGGGCAGTGATGCACAGGAGAGCGCAGAGGACAGTCTGGACGAGCGAATTTTTAGCAGCTCGCGCAGGAGTGTATACCTCTTAAGTGACAGCGGACCCGGCTGGCGTTTTGGCCTGACTGTTGGTCTTGGTTTGTGATGGCCGCAAGGGATGACAAAAGTCATTTTTTGATATGACGGCGGTCATTTCCGGGGCCCTCAATATTCGACACATTGAATTCTGAACATTGGCAGTGCGCGCAAGCGCATGACAAGACAGGTTTTGGTTTGATGGCCCGGAACGAACGCGTTCCGGGCCATCTCTTTTTGAATAGATTCGAAAAATGAGGAACAGGATATTTTTATGGGCAGGGCTGCTGTCAGTTGCTGTGCTGCTCGCGGGCGCAGTGTGGCTGCTCATGGATGCTCCCCATCGGGACATCGGGGCGGAACAGGCCCGCTTCAAGATGGTGCCGGAGGAATTGTCCGGAATCCTATCCAACGGTGACTCTGCCTCTGTGGCTTATCTCAATGCGGTGGTGGAGCTCTACGCGGTGGTCGAGGGGGATGATGGTCAGCGGGCCACTTTTAAGGGAGGTGTTGTGGCGGCATGGGATACCACGCGGCCGCATCGGGTCCTGGAAAAAGGGGAATTGTTGCGCGTGAAGGGAAGGGTGACCGGGTACGATGACCTGTTTGAAGAAGTGCGCATGGACGGCCTTGTGGTTGTTCAGGAACCTGTCGATTGAATGTTTGGATTCTCTCTGCACCTTGTCATTTTGATTTGAACCGAATTTCTCAGCACCGATGATGTACCGATTTCTGGTTGTAGCGATGGTGGCTTTTGCAGGTCACCCCATGATGGCCCAACAGTCAGCTGCACCCTACACTTTTGAATGGGAGGTGGTCGCCGTGGACAGCATTCCCGGGATGGCCACTGTGCGTTTGTACGCCAAGCTGGTCAACCCCACGGATTATTTGACCTCAGTTTCAGGTTGGGAGGAAATGGAGGGACAGGTGGTGACCACGACGTCGTTTTATCAGCACCCTGATGGCTGGGCGACCCCGAACAACAATAACCCCCTGCTTTTTACGCCGCTTCCGGATCTGCGCTGGGACACTTGGATCACCATTGGAATTGATGTTGCGCCAGATGGTGCCATCGGAGAGATTCCTGTGGGTCTTTTCCCGCCCCAAACCAGTCTGTGGGTAGATGCATTCGAAGCGGGTGGGAACCTGGTCATGGATGTGGATGGGGCCTGGTTTGTGACCTTGGGCAGTTCGAACGGCACTGCGGGCGATGATTTGCGGGTGTTGGTTGGACAATTCACCACAGATGGGATCATCAGCGGAGTGCTCAACCTTCAGGTGTTTTCTGAGGGGGTGGCATCGGACGAGTTTATGGATGACGTGCATTCCATTCAAATTCCGGAGTTCGACGCGACGGGATTGTCCAATGTTGAGCGGGTTGAGGATCCTTTGGAGTGGAGTGTAACCCCACTTGCGGATGGCCGCCTCATGCACCGCGTCGCTCGAGGCGTTCATGCATGGCGTCTGTTTGATTTGACCGGCCGATTGCACCAGGAAGGATTGGCAAATAGTGGGGTGTTTACCACCCGTGAAAGGGGTGTTCTCGTGTTGATGGACAGGGAAGGCCGTGTCCTTGGAAAGAAGTTCATTCACCAATTTTCATAAGGTGTTTAATGATAAGTCAGATTGTTCTTACGGCTCACATGGCGCTTCTCATCATAAATTGTATGAGGAATTTGAACCTGCTGTTTGCTAGTTGATTATGGAGTTAGATACAGCCAGAAAGAGATGGTTTTCTCATGGAGCTACAGGTGTGTTGCTGTTTGCGGCAGGCGTTTCTGTGGTGTTTGATGCGGCCTTCAGGCGGGCATCAGAGCCCGTGAAAGAAATCTGGGCAGCTGAGGGCTTGACGGGGTTGATTCTGATGATGTTGGGGCTCGCTTTCTTTGGAAGCAGTGTCCGGTACCTGGTGCACATGGACAGAATCGTAGAGTACTCCGAGCGCAGATCCAAGCGCGACAGGAAGAGCAAAAAGCGGAAAAGTGAACGTGGCACGCGGCCCCTTCACCTCGCTGATTCCGGGGACGGGATGCGATTAGAGCCAATGAAGACCGGGGTGGTTTGACCAACCGATGTGGTTCACAATGAAAAAGGCGCCTTGAAGGCGCCTTTTTCATTGTTCGGGGAATCGTATCAGAGGTGGATGACCTCATCATAGGCCGCCGCTGCCGCCTCCATGACCGCTTCGCTCAGCGTAGGGTGGGGGTGGATGGTCTTGATGATTTCATGGCCGGTGGTTTCCAGCTTTCGGATGGCCACGATTTCCGCGATCATTTCCGTGACATTCGCGCCGATCATGTGGCCGCCGAGCAGCTCGCCGTATTTGGCATCGAAAATGAGCTTGACGAAACCGTCCTTGTGGCCAGCGGCGCTGGCCTTGCCTGAGGCACTGAATGGAAACTTGCCGACTTTGATGTCGATGCCTTCTTCCTTGCACGCCTCCTCGGTCTTGCCCACACTGGCGATTTCAGGGAAACAATAGGTGCATCCTGGAATGTTGCCGTAATCGATGGGTTCGACATTCTGTCCGGCGATTTTCTCGACGCACAGGATGCCTTCCGCGCTTGCCACGTGGGCCAGGGCTGGACCGGGCACACAATCGCCAATGGCGCAATACCCGGGAATGTTGGTCCGGTAGAATTCGTCCACAATGACCTTGCCGCGGTCGGTTGCAATGCCCACCTCCTCCAGGCCAATGCCTTCGAGGTTGGATACCACACCGACAGCGCTCAACACCACATCGGCTTCCAGTACTTTTTCTCCTTTGGCCGTTTTCACGGTCACTTTGGTCTTGGCGCCCGAAGTATCCACTCCCGTGACCTCGCTGGAAGTCATGATGTTGATCCCCGTTTTCTTGAAACTGCGTGCCAACTGCTTGGAGACTTCGACATCCTCTACCGGCACGATGTTGGGCAGGTACTCCACTACCGTGACTTCGGTACCGATGGCGTTGTAGAAATAGGCAAACTCCACACCGATGGCGCCGGACCCGACAATCACCATCTGTTTGGGCTGCTTGGTCAAGGTCATCGCCTCGCGGTAACCGATGATTTTCTTTCCGTCTTGCGGCAGGTTGGGCAGCACCCTGCTGCGCGCGCCTGTGGCGATGATGATGTTGTCGGCTTCCACCACCTGCTGGCTTCCGTCGGCAGCGGTGACTTCCACTTTGCGTCCGGCCAAGAGCTTGCCGTTGCCCATGATCACGTCCACCTTGTTTTTCTTCATCAGAAACTGTACGCCCTTGGACATGCCGTCAGCCACGCCACGCGAGCGGTTGACCATGCCGTCAAAATCGACCTTGGGAGCAGAGACCTTGATGCCGTAGTCCTCGGCGTGTTCGATGTACTCAAACACATTGGCGCTTTTGAGGAGGGCTTTGGTTGGAATGCAGCCCCAGTTCAGGCAAATCCCGCCGAGTGCTTCCCGCTCAATCACTGCGGTTTTCAGGCCGAGTTGGGCGGCGCGTATGGCGGTGACATATCCACCGGGTCCGCTGCCCAGTACTGCGATATCGTACTTCATGTCGCTTCTTTTCGTTTGCGAAAATAGGGGTCGTATCTTAGGGTTCATGCGGCTTGAGACCCCTTATTCTGCAAATTCTTTACCCGCGGCTGCAACCCGCCTTGAATTCAAATGGAATTTGCCCTTGCTCGCCCTGTTCTGGTCCGTGTTTGTCGCGGGACAGGCGCAGGGTTTGGTGCAGGACCCTCCCTGGGGTATGGCCGATGGTGTGACGGTCTTGTCGCCGGATCGGGCCCATTTTCAATTGCGCGCACCAGCCAAGGACCATGTGAACCTTCGCGGCGACTTTAATGGTTGGGATACGGCACCTGAATTTCTGATGAACCGTTCCCTCGATGGGAACACGTGGTGGTTGGAAGTGGACAGCTTGGACCCCGGCGCCTGGACGCGGTTTCACTACCTCGTGGACGATACGGTGGAAGTGGCCGACCCTTATGCGCCGCTTATTCTCGACCCGTGGAACGACGGCTACATCCCACCGTCCACTTTCCCCGACAGACCGCCCTTCCCCTGGCAGTATGCCTCTTGGCCTGTGGCGGCGTTTCGCACAGAGGTGACGCCATTTGAATGGACGGATGCGGGCTTTCAACGCCCCGCACAGGACCGGCTCGTCATCTACGAGCTGTTGGTCAGGGATTGGGATGCCAATCGAGATATCGGCGATGTGATCGACCGTTTGGATTACCTCCAGTGGCTGGGCATCAACGCCATTGAATTGATGCCGGTCAACGAATTTGACGGGAACACGAGTTGGGGCTACAACCCCGGTCCCCGCTTTGCTGTCGACAAGGCTTACGGGACTGCAGACGCCCTGCGGAGACTTGTGGACGGCGCACATGCCCGTGGCATTGCCGTCATTTTGGACGTGGTTCCCAACCACAGTTTTGGACTGGACCCATTGGTGAGGCTTTATCAAGATGCCGATGGCGGCGTGGCTGGGGGAAACCCGTGGTTCAACGAGGACCAGATTCATCCCTATGGATTGGGCTTTGACTTTGATCACGGTGATGCGTGGACGCGCGATTTCTGGAAGCGGGTGTTTTCTTTCTGGATGGATGAATTCCATGTGGACGGTTACCGGCTCGACCTCTCCAAAGGCCTCACGCAGAGTTACACCCTCGGTGATGTCGGGGCGTGGAATGCCTATGACCAGAGCCGGGTGGACATCCTGTTTGATTATGGGAACCACATTTGGTCGCAGCACCCGGGCGCCTATTTGATTTTGGAGCACCTGGGGGACAACGCCGAAGAAACGGTGTTGGCCAATGGCGGGTTCATGCTCTGGGGCAAGGCCACCTCTTCCTTTGCCGAGGCGGCCTTGGGTTATGGGGGCGATTTCTCGTGGGCGTCGTGGCAAGCCCGGGGGTGGAATTGGCCCAACTTGGTGTCCTACGTGGAGAGTCATGATGAGCAGCGCGTGGCGCATGACCTCATGCTTTATGGAAATGCTTTTGACGGCTATGACACCAAGGCATTGGGGACGGCGATGGAGCGCCTGGCCATGGCCCACGCTTTTCTGCTCGCTCTGCCCGGTCCCAAAATGATGTACCAGTGGGGAGAATTCGGGTATGATGTGTCCATCTACGACTGTGGAAACGGAACCTATGCCGATGGCTGCAAGCTCGATGAGAAGCCCGAGCCGTGGTTGGATTTGGCGCAGGTGCCAGAGCGACAAGGCCTGGCCAGAAAAATCAAGGGGCTCTGTGACTTGAAGCGCACGGAGCCGGTCTTCACCACGTATGACTACAACATTGATTTCGGAGGAATGGGCAAGCGCCTCCAGCTTTATTCGCCTTCGCAGAACGTGGTCCTGTGCGGCAATTTTGATGTGGTGGGGTTGGATATGGTTCCCGGGTTTCCGCACACCGGCACTTGGACCGATGCATTGACCGGTGATACCCATGAGGTGACCGACATGGGAGCCACCTTCTATTTTGCGCCGGGACAGTACCACCTGTGGTTGGATACGCCCGTTGTACCGGTCTCGCCCGATGCCCCTTTGCCCCTTTCTGCAGCATGCAACGATGAGACGGCCCTCAATTTCGGTGCAGAGGCCGTCTGTTCTTATGAGGTTGTAGTGGCCCTTGATGCCACTGATTTGGTCAATGCTGGGGTTGTTTCACCTTCAGGACTTCACGTAGCGGGTTCTTTCCAGGGATGGAACCCCGGTGGAACCCCTTTGCTCGATGCGGGCGACAATGTTTGGCAGACCACGGTGGTCGCCGATGCCGGGGCACTGCTGGAATTCAAGTTCATCAATGGGACGGTTTGGGATGATGCCGAAGTCGTTCCGATGGGATGTGGGGGAGAAGACGGCTACGGTGGATACAACCGGCAAATGGTCGTGGATGGGGGCGGCATGGTCTTTGGCCCTGTCTGTTTCGGTGGGTGTGCGGCGTGCTTGGTCAACCTTGATTTTCCAGGTTGTACCGACGATGGGGCATCGAATTATGATGCCGGTGCGACCATAGACGATGGCACCTGTACTTATGGCGTGGTGTTTCAGGTCGATGCAGGGGCGTTAGATCCCGTTTCGGAGGGGGTTTATTTGGTCGGGAGTTTCCAAGGATGGAATGTTGCGGGAACACCGATGAATGATGTTGGTGACGGGATTTGGGAGTTGCAGCTGGACCTCATAGGCAATGCTGCTGTTGAGTACAAGTTTTTGGCTGGGCCCGACTGGGCGCTGGAAGAAGTGGTTCCCGAGGCGTGTGGCGTGTCCAATGGCTTGGGTGGTTTTAACCGTGCTTTCACGCCGGTGGCTGCACTCAATACGTTGCCAGTGGTGTGCTTTGGTGGCTGTTCTGCGTGCGAGGATGTGGTGGACCCGCCCGTCGATGGGGCCGCTTTTTGCGGGCCGGGAACGGTATGGGACGCCGGCTTGGCCTTGTGTGTGGGCTTTGTGGATTGCTCTGAAGACATCGACGGTGACGGGTTGATCGGGGTGTCGGATGTGCTGATACTCTTGTCTTCTTTTGGAGGGTTGTGCCCCTGACTTCCTCCTTTCGCCCAATGAAAAAGGCCCGTCATCTGACGGGCCTTTTTCGTGTTGCAATGTGGGTGATCAGTGAACGACGAGCGGAGCCCTGAAGCTGCCGTGCGCTCCTTGGCCATTGACAAAGTATGTCCCGGCTGCCCACCCCTGTAAATCGAGGTGCACGCGGTGGGTACCGGCTGCCATGGCGCCATTGCGGATGACCGCTACTTCAGCTCCCCGGGCGTCATATACGCTGATGCGGATGCGGTCCTCACAGTTGAGCTCCAGGTTGATCCAAGTCTCAAGGCGCGCGGGGATCGGTGCGATGGTGAATTGGATTGTCCCTTTCTTTTCTGCGATGGCGTTGGTTTCCGAAGTGAACCGGAGGATGGGCAGGATGGCCCCGCCTTGTCCCCATTCATCACCTCCTTCCATGGTCATCACATCCTCGGACTCAATAACGGTGCCGTCTACCCACAGCCGGAAGTGCACGTCCGAGAGGCCGCTTACCATGATGGCCATTTGGGCAACTGAGGCACCGTCCAACGGCATGACCGCTCGCGCAGCTACGCACTCATCACCGATGAAGGCTCCGATGTATGCTTCTCCTTGAACGGGGGCGTCATCGAGGAGCACCTCGGCAGCTACCGCTGCTGCTCCAGGAGCGCGCACAACACTCCACCCTGTTATGGCTTCGGTGGCATTTTCGGTGCGCCATTCCACCACACCCATTCCGATGCTGTCTAATTCAGCGGCCTCTGGATAGGTCAGGGTAGCAGCCTCCAGCATGCGTATCCAGTAAGAACGTCCAGGCTCAAGGTCCAGCAGGTTGTTGAACTCGTTGGGGTTGGCTGGATTCCAAACGGTTCCATTCTGGCCATCGATCACCGTACCCACGTTGCCATCAATCGAACTGAGGGCTTCTTCAACCGCCATGACTGTTTGGGGCACGTAGCCGATGATGTTCCACCCTTCATTCAAGTCGAGGGGCGTATTGGCAGCATCGAGCGCATCACCTGTGCTCGTCCATACCGCATCTTCTTCGACCTTGATCACGTACCCCGCAGCATCGCTGTGCATTTGCAGGGAGTTGAATACGCTGGGGATGCCCGGTGTGTAGCTCTGCCCAAGGGCAAAGTCATCGTCGCCGAGCACTTTGAGCAGGTTGCCTTCGAGGGCATCGTCGAACATACTGGCGATGCTGTAGTCTTCGGGAATCAGGTTGGTGGAAACATAATTCCACCCCGCTGTAAGCGAGACTTCCAGAACACCTGCGTTGCAGTTGGCATCGAACATCACCGGGTCGTCGAAGCTGCCGTACTCACCGAAGCCCATGACGGTCAGTTCACCGTCCAATGGACATTCTGTGCAATCATCGGCATTGAAGAGGGCAAAGCTGACTGTCTCTTCTCCTCCTGCGAGATATACCGTCATGTTGACGTAGGTGCCACCTTCATATTCGATGATATTGCCGACGCCGCGCAACTCGTCATTTACGAATGCGCCGACTTGGTCATCCATGGCCGCATTCTCTCCCCCCACTGTGATGTGCGCGAGAACAGTCGCCACTGAAGGCAAGGTCACCGGCTCGCCCCAATTTGGGCTACAGCTGAATGCGCAGCTGCCATCATCTTCTGTTGCGGTTTCATCGTAGTTGGATGCTGCGGCATCGGTGCAGCCTGAGATTTCATCCTCGTCGCAGGTGCCATCGCCATCGGCGTCGTTG
>DGOE01000169.1 GCA_002389295.1 Flavobacteriales bacterium UBA4474 | reverse complement strand
CCGCCCACTTTGGCAGCGGCCAAAAAGACGTGGGTAGGCCGTTCCCGTTCCATCATGGCCCGCACGGCGGCCTGGTCCCTCAGGTCCAGTTCACTGCTCGTAAAGGTGATGGGGTCGGGCAGCCCTGCGGCTTTGAGTGCGCGACAGATGGCGCTGCCCACCATACCCCGGTGGCCGGCAACGTAGATGCGAGAGGAGGCGTTCATGCTGTTTGCAAAGTTACGGCTTCAGCGCTGTGAGGCATGCCGCGCAAAGGCGTTGGATAGCGCGTTGAAGGCGAGTACCAAGGAGACGATGCAGGCACCGGGTATAAGCGCCAAGTGGGCATGTCCCGTGAGGATGGCGCCGTAGTGGTCGCGGATGAGGTTGCCCCAACTCGGCATGGGAATCTGTGCGCCGACCCCCATGAAGCTGAGGCCGGCCTCAATCAGGATGGCGGCGGCGAAGTTGGCCGAGGCGATCACGGCAATGGGGCCGGTGAGGTTGGGCAAGATGTGGAGCAAAACGATGCGGGGGGTCGACAGGCCCAAGACGCGTCCGGCCTCCACCCATTCGACGTTGCGCAGGGCGATGACCTGTCCCCGCACCACACGGGCCACTTCCACCCACATGGACAGGCCGATGGCGAGGAAAACCTGTTCGAAGCCTTTGCCAAAAGCCAAGGTCAAGGCCAGCACCAGCAGCAGTGTCGGGATGCTCCACACGACCTGCAGCAACCAACTGACGACGGCATCGAAGGTGCCGCCGAGGTAGCCGGCGAAGGCGCCCAAGGGAATGCCGATGAGCAGCGAGAGCAACACGGCCACCAATCCGACCGCCAAGGAGAGTCCGGATCCGGCGACGACCCGTGAGAGGTAGTCGCGCCCGAAACGGTCCGTGCCGAGGATAAAGGTGCGGGATGACGGCTGGTCCTGTTCAAATGCCGCTGTGCCCTCGGTGATTTCATTGGATGCCGCACTGACCGTGCTTCCTGGATCCAGCATGGACCATGCCAGGTGTTGGTCGTTGGCATGGCGCGAGGGGTCGGGCCGCCACATTGTACTGGTGGTGGCAATAAGGGTCCACAGTAAAATCCAACATGCGCCGATCAGGGCGGTGGGTTCGCTGCGAAAGAAGGCGCCAGTGCGTTGCACAATGGCAATTTAGGCGGTCGTCCGTCCCTTCCAGCGGACTTTTCTGAAGGGCATCAAAAGGAGGGTGGTGATGATGAATGGCGGGTGCACAAGGGCCAGGAGTGCGAGCGCGGAGACGCGCCGCAGGCCCCCCATGCCATCAAACAGGCCGTATGCTTGGCCCACCTGGTGGGTATAGGCCATGTCGCCCAGCGCCTTGGTGGCCCAGAACGCAAGACCTGCCAAGGGATGGAGGATGAGCAGGGCGATACCGGCGGCGTGCATGGCGGCGATGGTCGTGGCCACGCGGCGTGCTTCTTTCAGCGCCCGCGGATAGGCGGTGGATTTGGCACCCCAGCGGATGCGTTGGTCCAGCAGTTGGCGCAAGGTGGGCATAGGTGCAGCAGAGGCCATCGCTTCTGTGCGGCCAACCCAACCGACGCGGTTGCCGTCTCCCTGGGCGATGAGGGCTGCGAGCGAGAATACATCGTCGCCACTGGCAAGTTCTGGCCGCAGCGCGTCGTGGGGAAAAGCGCTGCGCCGCCACACCCAAGCCCCGCCGCTGGCCATGGCAGGGCGTGACCGCTGCACAGCTGCCACGGCCCAGCCTTGCATGGCGGCAAAATCCAAGGCCTGCAACACATCGAGGGTGCGCTGAGGAGATCCGCTGGCCGCGTTGGCAAGGCGCAGAGGCAACAGCAGCATGTCGAATTTCGACCCGCTCTGTGCGAGGGTTTGAGCGATGGCGTCGATGAAGTGCCGTCCAATGCGCACGTCGGCATCCACTTGCACGACCCAAGTGGTTTCAGCCGCGCGCATTCCGGCGGAGAGTCCGGCTTTCTTTCCCGTGCCCGGGTTGGCCATGATGTTCAACGGGAAGGGCCAACCACCGGAGGGTGCAATGGCCTTGAGCGTATCATCATCTGAGGCATCGTCCACCACGATGACTGCAGCCGGAAGGCAGTTGCCCTTGGCGAGATCGGCCAAGAGCCGCGGAAGGGCGCGCGCCTCATTGCGGGCGGGGAGGACGACGGTCAGGTCTTCAGCGCGCTCGGGTTGCCATGGGGTAGCCGCACCCGGTGCTTGATTGCGGGCCTTTGTTTCGGCGGGATGCAAGGCGCCTTTGAAACGCCGACTCCACCCCGCGATGTGCAGCAGGTGCAGCAGCAGGGGCAGGAAAAGAAACAGGGTCAATCCTTGGAGTGTCACGCACCCAAGTTCGCGCGCAATGTTTTGTCTTGGCGCTGGGCGGCTCCTTGCCAGATCAACCCCACTATGGCAGGGATGAAGATGTTGATCACCCAAAGGGTGAGGGTGGCGGCCACGATGGCGGTAACGTCTGCCGGATTGGGTGACTCCATGGTGAGCAATGCCGCCGCTTCGCGCAGTCCGAGGTCACCAAAGGCGGGCAATGGGGCGAGGCTGGTGAGTCCCCAAGTGAGGGCGACGCCTTGGCCTTGCAGGAAGAACCGTTCTACTTGGTGGGTCAAATCAGTGAGGTGCCCGAATGCGTTGAGCAGCAGAATGAATTGACAGAGCATGACGAGGAACCGTGCAATGCTGAAGATCAGGGCGCGCTTTCGGCGCACAGTGGCGATTCTTCGGCTCAGTCCCCAATGGCCGCTGAAGGGCGAATGTTTGAACCAAGTCCAGAAAGCGGGTGTCCAGCCGAAATAGAGTCCGAGTGTTGCGGCTGAAACCACCAGCACGGCGACACCAGGGAGGTAGAGCTTCGCACACAACAAGCCAAGGGCTGCAGCCGTGATGGTGCACCACCACTGGGAGACGGATGCTGTAGCGAATGCGCGCAAGGCCATGTTGCGTTCGCGGGGTTTGACGGCGGCTACCCTTCCAATGCCAGCGCCGAGGCGAAAGGGACCAATCATGCTCCATGCGGTGCCATAAAGCACCTGTCGCGTCCGCTTGGCCATGCGTGCCCAGGGCATCAACTCGGCCCACTTGACAGATTCAATTCCCCAATTGACAGGGACCAATAGCACAGCGCCGAGCAATGCCAGCGGGTAAATCGTGAGTTGCCATGCTTCCGCAGGCAGCGCGTAAAGGCTGGAGAACAACCAACACCCCGCTCCGCCCAGTGGCAGCAAAAACAGCAACCCCCAGTGAATGGGTGCGGGGAGTCTGAGTTTATCGGGCCATTTTCCCCGGTCCATATCAGCGATGGTTGTACTCAGCATCGATGGTGTATCAGTGGTGCGGGACACGTCCAAAATTTACGAACTGCTTGTAGGAATACTTCCCAAATTCACCGTCATATTTTGTGTAATTTGTAGACGTATAATTGTATGGAATGTCTCAATATCGTGCAACATGGATTTTAGGGTCCTTGGTGGATACGGTCATGGACGAGGCGAGAAACCTGTGGGCGTCTTGTGCCAACTTGTCCCCGTGAAAGACGGCGCGACCATCATCCTCGGAATCGACCCAGGGACGACCATTATGGGATACGGTGTCATCCGCGCTTGGTCTCGCCAACGGGTGGAACTCCTCGAAATGGGGGCCTTGCATTTGTCCAAGGTTTCCGATCCGGCGGTCAAATTGCGTCGGATACACGACCGCTGTGCCGGTCTGATTGAGGCGCATGCGCCGGACCACTTTGCAGTGGAAGCGCCGTTTTTTGGAAAGAACGTCCAGTCCATGCTCAAGCTCGGCCGCGCCCAAGGTGTGGCATTGGCCGCCGCGCTGGTCCGCGAGGTGCCCGTTGCCGAATACGCCCCACGGCGCGTGAAGCAGGCCATTACAGGATCGGGAGCGGCCTCCAAGGAGCAGGTTGCGGCCATGGTGCAGCGCACATTGTCCATTCCCGATGCGGACATGCCGCGCGACCTCGACGCCACCGACGGTTTGGCTGTGGCGCTCTGTCACCATTACGAAATGGGCACCCCGACCCTTGGAGGGAAGGGTGGTGGCTGGGCCGCCTTCGTTCGCGAAAACCCCGAGCGCGCGCGGTGATGCTGTCCCCTTTCTGAGCGACCTTTACCTATGGCTGAGTACGAACCACTGCCGGTTACCCTTCCATTTCCTACCCCACGCCAGGAGGTATTCGATTTGCTCAATGGGATTTGGGATCGGAATTGGCTGACCAATAACGGACCCGTACTTCGGGAGTTCGAGGCCACGTTCACCAGGACCTTTGGATTGGAGCACGTGAAGGTGGTGGGCAACGGGACGGTGGCCCTGCAGTTGGCCTACCAAGCGCTGTGTTTGGAAGGCGAGGTCATTACCACGCCCATCAGTTATATCGCGACAACGAGCAGCTTGGTTTGGGAGCGTTGCAAGCCGGTCTTTGTGGATGTGTTGCCCAGTACTTTGTGTTTGGACCCGGAGGCCATTGAGGCGGCGATTACAGACAGGACGACGGCGATTGTGGCCACACATTGTTATGGATTGCCCTGTGATGTGGAAGCCATACAAACGATTGCCGACAAGCATGGATTAAAGGTCGTGTATGATGCTGCCCATGCGGTGGGATCCACTTTCAAAGGACGCAGCCTCCTCTCCTTTGGGGATTACAGCACGACCAGTTTTCATGCGACCAAATTGCTGCATGCCGTGGAGGGGGGCGCCATCATTTCGGCCAATGCCACATTGGACCGCAAGATTTTCTTGAACCGCAATTTTGGTCACAATGGCCCCGAGGATTTCTCAGGCGTCGGCATCAACGGCAAGATGTCGGAGTTCCATGCGGCGGTGGGCCTGGTCAATATGCGCCACGCTGGTGCCATTTTGGCTCGGCGAAAACAGGCCCATGCTTGGTATGATGCGGCGCTTCAGGGTGCCGCGGTAGAGAAGTTGGCTGCACCTGAAGGAACCGATTGGAACTGCTCCTATTATCCTGTGCTTTTCGACTCTGAGGCTGCGCTGCTGCGCACGTTCGAGGTGCTGGCAGCACATGGGATTACCGCACGGCGCTATTTCTACCCCAGCCTAGATACGTTGGACTTTGTGGATCCCGCGGTGCTGCCTGTGGCGCACGATGTGACCCGGCGGGTGGCTTGCCTTCCGCTCATGTACCAGTTGACCGAGGCCGATGTGGCCCGGGTGGCCGGCATCGTTTGTCAGCACGCGTGATCAGCTGCCGGCGACGTCTGGGGTCAGCAGTGTCTGCGTAGGGAAGGCGAAGTCCAGACCTGCGGCGTTGAAGCGTTTGAGGACCTCCAAATTGACTTCGCTCGGGCTGTATGCCCAGTGGCCCTCCTTTTTGACGTAGTAGACCACCTTGACATTCAAGGAGAAGTCGCCAAAGCTCTCGAACCAAATGGTGGGCTCATCCTCCAAGGTTTCCGAGCGTTCCGTGATGATGGCCCTCAAGATGCCGATGGCTTCTTCAACCTGCTCAGGGCTCGTATCATAGGTCAGTCCGAGGGTCAGCGCCACCTTGCGGGCAGGCTCGATGGTGACGTTTTCGAGAAAGGAATCCGTGAATTTGAAATTCGGGATGATGACGATTCTGCCCGCCAGGGTGCGAAGGCGGGTGGACCGCAATCCGATTTCCTCGATTGTTCCGTCGTAGCCGGAGATTTGGACACGGTCTCCCACTTTGAACGGCTGGTCCACGAATACCGTGACGCCACCGAAAATGTTGGACACGAAATCTTTGGCTGCCATGGCCAAGGCCAAGCCGCCGATGCCCAAACCGGCAATCAATGCGCCGACATCATACCCTGCGTTGTTGAGGGCCAGGATCAATCCGAAGGCCCAAATGCCGGAACGCAACCCTTTGCGCAGAATGGGGCCGAATTGGTCCATCATGGCGCTCTCCTTTTTCAAGGTGAAAGGCACAAAGAAGTTGAGTATCAGTGCGTCCACCAAGCGTGCGATGCCCCATGTGACGTTGAGGGCATAGGCCACTTTCATGGCGGCGTTGACAAAGTTGTCGACGTCATCACCAAAGGTCAACTGCCCATATGCTGTGCGCAAGGCAATGATGGTCAGCGCCAACACGAGGGGCTCCTCCATCTTGTCGACGATGAGGTCGTCCAGATTGGAGCGTGTCTTGGCGGTGGCGCGACGCGCAATGGCGCCGACAATCTTGTACAAGACTCGGGCAACGATGATGCCGCCAATGGCCCAAGCCAGAGCAATCAACCAGTGCTCGAGGGTATTGCCGATAAATGTGTTTTGTAGGATTTCCATAGCGTGTCGAATGGGGGCGCAAAATGCGCTTTTCCTGTGAAATAATGAGGCGGGTCGATCAGAACCCGATACTCAATCCGCCGCGAAAGGTGGGGTTCTGGTATGGACTCAAGGGGTTTTCAGTCACGTCATAGAGGACGGTGAACCCCGCGCCGAGTTGGTCGGTCAGTCCCCTGTAATAGCCCGCGCCCAACCAAAACATGGACGTCCACTCTCTGCTGATGGGGTAAATGAACAGACCGGATTCTTGGTTGATGTGTTCCCATTCAACATGGGCGAAAATCCGCGTGAGCAATCTGTGGCGGGCAAAAACATTGCCGCCGTAGAAGTTTTGGTCAACGTTGCCATAGCTCTGCTTGAAACGCTGGAAATAGTACGTTCCGCCGGCGCCCAAGAGTAAGCTCTCATTGATGCGATACCCTACTTGAGGTGCACCGCCGATCACGGTGTTGGTGCCGAATTGCAATGCGCCGCTTCCGCCAAATGTGAGGCGCTCCTTGAAACTGCGCTCTGCCAAAGACCGCTTGTCCACGCCGGTAATCTCACGTTCGCGCTCCTCGGAATCGAACCACCAATCGCTCTGCGCGGAGGTCAAATTTGAAATTGTGAGAAGCAGGGCGGTAAGGAAAGTGAGCCTGTACATGACGCTCCGAAATTACCCCGGTATCTTCGCATCTATGCAAGGCGAAACGGCCCCCCTCCGCAATGGCGCGGACCTGCGCATCGGATTCCTGGGCGGCGGCCAGCTCGGGCGCATGACCATTCAGGCGGCCCTCGATTTTGATTTTCGCATCGAGGTGCTCGACCCCGATCCGCAATGTCCTTGCGCCCGGATCGCCCACCGTTTTACCCAAGGCGACCTCAACGATGCGGAAGCCGTCATCAACTGGGGCCGCAGTCTGGATGTGGTGACCGTTGAAATCGAAAACGTGAGCACGGAAGGGCTGACCGCATTGAAAGCCATGGGGGTGCA
>DGOE01000136.1 GCA_002389295.1 Flavobacteriales bacterium UBA4474 | reverse complement strand
TCAAATGCCATGATGATGTCCGCGCCAATAACCCGCTGTATGTCGATGGCCCGCTCCGGGGTAAACAAATGCGGACTGCCATCGATGTGCGACCTGAAGGTCACGCCCTCCTCTTTGATTTTTCGATTCTCGGCCAGGCTGTAGACCTGGTAGCCGCCCGAATCGGTCAGGATGGGACGGTCCCACCCCATAAAGCCATGCAACCCGCCCGCCTTGGACAGCACGTCCAATCCAGGCCGCAAGTACAAGTGATAAGTGTTGCCCAAAATAATATGAGGGTCGACCACCTCAGCGAGCACATCTTGGGGCACAGCCTTGACCGACCCCTGGGTGCCCACCGGCATGAAGATGGGCGTTTGGATCGCACCGTGACCGGTTACAAGGGTGCCAGTGCGGGCGCGAGAATGGGGATCGGTAGCGGCGACGGTGAATGACATGTGCAACAGGTGCTCGAGAGAAAATGCGCAAAGGCGCGTGTCAAAAGTAACTTGGTCCCATGTTGGGAACGCTGTTCAATACGGCCACAGTTTTGGTCGGTGCCGGATTCGGCCTCGCTTTGCGCAAAAAGGTACCCGAAAGTCTGCGCAAGGTGGTCTTCTCGGCCATCGGCCTCTTTACCTTATATATAGGTGTGGACCTCATGACCGGCATTTCCAACCCCATCGCGGTGTTCATGGCCCTGGTTTTGGGAGCGGCATTGGGGCACGCCTTGGGTGTGGACCGGCGCATTCGGGCCGCTGCGGACAACCTCGGCACGGGCATTGGCGCCGCACTCGTGCAATCCACCCTCCTCTTTTGTGTGGGCGCCATGACCTTGGTCGGCTGCATGCGGGACGGCCTGCAACAGGACCCCACCATCCTTTACGCCAAAGGCACCATGGACCTTTTTAGCTCGGTCTTCCTGGCGGCAACGTTGGGCCGCGGCGTGCTCTATGCAGCGGGTGCCGTACTGGTGCTTCAGGGCGGACTGACTTTGGGCTTCAGCGTCATGGGGTCCGGGATATCTGAAGCGCTCGTGGCTGAACTCTCGGGGCTGGGTGGCATCCTGCTGTTTGGCCTTGGCATGGACCTGCTCGGCATCCGGCAGTTCCCCCTGCTCGACCTGTCTTGCGCCCTCCCCCTTCTTCCTGCAGTATTGTGGCTGCTCAATCTGGTCTGACCCGCTCCTTGCATGCCCGCCAACAAGTACGCCCTGCTCCGCTACCGCATCATTGACCGTTGCCTGACCAACAGCATGCGGCCCTACCCCTCCAAAGAGGACCTGAGGGTCGCTTGCGAAGAAGCGCTGTACGGCAGTGAAGGCGAACGCATCAGCATATCCACCATCGAGAAGGACCTGTGGGCCATGCGCTACGAAAGCGAGCTCGGCTATGAGGCCCCCATTGCATACAACAGTGCGCACCGGGGTTACCATTATGAGGATCCCGAATACAGCATCAGCGGACTCAACCTGCAAGAGCAGGACCTCCAAGCCCTGAGGTTTGCCACGCTCACCCTGCTGCAGTTCAGGGACATGCCGGTTTTTGAGCAATACCACGCTGCGATCGGCCGAATATTCGACCGGGTGCATGCGGCGGGGCCCGGCGGCGGGGCCGAACAGCACATTCAATTCGAGCAAGCTCCGCGAACGCTGGGCACCGAACACATCGCCACGCTCATGTCCGGAATTGGAGAGCAGAAAGTCGTCCGTTTTGGTTACCGCAAGTTCAATGCCTCAGGCGGCGAGGAAAGTCAACGGGCGATAGAGCCTTATCTGCTCAAGGAATACCGCAACAGGTGGTATGTGATCGGCAAGCCCGAAGGCGCCGATGCGGTGCGCACCTTCGCCCTGGACCGGATGTTTGATGTGGCACTCGATAGTGCCCAATTTGTGCGTGACAACAGCTTCGACGCCGACCGGTATTTCAAACACAGCCTGGGCATCACATCGGGGTCCGAGGGCGTGGTTGAATACCGCTGGGCTGCAGCTCCCCTGCTCTCGCACTACCTCAACAGCCAGCCGTTGCATGCTTCTCAACGCATCCTGAAGGCCGCGCCGCCGCAACCCGGCTGGACCTGCTATGCGATGGCAGTGCACCGGACGTACGAACTGAATCAACTCATGCTGGGCTTCGGTGCTGAAGTGCAACCGCTCGCTCCAGCCTCGTGGGTGGAGGAAATGACCCAGATTCACCGCAAAGCGCTCGCTGAATTAAGCACCACACAAGGCCAAGCCTGACGCGGGTTTCGATCACACATCCGATTTTCTGAGGGTACGTAAATCCATTACGGACCCAACCGGGAACGTTGCATCATGAACGCTTCCCCCATGGTCCCCATCAACCCACCCACAGGGCATCAGCCCCTCCTTGAAACTGCCCCCTATGCGGCGAATTCCCCAGTTTCACCGCGGAATCACCGCCTTCAACCTTCCGGCGCACAGCAAACCCCAATGGCCATTTCGGCCATCGCCTACGCAGGAATGGACATGCCCGTCCACATGGTGCTCTCCTGCCGCACCAATTCAGGCATGCAGTTCCGCCAATGGACGCTGGATTATGCCGCATTCAACCGGCTCGTCCGACAGCGCATTGCCCGTTCAGCCGCCATTGCGCTGTTGACTGCGATCGGCGCCTTGCAAACGACCGACCCAAAGACAGGCTTGCGGTGCTGGGGACACCTGCAGGTGGCCCAAATCCTTCACGACACCCCCGTTCTCGTTGCTGCGCAGGCTGGCATCACATCACGTGTAGCCGCATGAAAAACAGCACCCTCACCCCCGGCCACATTGCAGACATCGCCGCTGCACGTGCCTACATCATGGACTTCTCCTGTCCTTCTGGCTTCAGTCAATTCTCGTGGCGCCAACTGCAGCAAACCGCGCTCGCTGTCTGGCAATCCCACCTCAAGGGGACCCACTACAGAGGATCCCTGCATTTCTGCAGGCCGGAGTTCTATGCCATGCTCACCCAACCGAGCGGCCAGCCCATTGTGTCGGTTGGCCGAATCCGAGGATTCATGGCCGCTTAAGCGCAAGTCGATTTGTGGAAAATTCAATCTTGAATCGCCAATCTCATTCAACTTCAGAAATTAACTTCGACCGGCTAAAATATTTCGGAGGCATTTTTTGCAGATACGTCGATTATTTACGTAAATTAGTAGAGCCAATACCTGACTATGTCGAACGAAGGGTCTCATAATCTTCGAATCCTGCAACGCGAACTGCGTTCGGTCCTAAAACGGGACCATGGATCGGAAGATGCATATGGCACCCTTTTGTCTTACATAGGGCCTGTGGATTCAGCAGGTATGGAAGGTCTGCTCGCCTTGGCGGAGAAGAGTTCCTCCGCAGCAGGGGGCCGCACCCTGATGAAGCGCATTGGAAATGTGCTCATCGAATGTCTGCAAAATGTCATGCGCCACGGCCTCATCGAAGAGAACGGGTTTACACAGCTCTACCTGACATTGGAGTCTACCCCGGTCGGTTTTCAGGTCCAGTGTGGAAACATGGTGGACACCGAAATGCGCAGTTTGCTGAGCAACCGACTCTCCGAGATCAATGGCATGGAGGAGGAAGTCTTGCGCAAGACCTACATCGAAACGCTCTGCAACGGCGAGTTGTCCAACAAGGGCGGCGCCGGGCTTGGGCTGCTGAGCCTCGCCAAGAAGGCCAATGGCCCCATCGAATACCGGTTCGACAACCAGGACGACGACCGTGAGCTCTTCACACTGATCGTCACCATTCGCCGGTCTTAACCCTTCATCAGGTTTTCCGCTTCTTTTCCTTGGATGCAGGAAACAGAATGTTATTGAGAATAAGGCGATAGCCCGGGGAGTTCGGGTGCAGGTTCAAATCGGTAGGCGGGTCGTTGACCAGGTGACGGTAATCCTCGGGGTCGTGCCCTCCATAATAACTCCACTGCCCTTCACCCAGCGTGCCATGAAGGTATTTGACGGAACCAATGCCCCTGCTCTCTCCCAACACAGTCGCGTCGGGCCGGACAAATTTCTTGCGAAACGACGTCGTCTGCCCCATGAAACCGTGGATCACCTGCTCGTGGCTTTGGGTCAACATGGTCGGGATGACATCCCATTTGGCTGAAAAGTCGAACAGCGTGAAGAAGTCCTTGATTTCCTTCGTTTTGCTGTGATCCTCAGTGGCATCGATGTCGCTGAATTCATAGACCATGGGGTCGCGCACCAGGCGGTAGTTCCAAAATGCAAACCCCTGCTCAAAGTCCAGCTTCTGCTGCGCCAAGGGGTCGGAAGGGTCGCCATCAAACATGGGGTCGCAGATGTCGGTCTCCTGCGCAGCCAGTGCGATGTCAAAACTGTCGGTACCTGAGCACATCGTAAACAGGAAACCGCCGCCGAGCACGAATTTTCTCATTTCAAGCGCCACAGACCGCTTCATCTCACTCACCTTGGAAAAGCCCAATGCAGCTGCACTCGCTTCCTGATTGGCTTGCTCCTCCTGGTACCAAGCCGCATTCCGGTAGGAGCGATAGAATTTCCCGTATTGCCCTGTAAAATCCTCGTGGTGCAAATGAAGCCAATCGTAGTCGATCAATTTGCCCTCCATGACCTCGGCGTCGTACACGATTTCGTAGGGAATTTCAGCGTAAGACAGGACGAGCGTAACGGCGTCATCCCAGGGAAGCTTGCTCTTGGGGCTGTACACCGCCACCCGGGGTGCCACCTCAAGTTTGACCCTTTGCTGGTTGACTTCAGGGTCGGCAATGCCTTGCAACATCCGCCGCACCTGCACGTCGGCCATGGGCTCGAAGTCGACGCCGCGAATGGTGCATTCTCCGGAAATGGAAGGCGCTGCAGGAATGAGGAAACTCCCCCCGCGGTAATTCAGCAACCACTCCACTTCCAACCCTTGATCCAGCACCCAATACGCCATGCCATAGGCCTTGAGGTGGTTCGCCTGCCCCTCGTCCATGGGAATCAGCAGTTTACTGGCCTGCACAGTACCCGCAGCACAGAACAACATGCAACACAGGGCCATCACCCACCGCAATTTCATCATGCCTCTAAGGTAATTAGGGCGCACCATCCCCGCCTGCTCTCCGTTCAGAACGTATCAGAACGGGGATTCCTCCTCGCCCTCATTCATGCGTGAACCCACCGTCATGGTCTTGGCTCCGCTGTTGGCAAAGTCCTCATTGGGCGACAGGCCCTTGCCCGAATCAAAGGGACTGTCGGCGAAAGCGTCGTAATCCGAGAACTTGGCGAGGTGCTTGGTGAACTTGAGTTTCACTGTATCCAATCCACCATTTCTGTGTTTGGCCACGATGAGTTCGCCCATGTTTTCCGTATCCATGCCGTCCGCATCCTCCGTGATGCCATAATACTCTGGCCGGTAGATGAAGCAAACGATGTCAGCGTCCTGCTCAATGGCCCCCGATTCCCGCAAGTCAGACAAAATGGGCCGCTTATCTCCGCCGCGTGTCTCCACGGAACGGGAAAGTTGCGACAGGGCGATGACCGGAACATCGAGCTCCTTGGCGATGCTCTTGATCGACCGGCTGATGGCTGAAATCTCCTGCTCGCGGTTGCCTTTGCCGTTGTCACCTCCGGCCGTCATCAACTGGAGGTAATCAATGATCACCATGCTGATGCCGTGCTTTTGCTTCAATCGGCGGCACTTGGCCCGCAGCTCAAAAACACTCAGCGCCGGTGTGTCGTCAATGAAAAGCTTGGCCTTGGCCAAATTCTTGATGCGGCTTTGCAACTGCTGATACTCGTAGTCTTGGAGGTCACCCTTCCTGAACTTTTCCGAACTGAGTTCGGATTCAGCCGCCACCAGTCGCTGAACCAGCTGGGCAGAGCTCATCTCAAGGGAAAAAACCGCCACAGGGACATCGTGGTCCACGGCCATGTTTCGCGCCATGGACAGCACGAAGGCCGTCTTGCCCATACCCGGGCGCGCAGCCAACACTACCATGTCAGAACGTTGCCAACCTCCCGTGAGCTTATCCAAGGAATTGAATCCGGTGGGCACACCACTCACGCCGTCTTTATTGAGACGGGCCTGGTCGATGCCATCGATCACCTGGCGCATGACCGCACTCATTTCCTGCACACCCTGACGGATATTGCCCTCGGCCACCTCAAAAAGCTGTTGCTCCGAGCGGTCCAACAGGTCAAATACATCGGTTGTGTCTTCAAAAGCAGACTCAATGGTCTCTCCGGAAATGCGAATCAGCTCCCGCTGGATGTACTTCTGTGCCACGATACGGGCGTGGGCTTCGACATTGGCAGAGCTCGCCACACGGTCGGTCAGGCTGGCCACATAGGCCGGTCCGCCGCAGAAACCCAAAACGCCCGCTTTGCGCAACTGCTCGGTCACCGTGAGCAAATCCACCGGCTCGGATTCCCCGAAGAGGGCATTGATCGCATTGAAAATCTCACCGTGTGCATCCTTGTAGAACGCTTCCGGCTTAAGGATATCAATGACCGCGTTGACCGCGGCACTTTCCAGCATGCACGCACCCAAAACCGCCTCCTCCAATTCAACGGCTTGGGGTGGTTTCTTTCCGATGCCCGTCATACCTGGAGCCACTGCCGCACCTTTAATGGCCGTTTTGCGCTTGTTGCTGAGGGATTTGTTGTCGGCCACGGTGAAATAGGGATGAAGGACCAAATTAGCCCCCATTTCGAGGCCGCGACGCGCACACTATCCACCGCGCTTCAACACGTATATCCACAAAGTAACTTGCCACCATGCGACCATCGCTCAAGACCCTTGGCCTGCTGACCTTTACAGTGGGTATAGCCAGCGGTTGCGCCGTGAAAAAAGCGCCTCCGGAGGTGGAATTCCTGTCCCCGAGCAGCACCATCGCCGTGGCGGAAGGCCAAGCGGTCAACCTGGCTTTTGCCGTCCGCGACCCCGCCCCTGCTCAAGGGTCCACCGAGTCCGGTCAATGGCGCATCGAAATCGGCCCCGGTGGCGGCGCGACCTGGTGGACCGCATCGGGCAACCTGTCCGCAGCGCCCACTGCTGAAGCCATCAGCGACACCATCCAAGTCACTTGGCAGGTAGGTCCATTGGCCTCGGGCAGCGCGGGACCCATCCAATTGGTGTTGTCCGCCATCGCAACGGATGGAGAAGGCCAAGTGGGGGCCGATTTCAAGGCAGCCACACAGCACGGCGTCGCCCTCTCCTCTTCAGGATTGTGGTGGGCGGGACATCCCGCAGAAGATGGGTTTGGCTACTTCAACGGTCCCAATGGAGCCTCCTCCTTTTCGGATGTTGGACCGAGCGGGCCACACTGGGTGGTCCATTTGGACGGTCAGGCCATCCTCGTGACAGGATCAAGCGCCCTTCAAGGCTGGCCACTACAAGACGGTATTCCTGCAGCAGTCGCCGCCTGGACCGCCAACATGCCACCCTCTGCTGCAGTCGGCGGGGTCCGCCACTTGCGGCGGGCTTCATACGCCCATTCCGCCTCCGCCTGGGCTGAGGTCAGCTGGACAGATCGCTGCACCTGGCACAGCGCACAAGGCGACATGCAACGGTCCTGGGTGCTCGACACCGGCGAAACACTGTTGGATGCGGGAGTGGTCGGGAACGACATGGTCATTCTTGCGACCACCGACGCCGGAGAATTTCGGTTGATCCGGTTCAACATCGAAACAGGCGCACGGAACGAAGCAGTGACGTGGACGCCCGAGGCGTCGGGTTCTACGGGACCGACCCCCCTCGGTTGGCTCCTCGAAGTAAACGGCCTTCCCGCCGCACTGGAAGCCGATGGCACGGCCAGGATTTGGGATGCCAATGGAGGCGCCACCCCAATGACGACGATGGCACTTCCGGGAAGCGGCCCCGTCCAAGGTGCTGGGCGCCTGGAGAACGGACAGTGCTGGACCTCTCGCAACACAGGAATTTTCATGGGTTACAATGCACAGTCCATCGGGACTTGGGACACCCCCATCCTGGACGTCACGGAGGATCGGGCCAACGGGCTGTGGTGGGTCCTCAGCGAAGATGGCGATGTCCGAACATGGCGTGCCCTCCAAACCACAGACTTCACCCCCATCGGCTCAAGTGTTGCCGCAGGACCCGCAACGCGAAATGGCACCGTGGCGCACAATCGACCGGGCCCTCCTTGAGAACTTCCCCTGCAACCCACCGGTTCTTTCATCAGTCCTCGCCACCTTGCCCGCCATGTCGGAAATGCTGAAATTCCCACAAGACAATCCAGATTTTAACGTCGCCCTGAGCACGAGTCTCGTGCTCTTTGGTTTTGACGGGGCGCAGTTACAGCTGTTGCTCGCACGCAGCCAGCGCGACCCTTTCAAAGACGGCTTGTTTCTGCCGAGCCGGTACCTTGAAGCCCAAGATGAGCTGATGCTCAGTGCGCGCAGCATGTTTCACGGGCTCTTCGGCTATGACGAACCCGAAATCATCGAACAGCTCAAGGCTTTTGGAGGCGTGTTTCGCCATCCACTGGGCCGCGTGGTCAATGTGGCCTTTTATGCGTTGGTCAGAAAAGAAGACTTCTTGGCCGAAAAGTGGGAACAACACGGGATGCAGTGGAGCCCGATTGACCGCATGCCTGACCTCGCGTTTGACCACAATGAGGTTGTCGCATACGCGAAGGAGCGACTGAAGCGCCGCGTCAAAAGGCGGCCGGTGGGGTTCCACCTCATGCCTGAGGAGTTCACGCTCGGACAGCTGCAGACGCTCTATGAGCAGGCGTTGGGCAAGACTTTTGACAAGCGGAATTTTCGCAAGAAACTGTTCAAGAGCCCCTTGCTTACCGACCTCAACCGCAAGGCCAATGGCCGGGAGGTCGGTCAACACAAAGGCAGCAGCCTGTTCACCTTTGACCGGGACCGCTACCAGCGGATGAAAAACGAAGGCTACGACTTCCTCTTCTGACGAGAGGGCAGCCGTTCAGCTCAGCTTTTCAGTTCCCAATCAGCAGCCGAATTCGGCCTTCAGCGCATCCACGCAGTCCAGCTCCTCCCAGGGGAAGAGCTTCACCTCGCGCTCCACTGTGCTGCCATCGGCGGCCTTGAAACGCTTGGTCACCACCTCGCAAGTCCGGCCCATGTGACCGTATGCTGCGGATTCAGTGTAAATGGGCGTGCGCAAGGCAAAGCGTTGCTCAATGTCATAAGGACGCATCGGGAAAATGCCCGCAATCCGCTGGGCGATTTCTCCATCAGAGGCCCCCACTTTGGCCGTGCCGTAGGTATTGACATACAAGCCCACGGGATCGGCCACACCAATGGCATACGCCACTTGGACCAGCACTTCATCGCACACACCCGCTGCCACCAAATTCTTGGCCGCATAGCGGGTGGCGTAGGCCGCACTGCGGTCCACCTTTGAGGGGTCTTTTCCGCTGAAGGCACCGCCGCCGTGGGCACCCCGCCCACCGTAGGTATCCACGATGATCTTGCGGCCCGTCAAACCGGTGTCCCCATGGGGGCCTCCGATGACGAACTTTCCTGTGGGGTTGACGTGCAATTTGTGGTCACCCTTGAACAGGGCTTGCACCCGTTCCGGGCAATCCGCCAGCACCCGGGGGATGAGGATGTCCGCTACGTCCTGTTTGATTTTGGCGAGCATGGTCGCCTCATCGGCATGAAAATCATCGTGCTGCGTAGACAGCACAACCGCTTCGACCCTCAAGGGCGTATGATCGTCGGCGTATTCGATGGTGACCTGGCTCTTGCTGTCCGGGCGCAGGTAATCCATGGCTGTTCCCTCGCGGCGCAATTCGGCGAGGACCTTGAGCAGCCTGTGGCTGAGGTCCAATGGCAAAGGCATGAAGTCGTCCGTATCGCGGCACGCATAGCCAAACATCATGCCCTGGTCTCCTGCCCCCTGCTCCTCCGGGGCGGCCCGCTCCACCCCTTGATTGATGTCAGGGCTCTGCTCATGGATGGCACTCAGCACTCCACAGCTGTTGGAATCGAACATGTACTCACTCTTGGTGTAGCCGATGCGTTCGATGGTCTCCCGCGCGATTTGCTGAACATCGAGGTACGCATCGCTCTTCACCTCACCGGCCAGGATCACCTGTCCGGTGGTGACCAAAGTCTCGCAGGCCACCTTGGACTGGGGGTCAAAAGCGAGAAAATGGTCAATGAGCGCGTCAGAAATCTGGTCAGCCACCTTGTCGGGATGGCCTTCGCTGACGGATTCAGAAGTAAAGAAATAGGACATGTTGGCACGTTTCGGGCGGCAAATATCGGGATTGCAGGACGCGAAGATGGTATCTTTGTGTTGCTTATTGCGAAAGACGGAGGGATCGGCCCTTTGATGTCTTGGCAACCCGTGAAAAAAGGGCGGGTGCCAAATCCGACCTCGGCACCGCCGAGGAGAGATGAGCCTATGGAATCCCTGATTCCATCCGCTTTCGCGCATGGCAACGAATTTCGACATGCGCCAAGACATTACACAGGCAGCCCGCGACCGCATCCTCGTCCTCGACGGGGCCATGGGCACCATGATCCAACGCTACGGCTTGGAAGAAGCCGATTTCCGGGGCGACCGGTTTGCCAGTCACGGGCATCCCCTAAAGGGCAACAACGACCTGCTCGCCCTCACCCGTCCAGATGTCCTCCGCGAGATCCACGATGCCTACTTCGCAGCAGGCGCAGACATCGCAGAAACCAACACCTTCAGCTCGACCACCATTGCACAAGCCGATTACGGACTGGAAGCCGCGGTGTACGACCTCAACTTTGCCTCTGCACAAGTGGCCCGGCAATCTGCCGATGCCTGGACCGCCAAGGAGCCGGACAAGCCCCGCTTTGTGGCGGGATCGGTCGGGCCCACCAACCGCACCGCAAGCATGAGCCCGGATGTGAACGACCCGGGGTACCGTGCTGTCACTTTTGACCAACTCGTCACAGCTTACCGCCAGCAAATGATCGCCCTCATCGAGGGCGGCGTCGATGTGCTCCTCATCGAGACTGTCTTTGACACCCTCAATGCCAAGGCCGCCCTTTTCGCCGCAGAAGAAGCCTTCGATGCCACCGAAAACCGCCTGCCCATCATGGTCAGCGGCACCATCACGGATGCCTCCGGACGCACACTCAGCGGCCAAACCGCAGAGGCCTTCTGGGTGTCCATGAGCCATGCACCACTCTTTTCTATCGGCCTGAATTGCGCCCTCGGCGCCACCCAGCTCATCCCCCACCTCGAAGCCCTGTCCGCAGTGGCAAGCTGTGGCATCTCCGCCCACCCCAATGCCGGCTTGCCCAACGAAATGGGCGAGTACGACCAAGGTCCAGAAGACATGGCACAACAGCTCAAGCCCTTTTTGGACAAGGGCCTGGTCAACGTCCTGGGCGGTTGCTGCGGCACCACTCCCGACCACATCCGAGCGATAGCCGACAGCGTAAAGAATCGCGCACCCCGGCGCACGGACTCTGCATATGCAGCCCCCGATTCACCTGCCGAATCCCCTGCCGCATGACCGCCCGCCCGCTCCTTTCGCTCAGCGGTTTAGAGCCGCTTTTTGTGACCCCCGACACCAACTTTGTCAATGTCGGCGAGCGTACAAACGTCACCGGCAGCCGGAAATTCCTGCGCCTGATCAAAGAGGACCGTTTCGAAGAGGCCATCGAAGTCGCCCGGGAACAAGTCGAGGGCGGCGCGCAAATCCTCGACGTCAACATGGACGAGGGCCTCCTCGACTCCGCGGAATCCATGCGCCGGTTCCTCAACCTGATTGCTGCAGAGCCCGACATCGCCCGCATCCCCATCATGGTGGACAGCTCCAAATGGGAAGTGATCGAAGCGGGACTGCAGTGTATTCAAGGAAAGGGCGTGGTCAATTCCATCAGCCTCAAAGGCGGCGAAGCCGAGTTTCTCGACCAGGCGCGCATGGTCAAGCGCTATGGGGCGGCAGTGGTGGTCATGGCCTTCGACGAAAAGGGACAAGCCGACGACTACCAGCGGCGCATCGACATCTGCGCGCGGGCCTACAGGCTCCTTGTAGATGAAGCGCGTTTCGATCCCCGCGACATCATCTTCGATCCCAACATTTTCCCGGTGGCCACGGGCATGGAAGAGCACCGGCGCAATGCTGTCGACTTCTTCGAGGCCACACGTTGGATCCGCACCCACCTCCCGGGCGCGCACGTCAGCGGTGGCGTGTCCAACGTCAGCTTCAGCTTTCGGGGCAATCCCGTGGTCCGCGAGGCCATGCACAGCGCCTTCCTCTTCCACGGCATTCAAGCCGGCATGGACCTGGGCATCGTCAACCCCACCATGCTCACCGTCTATGACGACATCCCAGAAGACCTGCTGGTGCGGGTGGAAGATGTTCTGCTCAATCGGCGCGATGACGCCACAGAGCGCCTCATAGACTTTGCCGAAGGACTCAAGGGCGTCGCTGGCACCGTGGCTGTAAAGGACGACGCCTGGCGCAAAGAGCCTGTGGCAGACCGCATCCAACACGCCCTGGTCAAAGGCATCGCCGAACACATCGAAACCGACGTCGAGGAAATCTTCGGCCAAATCGGTTCTCCACTCCGGGTCATCGAAGGCCCCCTCATGGACGGCATGAACGTGGTGGGCGACCTCTTTGGAGCGGGCAAGATGTTTCTGCCCCAAGTGGTCAAGAGCGCACGCGTGATGAAGAAAGCGGTCGCCTGGCTCACCCCCTACCTCGAAGCTGCTGCCGAGGGCGAGCGCAAGAAAGCCGGCAAAGTGCTCCTTGCCACCGTCAAGGGCGACGTCCACGACATCGGAAAAAACATCGTCGGTGTCGTGCTCGGTTGCAACGACTATGAGGTCATCGACCTGGGCGTCATGATCCCCAAGGAGCGCATCCTCGATGCCGCAGTGGAGCATGGTGTCGACGTCGTGGGGCTCAGCGGATTGATCACCCCTTCCCTCGATGAGATGGTGGACGTCGCGCGGGAAATGGAGAACCGCGGAATGGACCTGCCCCTGCTCATCGGCGGCGCCACCACCTCAAGGGTCCACACCGCTGTCAAAATCGCCCCTGAGCGGAGCGGCATCGTGGTCCATGTCAATGACGCCTCGCGCGCCGTTCCCGTGGTGGGCCAGCTCCTCGGCACCAACTCAAAAGAGGCCTTTGCACAAGGCATTGCAGCCGATCAGCTCAAGGTGCGCGAGAATTATTCCCGCGACCGCCAACGCAAGACGCTGCTGCCCCTCGAAGCAGCGAGAGTCAAAGCAGCGCGCACCAATGCAGAACGCACCTTTGACAGCGCCCACTGTCCCTCCCCTGCCAAGCCCGGCGTGCACGTTTTCGAAGACATCGCCATCGCCGACCTCAGGCCCGTCATCGATTGGGGCCCTTTCTTTAGAAGCTGGGGATTGCATGGCAAGTATCCCGACCTGCTCCAAGACGCCGTCATTGGGGAGGAGGCCCGAAAACTCAAAGCCGATGCCGAAGCCATGCTGGACCGCATGGCGGCGGAAAACGCCGTGCGCTGTCAGGCTGTATTTGGCCTCTTTCCAGCTTCCAGAAAGGGAGACGACGTGGTCCTGGAGAATGGAACCACCCTCCACTTTCTGCGCCAGCAAAGTCCACAAGGACAGGCGTGCCTCGCGGACTTCATCGCCCCTGCAGGCACCCCGGGCATGGATGCTGACCACATTGGTGCATTTTGTGTGACCACAGGCCATGGCCTCGAAGAATGGTGCATTCCCTTCAAGGACGACGACGACGATTACTCGGAAATCCTGGCCAAAGCGCTGGCGGACAGGCTCGCTGAAGCCGCCGCAGAATGGCTGCACCGACAAGTCCGCAAGGACCATTGGGGCTACGCGGCGGACGAAGCGCTCGATACAGCAGCGCTCATCGCAGAAAAGTACCGCGGCATCCGCCCTGCACCCGGTTACCCCGCCTGCCCGGACCACCAAGAAAAAACCGCACTGTGGTCCCTCCTCGATGTCGAGAACCACATCGGCGTCACGCTCACTGAAAGCCTCGCCATGTGGCCGGCCGCAAGTGTGAGCGGATACTATTTCGCACACCCGGATGCGCACTATTTCGGACTGGGCAAAATCCTGCCTGATCAACTCGCCGACTACGCCGCGCGCCGAAACCAACCCGAGGCCGAGGCCGCACGCTGGCTCTCGCCCGTGCTGCTCGAAAGCCCACAATCCCTGAAGTCATGACGATCACGGAGATTTTAAATCAACCGGAACACAGCAGGTTCAGCCTTGAATTGCTCCCCCCACTCAAAGGGCAGCACATCGACTCCATCTACCGGACCATGGACGCATTGATGCCGTTCGATCCTGCCTTTGTGGACGTCACCTACCACCGCGAAGAATATGTCTACCGCGAAGTCGGGCCGGGCCTGCTCCAAAAACGGACCGTGCGCAAACGCCCGGGGACTGTCGGCATCTGTGCCGCGTTGACCAACCGTTACAACATCGAAACCGTGCCCCACATCATCTGCGGCGGTTTCTCGGTAGAGGAAACGGAAAACGCACTCATCGACCTCGATTTCGTCGGCGTGCGCAATGTCCTGGCGCTGCGGGGCGACGCGATTCGCAGCGAAGGAAGGTTCAAACCCGAGCCCGATGGTCACCCCTACGCCATCGACTTGGTCAAGCAAGTGGTGGACCTCAACAAAGGCATCTACCTGGACCCTGATTTGCGCAATTCAACAAGCACGGATTTCTGCATCGGTGTCGCAGGCTACCCGGAAAAACACTTCCAGGCACCCAACCCAGCCAGCGACCTCCGGTGGCTAAAAGAGAAAGTGGATGCGGGGGCTTCATACGTCATCACCCAGATGTTCTTTGACAATGCGCAATATTTCCAGTTTGTGGAGCGCTGCCGTGAGGCCGACATCCACGTGCCCATCATTCCGGGGTTAAAACCCCTCACAACGGCAGCCCAACTTCAGGTGCTGCCACAGGTGTTCCATGTAGACCTGCCAGAGGCCCTGGTCAAGTCTGTGGAAGACGCCAAGACCAAAGAGCAAGTCAAAGAAGCAGGCATGGCTTGGTGCACGGCCCAAGCAGAGGAATTGCTGGACAAGGGAGCCCCCACTTTGCACTTTTACACCATGGGCAAAATCGAGCCGACCGCCGAAATTGCGCGGCGGGTGCTCGGCACGGTAAATACGGGCTAAATTGCTGCAGGCCAATTAAACGGCTTGAACTTTTAAGGACAAGTCCTACATGGCTATGAGGCGGAAATCATGGCCATTTCTCGGCACTTTTCTTGAAATTATCGGCGCTATTAGCGTGCACAGCCCTTGTTTGTCTTGAAAAACGTGCTTCCATCCAATTCAGCGTCAGGAAATTCTCCGGACCACTTGCGCGCGCTGCAAGTATTGGAGGCGTTTGCCGCGGATCTGGCTGACAAACACAACGTTGATGAGTTGCTCTGGGCCATTGCCAAAAACACCATCAGCAAGTTGGGTTGGCAAGATTGTGTCATTTACCTGCTGAATGCAGCAGGCGATACCCTCATCCAAAAAGCGGCTTACGGCCCAAAGAGTGGAGATTTCCAAACCATCATTGGCCCAATTACCATTCCCATGGGCCATGGCATTGTCGGCCAAGCAGCGCAGTTGGGAAAGACTATTCGGGTGGACAACACCGAAGCGTCGAGCAACTACATAGAAGACGACGAAAAGCGCTTGTCCGAGCTCACCGTCCCCATCAAAATTGGGGACGAGGTATTGGGTGTAATCGATTCCGAGCACCCCGATCAAGGTTTCTATTCCCAAGCCGACCAATTCGTTCTCGAGACCATCGCGAGCATCACAGCAACCAAAATTGATGCTGCGCGAAGCCGAATGGAAACAGACGAGTTGGCACTTTTCTACAAGAGAAATCCAAACCCCGTGCTGCAACTCGAGGCGAGCATGACTGTCTCCATCATCAATGACGCCGCCATCGCCTATTTCAATGGTGCCGTTCAAGCCGGTCAAGTCATGGACAAGCCAGGCCTCAAAGAAGCCTTGGATCGCGCAAAAAAAGATGGGCATACCCTGTGGGAATGCACCTCAAAGAACAGGGCAGACGACAAAATCAAGATGGGCGAATTCAGGGTGGTCCAACTTGAAACCGGTCAATTCAACCTTTACGGCAACGAAATCACCCACATTCTCGATCTGCAACGCGCCGCTGAAGCCGCCAATGATGCCAAGTCGCGCTTTCTCTCGGTCATGAGTCACGAAATCCGCACGCCCCTCAATGCGATCCTGGGCTTAACGGATTTGCTGATGCACGAAGAGGCCAGTCGCCCGGAGCAATTGCGTCATTTGACCTACATGGAGTTCTCAGGTAAACACCTCCT
This sequence comes from Flavobacteriales bacterium UBA4474, assembly GCA_002389295.1. Classification (GTDB taxonomy): domain Bacteria; phylum Bacteroidota; class Bacteroidia; order Flavobacteriales_D; family Sanyastnellaceae; genus UBA8752. The sequence continues at coordinate 2,588 of DGOE01000136.1, read as the reverse complement.
CAGCTTGGTCAACGACATTCTGGATCTGGAAAAACTCGCTTCGAGCAATGTCAAGAAAGTGGATACTGACTTTCAACTCGACAGTTTCATCCATGCCATCATTGACAGCTTCAGAAACCGGGCAGAAAAAGCCAAGCTCCATTTGAATTTGAGCCTCGCTCCAAACTTGCCCCCGAGGATCCTCTCAGATGTCAAGTGGCTCACCCAAATCCTCAACAACCTCATTGGCAATGCCATCAAATACACCGATCAAGGGTCGGTGGAACTGCGCGTAGAACGCATCGCTGAATACAATTCGCTCAAGTGGTCGGTCATTGACACAGGCAAAGGCATCCCACAAAGCGAGCAAGAGCGCATTCTTCAGCCATTCGAACAAATCCGCAACGACCCGCAAATTGAAGGCACCGGATTGGGACTCGCCATCGTCAGTAGCCTCGTCAAAAAACTCGGTGGAACCCTGTCCATTCACAGTTCAGAAAGCGCAGGCAGTACGTTTTCGGTGGAAATCCCCTTTGAAGAACCCACTGAGAACTTGGCAGACCACACATCCAATGGCCTCCAAGCCACCCATCAAAACGGCAACACCAACACAACGAACGAAGCGACAGATCCCGAGGCCGAGGTCATACCGGAAATAGTGCTGCTGGCCGACGATAACGAATTGAACCGTTTTGTGGCCAGCAAGCTGCTGCAACGTTGGGGGTACAAGGTGGAAGAAGCCGTGAATGGCGAGGAAGCCGTCAACAAATGGCAAGAGATGCGCCCCTGCATCGTACTCATGGACGTGCAGATGCCGCAAATGGACGGCATCCAAGCAGCGACCCTCATCCGACAACAGGAGCAAAAAGAGGTAAACAACGGCACCCTTGCCCGCAGTCCCATCATCGCATTGACGGCAGACGCAGAAGAAAAAACACTGCGGCGCATTCTCGCCGCGGGCATGGACGACCGCATCATCAAGCCATTTGACCCCACGGCATTGCAAGCCATCTTAAACGGCTACTCAACATCCACAAATACCTAAACTCCCCACCTACACTCTCTATAGTGAGACCCTTCCTTCCCAGTCAACCTCTCTACTTCTTCTCAACCTCTACTTCTTCCGGAAAAACAAGCGAATCGGCACCCCGCTGAAGTCGTATTGCTCGCGTAAACGGTTCTCAACAAACCGCTTGTACGGCTCCTTGATGTACTGCGGCAGATTGCAGTAAAAGGCAAACGTGGGCACCTGAGATGGCAGCTGGGTGATGTACTTGATGCTCACGCTCTTGCCCTTGTAAATCGGTGGGGGTTGGTCCTTGACGATGGGCAAAAGCCAATCGTTCAATTCTGAGGTGGGCACCTTCAGCTTCCGCTGGTGGTAAACGTGCAGGGCTGCTTCCAGGGCCTTGAACACGCGTTGTTTGGTCAAGTTCGATGTGAAGACGACCGGCACATCAGAAAAAGGCAACATCTTCTCCTCCAACTTGGCGCGGTAGGCATTCATGGTGTGGTCGTCCTTCTCTACAAGGTCCCATTTGTTGACCACCACCACTGCACCGCGGTAACTGTCGAGGACGTGCCAGAAAATGCTCTGGTCCTGCTTCTCCATGCCCTGCGTTGCATCGAGCAACAGCAGGCACACGTCGCTCTGGTCGATGGCCTTGATGGTCCTCACCGTCGAGTAGAACTCCAGGCTGTCATCCACCTTCTTGCGCTTCCGCAAGCCAGCAGTGTCCACGATTTCAAAGTCAAAACCAAAGGCATTGAAACGCGAATGCACACTGTCCCGCGTCGTACCCGCAATGTCTGTAACGATGTTACGCTCCTCGCCCAACAACGTGTTGATCAAGGTGCTTTTGCCCACATTCGGCCGGCCCACCACTGACAAGCGTGGCAAACCCAAATCCTCAGGCTCATCCCGCTTCGGCAACAATGCCACCAGCGCATCCAGCAAATCACCCGTACCATAGCCGTTGTTGGCACTGATTCCGTACAGTCCATCGCCAATACCCAAACCATAAAAGTCCGCCGTAGTGTACTCCAATGCGCCGGTATCAACTTTGTTGACCACCAACATCACCGGCTTTCCAGCACGGCGCACCATCTGGACAATCTCCATATCGAGGTCTGTGATCCCCGTCTGCCCATCCACCATAAACATGATCAACCCAGCCTCCTCCATGCTCACCTCCACCTGAGAGCGTATCACCCGCTCAAACACATCATCGGTGCCCGTGGCGTAACCTCCAGTGTCAATCACAGTAAACGTGCGACCGCCCCAATAAGCGTTGCCGTATTTACGGTCGCGCGTGGTGCCTGCCGTGGGATCCGTGATCGCATCACGGGTCTCCGTCAATCGATTAAACAACGTGGATTTACCTACGTTGGGCCTGCCGATAATGGTAACAAGATCTTTCATCTCCTGAAGCGTATGCGGGCGCGCAAGCGCTGCGCAAAATTGGGCAAAAAAAAGGGGCCCCCGAAGGGGCCCCAAGGTGGCGTCGACATACTCTCCCGCAGTAGCAGTACCATCTGCGCTGGTGGGCTTAACTTCTCTGTTCGGAATGGGAAGAGGTGGACCTTACCGCAATAGACACCTATCGTTC
>DGOE01000061.1 GCA_002389295.1 Flavobacteriales bacterium UBA4474 | reverse complement strand
CATGAACCGGAGTTTCATTTTCCCCCTCATTCTCCTTGCCCTGCTCTTGGGTGCAGCCCTGGTCACCTGGCAATCTGATCAGGGCCGGCTCGACGCCGACGAAGGCACGCATTTTTCCATAGCCGACACCTCCCGGGTGACGCGCATCCGCATCGCCGACACCGAAGGACGCACCGCGGTTTTGCAGCGGGTGGACAACAACCCCCTCGGTTTGTGGCAGCTCAATGGAAAGTACTTGGCCAGAAAAGACGCCACCGACCTGCTGCTCAAAACCTTCAAGCGCATTTCCGTGCGCCAGCCGGTACGCCATTCTGCCAAAGAGGGTGTACTCAAAATGATGGCTGCAGCCGGGAAACGCGTGGACATCCACCTCGACGGAGCCGAGACCCCGGAAAAAACATGGTTCATCGGCACCCCCACCCAAAGCCACACCGGCACCCACATGCTCTTGGAGTTGCCGGGCACAGGCCGGGCGGCCGATCCATATGTGACGCACCTGGAAGGGTTTACAGGTTTTCTTTCTACCCGCTTTTTTACCGACGAGACCGAATGGCGGTACACGGGGGTTTTCGAGTCCAATGCCGATGACATCGCAACGGTCACGGCCACACCGCTCGATGACAGGGGAGGTGCCGTCACCCTGCAATGGGATTCGACCCAAACGCTCATCACAGCTGTGTACAAAGGCGCCACGGTCGATTTGCCACAAGGGGTGCTCAGGGACACCTGGCTGCGGTTCAAGAAGGTCCACGTCGAGACCTGGAACAGCCACTTGAGTCTGGACCGACAGGACAGCCTGCGCAACAGCCCTCCGGCATGGCAAATCCGCGTGGCCTACAAAGACGGCACCCAAAAAGGCATAGACCTTCATTGGAAAAGCCCCATCATGGACGAATACGACGACCAAGGGCAGCTCATGGACCACGATGGCAGCCGCATGTATGCGGTACACAACGGAGAGTGTGCCCTCGTGCAGACGTTCGTATTCAATCCCATCCTTGAATTCTGGCGCTCCTTTCCGGGCAGCAGCACAACAGCCTCCTTGCCATGAACGCTTACCTCATAGACGGCATCCGCACGCCCATCGGACGCTTCGGCGGCGCCCTCGCCCCGGTCCGGGCAGATGACCTGGCCGCGCACCCCTTGCGTCAACTCCTGGCCCGCCATCCCGCTTTTGACCCTGCCGCCATCGATGACGTCATCATGGGCTGTGCCAATCAAGCCGGCGAAGACAACCGCAACGTGGCCCGCATGGCGCTGCTGTTGGCCGGGCTTCCGCACACTGTCCCGGGTGAAACGGTGAACCGCTTGTGCGCTTCGGGCATGGCCGCTGGCATTCATTCCGCGCGTGCCCTGCACGTGGGGGACGCCGACGTCATGCTGGCTGGAGGGGTAGAACACATGACCCGTGGTCCGTGGGTGATGAGCAAAGCGAGCTCGGCATTTGGCCGGGATGCTGAAATGCACGACACCAGCTTTGGTTGGCGCTTCATCAACCCGAAACTCGACAGCGTTTACGGCACTGAGGGGATGGGTTCAACAGCAGAAAACCTCGTGGACCTGCACGGCATCAGCCGAGAAGACCAAGACCGGTTCGCAGCGTGGTCCCAACAAAAAGCCCATGCTGCCCTGCAAGATGGCAGGCTGGCCGAAGAAATTGCCCCGGTGACCATCCCGCGCCGCAAGCAAGATGATCTCGTCTTTGCCGATGACGGTTTCATCCGCCCAGGCACCACGGCTGAGGTATTGGCCAAATTGAGACCGGCTTTTAGAAAGGAGGGAGGTTCGGTCACAGCGGGCAACAGCAGTGGCCTCAACGATGGCGCATGCGCATTGCTCATGGCCAACGAGCAGGGCATCAATCGCTGGGACTTCCGCCCCATAGCGCGCATCGTGGGCAGTGCCGTGGTGGGGGTAGAGCCGCGGATCATGGGCATAGGCCCCGTCGAAGCCACCCGCAAAGCACTGGCCCGAACAGGACTGTCGCTGGACGACATGGACCACATCGAGATCAACGAAGCCTTCGCTGCACAGGCATTGGCCTGCACCCGCAGCCTGGGACTGGAAGACGATGACCCGCGCATCAACCCACAAGGTGGTGCCATCGCCATCGGCCATCCGTTGGGCATGACCGGTGCGCGTCTCCTGCTGACTGCCGCACGCCAGCTCCAGCGGACCCGCGGCAAGTACGCCCTGGTCACCCTTTGCATTGGAGTAGGACAAGGGTTTGCCACCATCCTTGAAAACCCCGACGCACCGTGATCCAATCTTTCAAGGACATGGTGCCGGTGGTGGATCCCCGCGCTTTTGTGCATCCGCGAGCCGTTGTCATCGGTCACGTCACGATTGGCCCTGATTGCTTCATCGGGGCAGGGGCTGTCTTGCGGGGCGATTGGGGCCGCATTGAATTGGCCAAGGGATGCAATGTCCAGGAAAATGCTGTCATCCACATGTTTCCAGGGACCACCGTCTCATTGGCCGAAGGTGCACATGTGGGCCATGGCGCCATCATTCATGGCGCACAACTCGGCGCACAGTGCATGATTGGAATGAACGCCGTCGTCATGGACAACGTCCAAGTGGGCCCGGGGTGCATTGTCGGCGCCTTGTCCTTTCTCAAGGCCGACAGCCAATGGGCACCCCGCAAAATCATTGCCGGCAACCCCGCCAAAGAAATAGGGGAGGTCTCCGACGACATGTATGCCCACAAAGTGGAAGGCACCGGACTCTACCAGCAATTGCCTGCCGACTGCAAGGCGTCACGCCAAGAGGTCACGCCATTGACGTCCGTCCCCGCAGATCGGGTCGCAGACTTCCCCTCATTTGAAACATGGCAACAGCGGCGTAAACGCCACTGAAACGATCACTCATGGCCAAGGGCCCCTTTCATTTCAAGACCTTTTTCGTGGAGCAGGACGGCGCTGCCATGAAAGTTGGCACCGATGGCATTGTGCTCGGGTGTTGGACCCCCATTGATGGAGCACGAACCATTCTCGACGCCGGTGCAGGCAATGGCTACGTGGGCATCATGTTGTTGCAAAGGGCAGAGGCCAAGTGCCACTTGATTGGCGTTGAACTCGAAGCGCAGGCCGCATCACAATGTGCAGCCAACTATGTCACCCAACCCTTTCCGGCCCAAACAACAGCGTGGCATGGTCCCGTGCAGGAGGCCGCAGCGGCACATCCTGAGTGGCAAGGCGGCATCGACCTCGTGATTTCCAATCCCCCCTTTTTCCGCGACAAACCCAAGTCACCCAATGTGGCGCGAAACCTGGCGAGACACGACGACACATTGACCATGGCAGACATGGCCAAATCAGCCCACGACCTGCTCAAAGAAGGAGGGAGGCTCAGCACCATTTGGCCCATCGACCGAAAAGAAGAATGGAACAGCTGGGCCACTGGTTGCGGCTTTGAAATCCAACAAACCGTGCTTGTCAAAACGATGCGGCACCTGGCCCCCAAACGTTTCCTCTCCCTGTGGCGAAAAAAGGATGCACTACACGACAGTGCAGCAACCACACACAACGAGACGACACTCGTACTGGAGGGCGAGGCCACATTGGACTACACCGACCAATACCTGGCCATCGTGCGGCCCTACTTGAGGGGCACCTAAAAAAAAGGGGGGCGGCTGATCAGCCTCCGAGCACGCGCTTGAGGTCACCCAACTGCTTGGTCCAAAGAAGCTTCGCCTCTTCGACTTCATCGTCTTCGGCAAAGTCCGTCACCAGAAGTGCCGTATCCCCCGTCAGCGGGTCAATCTTTATGCGCATCTCAAAGAAGGACTTCTCACCCTCTTCTTCGTGCTCTATCCAGCGGTATTTCACGAATTCCTCTCTTTTCTGAGAAATGAGACGCGCGGATTCCTCTGAGCCATCCCAGAAGAAAGTGAAGACGTCCTTTTTGATATTGACGTCATCGGCAAACCACTCTGACAATCCACTTGGATTGTTAAGTCGGCTAAAAATCGAGCCCTTACTCGCCTGAATGGGCACCTCTACCTGAAATTCAACAAGGTCCATGAGTTGTATGGAATGGCGCGAAGATACAATTCACAAGCAGGGTAGGCTACCTGGCCAACCCTAACATTCCCAAAATAAGCCGCCAAAAGTGGTTCTTCTTGCTACATTTGCCGCCCGTTTGACCTGTGGACAACACCTGGCGAGGTAGCTCAGCTGGTTAGAGCGCAGGATTCATAATCCTGAGGTCGAGAGTTCAAGTCTCTCTCTCGCTACTTAAAAAAGCCTGATTCACGTCAGGCTTTTTTCATTGTCGCGTTTTCCATTTTAATCGACTAAACTAATTTTTAATACAACTAAACCCATTTAAAAGAAGACGAATAACTATCTTTACAAGACCAACTTTCACGATGCGCTTCCTACTTGCCACTATTTGCTTTGCCACCACCTTGCTCAGCTGGGGACAATGCGCCGATCCCGCAGCTTGCAACTTCGATCCCAACGGCACCGCTTCAGGCGAAAGCACGCCTTGCCTCTCCATGGAGACACATGCGGTCCACACAGAGGGTACTTTGGCAGGCATGACCACGTACAGGTTGTATGTGCACCTGCCAGAATCAGACAATTTCCTTTCTGCCATCAGCACCATCATCACAGGGTGCACCGACGCGGCGGCATGCAACTATTCTCCGACGGCCAGCTACGACGATGGCAATTGCGAATACAGCAGTTGTGACGGTTCAAGTTTGCCTGCAAACATGCCCTCCAGTCCTTCTGTCATCAGCATCACCACCACCACTTCCTTCTACCAGGATCCCCTCGGAAGCGCCACGGCCTCGGGCATCATGTCCAGCATTCTTTCCTTCTTCCCGGATCTGGTGTACGACAGCTACGTGACCATTGGCCACGCGCCTGAAAACGGCACTCCCAGCGCCACAATCAGCACCATCGCCAGCCCCAATCAGAACTGGGTGGCTGCATTCGAAGCGGGCAACAACCTCATCATGGACGACCAAATTGGCGGACTGTGGTACATCTATAATGATGGAAACGACCAGGGCGTCCCCGATGCAGACGGAAAAGTCCTCATTGCACAGCTCACCACCGACGGCACCATTGCAGCAGAAGTCTCCGGTCAGTTTTTTCCCGACTTCGGAACCGGCGTCAACGGTGAAGCCGATGGCACCCAGGACCAACTGTTTGTTGCGGAACTCGGTGCAGCATGTCCCAATGACCCCAATGGAGGGTGCACCTATGCTGAATCCGGGCTCGACTGCGACGGCAATTGCCTCAATGACGCCGATAGCGATGGCATCTGCGATGAAAACGACCCCTGCGTGGGCACATTCGACGCTTGCGGCGTGTGCAACGGCCCCGGTGAGATCTACGACTGCGGATGCACCGACATCCCCGCGGGAGACTGCGACTGCAATGGCAACCAAGCCGATGCCCTCGGCGTTTGCGGAGGGCCGTGCAGCGCCGATACCGACGGCGATGAGGTGTGTGATGACATCGACGATTGTGTCGGCGCCTATGACGCCTGTGGCGTGTGCAATGGTCCAGGTGAAATCTATGACTGTGGTTGTACTGACATTCCCGCGGGCGACTGCGATTGCGATGGCAATCAATTGGATGCACTCGACGACTGTGGCGGAAGCTGCGCAGCCGATAGCGACACTGATGGGATCTGCGACGATGTCGATCCCTGCATCGGTAGTTATGATGCGCTGGGAGCATGCAACGGTTCTTGTGCGGCCGATGCCGATGCCGACGGTCTTTGCGACGATGTGGATGACTGCGTAGGCACCTACGATGCCTTGGGCATTTGCAATGGAACATGCCCTGCAGATGTCGATGAAGACGGTGTCTGCGACAATGCTGAAATTCTGGGGTGTACAGATCCTGCAGCGTGCAACTATGATGATGAAGCCACTGAGGAAGATGGGACCTGCACTGAACTGGACGCCGTAAACGTCTGTGGCGGAACATGCACGTCCGACGCTGATGAAGATGGCATTTGTGACAGTGAAGACGCCTGCATAGGTGCCTATGACGCGTGTGGCGTATGCAACGGACCAGGCGCCACACACGCGTGTGGCTGTACCGAGATTCCCAACGGCGACTGCGACTGCGATGGCAACCAATTGGATGTGGTCGGCGTCTGCGGAGGAACCTGCACCGCCGATATCGACCAAGACGGCATCTGCGACGATGTCGACGACTGCTTGGGTGCCTATGATGCGTGTGGCGTGTGCAATGGGCCAGGCGACATTTTCCAATGCGGCTGCGCCAACATTCCCCCTGGAGATTGCGATTGCGATGGAAATCAACCCGATGCCCTTGGCGTGTGCGGAGGCGCTTGCACGGCCGATCTCAATGGAAACGGGATCTGTGATGACCTGGAATACTTGCTCGAAACCGAAGGGTGCACCGACACGCTCGCTTGTAATTTTTCAGGCTGCGCCACCCTCGACGATGGCAGCTGTCTGTACAGCGATGCCCTCGGCGTCTGTGGCGGAACCTGCGCTGCCGATACGGACGGCGATGGC
>DGOE01000108.1:42743-46519 GCA_002389295.1 Flavobacteriales bacterium UBA4474 | reverse complement strand
TGCCCGCGCCAACCAAGATGACGCCATTGAAGCTGGCGCTGGATTGAACGCCAACGGCACTTACGCTACTCCCTCAGGTACAAACTATCTGGATGCGACGACGACGTTGTCTGGTGCTGACGCCGCTTTGGACTCACAGGTAAAGACCAATGCTGATGCGATCAGCACGAACGCCACCAGCATTACAGCGAATGATTTCTTTGATCAGACGGGTGTGAAGTTGGCTGTGGGTGCGGGTAAGACATGGACGGAATTGGAGGCTGCTACGGGTACTTTCACTTCCAGCGCTTCAGCAGGAACGTTGACCCTCGCTGCCGGTAGCATTACGGATAGCAACGGAGCTGTGGACTTTGGTGACGATAACCTCTCCACTACGGGAACGTTGGATGCGGGTGCTACGACGTTGGGCAGCACGCTTGACGTTACGGGTGCTGGTGAGTTTGACTCCAGCCTTGGTGTTGACGGTAACCTTCGCGTGGGATCGGGTGGTGCCAGCACCTTCCAGGTGAACGGCACTTCCGGCGCGCTCTCTACGAGCGGCGACATCAGCACTTCAGGTGGTGTTCAGGCATCTACTGCCATCGTGACCGGCACGGCTTTGCTGCAGGGAACGACGACGGCCAGCACGATGAGCGTATCCAACTTCTTGACGCTCAACAACGAGCCTCTGTTGGACTCTCACGCTGCCACCAAGTTGTATGTGGACACGGAGATCGACTCCCACACCCACGACATGCCGCAGGCGTTCAGCTTTGCAAGCGACGTCTACGAGGGAATGGGTGCTGACTTGTCTGCCGATGGTACGCTGTCAGTGACCATCACGGTGACCGGTGCCAACCTCGCTGCTGGAACCTTCAAGCTGCACCTCGACGGTGGAGAGTTCGAAGTGACCGAGACGGTGACCAGCGCTACGGAGATTTCCTTCACGCTGACGCGGGCCAACGTGCTTACGATGACCAGCCGCAGCGATGTGGTGGTTCCTCAGTTGAGCATCGATGGCATCGCCACGGGCCTCTGCGTATTCGTTAAGCTCTGATCCAGGAACTCGAATTCACCCAATAGACAGCACAATCATGAAGCGAATCCTATTCCTCGCCATGCTGCTCGCCGGGTGCGGGTTGTTCACCCAAGAGGTGTCCGCGCAAGCGGTCCTCGGACGCCACGCCATCACTTCCGGTTTCCATACCGGTGCTGACGGCAGCGTTGACCTCGACGGAACGATCGGCCAATCCATCACTGGAACGGTCAGCATCCCAGATCAGTACCTCACGCAAGGCTTTCACCAGCCCGACAACAACACCCCCTGTCCCGGAGACGTCAATGGCGATGGCCTGGTCTCCACCACGGACATCCTCGATGTACTCGGATTCTACGGGTGCCTCTCGGACTGTGGGGATTACGATACGAATGGGGATGGCGTAGTCGGTGCTCCCGACCTGCTGTACATCCTTGGTTACTACGGTCAGATCTGCTATTGATGTGACTTGACGATTTTCATTTGAACATTTGGTTTGGTTCAATGAAGGAGGGCATTCCCAACGGGGTTTGCCCTCCACCTTTTTTATGCACCTTGGTCTCATGGAATCAGGACCTTCTCAAGAGCCATCGATGCGGGGTGATCGCTCTGTGGATGCGGCGTTGTTGACCGTGGTGCTGGCATTGTTTACTGCGGCGGCTTTCGGTTTGACTGAGTTGCCGGGTGGCGGTTCAGAATGGGTGCCCAAGGAATGGAAGGGGGTGCACGACGCGGCCAAGGGGTTGATTTTGCCGCTGCTGGCCTTGCGTTTGGGGCTGTCGCTGGCGGGCCGCGATCTGGACATGACATTGCGTAACCGCGTTTGGGCGGCCATGGGATGCTGCTGGGTGGGGGACATCGCCCTGACTTTTTCTGGGGATACGGCTTTTCTTTTTGGCATCGTCAGTTTCTTGGCGGGCCATGTGATGTTTCTGTTGGCCTTCCGACACCTTTTCGCCCAGGGCTGGGGGCGGTCCAATCAGTGGGTTTACAGCATTGCAATGGCCCTCTTGTGTGGCCTACTTCCGACCGTGGCGTACAGCCTTTGGGAGCCTGCTGGGGATTTGGCACCTGCCGTTGTGGTGTATGCCTTGGTCATTACTGCGATGGCTTATGCGAGTTGGCGTTTGGCGTCAGGACCCGGCGTCACCTTGTTGAGGCTGGGCACGACGGCGTTCTTGGCGAGCGACCTCATTTTGGCTTTTGGCCGCTTCGGAGACGCGCCCATATCCCATGGCCACTTCTGGGTCATTGGCACTTACATCGTGGCCCAGTGGGCATTGACCCTTGGATTTACCGAAGTGGCTGTGCAGTCAGCAGCCAACCGTCGGTAAGGACGAGGCCAAAGGCGAGCACCAGGTGAACGGGTTGGGCAATGGCGGGCATGCCGAGGGCACCGAAAGCCACGCCGGTTGCAAATTGACCGGCGAGCAGCAACAGCACCGCGACTTCCCAGCGTGTGGGTTTTCCAGACTTCAGGCCGGGCCAGAGCCACGCGCCGTGGGCGGCCAGTAGTGCCCAGAAGGCGGTGCGGTGGGCCGTCCACCAGCTGGGCAGGATCTCGAGCCAATCTTGGCGAGCGACTCCGGCGTGCACGAGGTGGTCGACGGCTTCTCGGACCTGGGTGCCAAAGATGAGCTGACCGAGGGTGAGGAGGCAGACCAACAACAGCCATTTTCGGGAAGCGCGGGTGATGCGGGGTGCTCCGGCACCGGCGGCTTTGAGCGCAGCCAATTGCAGGCCGAGGATGGCGAGGGCGCCGAGCATGTGCAAGGTGATGGACCCCGGGATGAGGTTGCCATCGACCACTTTTTTGCCCAACCAAGCCACAAAGCCCAAGGCCAACAGCGCACCGAAGGCAAAGCCGAAGGGCCGCCATTTTTTGTGCCGCCAACCCAGTGTGGCCGTCAGGGCTGCGAGCAGCAAGGCGGGCAGTCCGGCAAATGCGCCGAGCAACCGGTTGATGAACTCGACCCAGGTATGGAAGGGGTTGAAGTGGGCGTAATCGTGCCGTTTGTAGTGGGTCCACAGGCCTGTGGCACGGTCCGCTTCGAAGGCGGATCCGGAGCGGTGGTCGGCAGGGGCCACCCACAGGGAGTCGGACGCCAAAATCATGCGGCCGGCGTCATAGGGGGCATCCGGTTGCCACCGTACTTGGGCTTCGTGGGTCGGGGGAATGGTCAGCCCAAAGCACTTGGGCCAATCGGGACATCCCATGCCCGAACCGGTCATCCGCACAATGCTGCCGGCGAGGACCACCAGAAAAGCCGAGACGAAGGCGGTGCGGGCTGTGCGCCGAATCCATCGGGACAGGCGGTCTTCCGAGGCCACGGTTATCGAAGGGATTCGGGCGCGTAATGGACGATCTCCGCCGCCTCAACAGCATAGAGGCCATCGCCGATGTCTTGCACCGTAGCGATGAGGGCTTCGGGCTTCACCAGGGCGGGGTCGTAAGCGACGTAGGCGGTATCCACAGTGTTGCCGGCATCGAAGTGGATGTCTGCCCGGGCGACGCCCTGGACATTGTACAGCTCCTTGCGCACCTTGGATACGCAGGCGATTTCACACATCATGCCGGAAATGGCCAGCTGGGCGACCGTTTCCTCGGTGCTTCCCGCCCGGTCCACGTGGACGAGTTCGACCGGGCAATCGTTGCATCCGGCGGTCAACAAGGCACCCAATACGACTGCCCATAGTCCTGGGGTCCCTGTTGTATTTGATGCTGAAGGTTGAATGAGTGTCATCGCCATCGAAATTCGCA
>DGOE01000108.1:0-42684 GCA_002389295.1 Flavobacteriales bacterium UBA4474 | reverse complement strand
GGGCGTTCCGGTGATGAACGGCATGCAACTGGGCTTCCTGCGCATTTTTCTCGCGGGGTTGGTGCTGGTGCCTGTTGCGCTTCGCCACATGCGCGGCTTGTCTCGTTCCACCTGGTTGGCCTTGGCCATCAATGGGTTTGTGGGCAGCTTGGTCCCGGCCATTCTCTTTGCTTGGGCGCAAATGCGGTTGCCCAGCGCCGTGGCGGGCATGCTCAACGCGCTCAGTCCCTTGTGGACCCTCGTCCTTGCAGTGGGCCTCTATGGCACGGTGGTGCGCAAGAAGCAGGTGCTCGGGCTCTTGCTTGGGTTTGTCGGCGCTTTGGGTTTGATGTCGCTCAAGGATGCTGCGGGCGCCGTGCATTGGGGTTCGGCGGGGCTTCTTGTGGTGGCGACGGCTTGCTACGGGCTGAGCATCAATGTGGTGCGCAACCGGCTGTCAGACCTTCCCGCCGTGGCCATCAGCGCCCTGGCCCTTTCCATGACCGCCTTGCCCGCGGGTGTGGCTTTCGTCCTGACGGGCGGGTGGACGGCGATGGCGCATCATCCAGAGGCACCTGAGGCTTTTGCAGCGGTGCTGGTCTTGGCTTGGGTGGGCACGGCGGCGGCGCTTGTGCTGTTCAATGCCTTGATCAAACGCACCGATGTGCTGTTCTCCAGTTCAGTAACGTATGTGATCCCCTTGGTCGCCCTGTTTTGGGGATGGATGGACGGGGAGTGGATCGGCCTTCCGCACCTGTTGTTTGGTGCGGTGGTACTCAGTGGCGTCCGACTCGTGGCGCGGGGCTAAGCGCGGTGGAATTACTCGAGCACATCTCCCCGCAGACTGCGGAACCGCTTTCTCGCTTCTACGGCGTACAGGCTGCCGGGGAATTCATTGAGCAGCCGCTCATAGAGCCCTTGGGCCACATCGGGTGCGCCGAGTTGGTTTTCGTGCAAATCGGCCAGGCCAAAGAGGGCATCATCGGCCAAGATGTCCATGAAGTGCAGTTCCAGGATTTCCTCATAATGCTTGATGGCATCGTCGAAGTTGCCCCGCTGCAGGGCGATTTCCGCGCGGATGAGGATGATTTCGTCCTCAAGCGTGTGCATGGGGTGGGCGGTGACCAGTGAGTCGAGGGTCGAGAGGGCGTCATCCAACCTGTTGCGGTAGCGCAGCAGGTCGGCGCGGGCAAACATCTCCATGGGGGCTGTCAGCGTATCCATGTTGAAGTTGTCTGTGATGAGCAGACTCAAGTCGATCGCATCGTTGGAGATGAGCTTGGAGGTGCTGGCCTTGAGGATGTCGAGCTGCGCCTGGGCCCAGTTGAAGTCACCGGTGAAATAGCTCACCCGGGCATTGCGGAACTTGGCCTGTTGGCCCAGCAGGCCTTCTTTGTGGTCCAGGTCCACTTGGCTAAACAGAAGGGAAGCGGTCCAGATGTCGTCCTGAAAAACCAAGATGTCGCCCAGCATCAACTTGGAACGGTTGCGGTCGTCCAAATTGAGCCCGGGCATGTTGACCGCGCGGTCCAGGAGGACTTCGGCTTGGTCGGGGTCGTTGAGGTGAAAGGCGAGCAGCTGTGCCCAATCGGTCATGATGCCGTTGGTGCTGGGGGTTTCTCCCAAGTCGCGCAGCGTGGTGCGGTATTGTTCTGAAAGGGTCCGGGCGGCTGCGCTGTCCAAGGGAAATGTGCCCGTCACCTGTTCGGCGCGCACCTTGAGCATGGCTTGACGGGCATCGTCGTGCCGCGTGCCGTTGGGCCCCTTCGCGGCGACCGCGGCGTAGCATTCATAGGCGGTTTCGAGGTCCCCATTTTTGGCGGCGACTTCGGCCAATTCCATGAGCCTTTTGCCGTTTTCGTTGTTGCGTTTGTCCAACGCCTTGACGTGCGCCAGCGCGCTCAAGAAATCGCGCTGTTGGTTGAATACCCACACCAACAATTCCAGGTAAACGGTGTCTTCCGGCCGCTCCTGCGAGGCTTTCAAGACCCTTTTGCGGACCATGTCGGCTTGCCGGGTATCGCTGGCTACGCGCAGGTTGCGGTTGAAGCTGTTTTGTACGGTCCGCAAATAGTTCGGCCGCTCATGGAGCAGTTCCATAAAGCTGTTGACCATGCCTTCGTAGTCGCCGCGCAAGCCTTGGAGGTTGGCCAATTCATAATTGTACCCGTAGCTGTCCTTGGCGTTGGCCTTGGCCCGCTCATACGTTTGGAAGGCGAGGTCCAGTTGGTCCAATTTGATGAACGCTTCGGCGAGCCGTTTGGTGGGACCGCGTCCTTCCGGCAACTCTTGGAGCGCCTTGCGAAAGGCGGTTTCGGCTTCTGCATCTCTCCCGATCCTCAGGTAGAGGGACCCGAGGTCGACCTGAGCCATGCTCTTGTCCCGGCTCTTTTTCAGGCGGGCTTTGACGATGTCTTCGGCTTCGTCATAATCCTCCAGCTCAAGCAAGGTGTTGAGGTACATCTCGTACACTGAGGGGTCCTTCTTCCAGAGGTTGTCCAGGTAGAGCCTGGCCTGTTCAAACGCCCCGCTGTTGTAATAGTAGGTGGCGAGTTCCAGATCGCTTTGCGCGCGACAGGTGCCCGAGGAAGCAGCCAACAAGCCCAAGACAGCGCAAGCAAGCAGGTATGTTTTGAGGAGCTTCACGGTGCGCTGGGTATGGTGGAAAGGGCGCGTGCTGTGGAATCTGCTTCGGCGATCACCTGGTCGAGGTCGCGGGTCCCGCGATCGAGGAAATTGAGGGCGATGCGCATTTCTTCCAAAAGGTGGCTGGCGATGCGGAGTTCATCGGTGGCGACGCTTTGGAGATAGGCGGTGTCAATGGGGGTGCCTTCTGCATCTACGGTGGCGCGGTCCACAATGGCTTCGATGAGGTGGCCGATTTGGCGCCGCGTACGGTCGAGTTCCTGTTCGATTCGGCGGTGCCGCCCGGGTTGACGGCGGAGCATGCGCATGCGTTCGTCCAGGGTGGAAAACGGCTTGCCTTGCTCCAGGTTGACCACCAGGCCGACCATCATGGCCTCGACGGCTTGCAGCGCGCTGTCGGCTTTTGCAAATGCGGGTTCCGCCGACGCCAATGGTGCTGCGAGATATACGGCCTCAGCGCTGTCCAGTGCCAACAGCGCTTCTTGCAAAGCCGGCAAATGTTCTGCGCCAGGCTTTGGGCCGCAGCCGATGAAAGCGCTGGAAAAGACCACTGCGCCGGCAAAAAGCCAAACAGCACGTGCGTTGGTGGACGGAGTACAGGTGCGGCTCATGAGATGGTGTCAAAGCCGGTGTAGCGCTGCAGGGCTGCAGGAATCCGAATGCCATCGGGGCCTTGGTGGTTCTCCAGCAGAGCGGCTACAATGCGCGGCAAGGCCAATGCGCTGCCATTCAATGTGTGGACGAGCTCGGGCTTTCCGGCGGCATTTCGAAACCGGCACTGGAGTCGGTTGGCCTGGAAGCTCTCAAAGTTGGATACGCTCGACACTTCAAGCCAGCGCTCTTGGGCGGCTGACCACACTTCGAGGTCAAAAGTCAAAGCGGCCGTGAAACCAAGGTCGCCGGCACACAAGCGCAGCGTCCGGAAGGGCAATTCCAGGTCGCGCAACAGGCCGCGCACGTGCTCCACCATACCGTCGAGGGAGGCGTAGCTGTTTTCCGGCTTCTCAAACCGGACGATTTCAACCTTGTCAAATTGGTGCAGGCGGTTCAATCCCCGGACATCCTTGCCGTATGAACCGGCTTCGCGCCTGAAGCAAGGGGTGTAGCCGCACAGCTGCACAGGCAGTTCTTCCTCGGCCAAAATGTCACCGCGATACAGGTTGGTCAGCGGCACTTCGGCGGTGGGAATGAGGTACAAGTCGTCCTCCACACAATGGTACATCTGGCCCTCTTTGTCCGGCAGTTGTCCCGTGCCCCGCCCCGAGTCCGGGTTGACCAGATGCGGGGGGATGAATTCTTCATAGCCGGCAGCATCAGCGCGGTCCAAGAAGAATTGAATCAACGCCCGTTGCAGTTTGGCTCCTTTTCCTCGGTAGACTGGAAAGCCTGCACCTGAGATTTTGACGCCGGCCTCGAAATCAATCAGTTTGTACTGATCGGCCAACTCCCAGTGTGGCTTGGCTTCGCCGTGGAGTTGTGGCTTGTCTCCTTCTTCTGAGACCACTTCGTTGTCTGCTTCGGAATGGCCAGTGGGCACGCTTTCGTGCGGGCGGTTGGGCATTTCGAGCAGCGCCGCCTCTTGTTGTTGGACCAGCGATTTCTGGTGCTCATCCAAGACGTGAATCTTCTCTTTCAGTGCGCTCACCTCCGTCCGGCGGGCTTCGGCTTCTTCCTTTTTTCCGGACTTGAACAGATCGCCGATTTCGCGGCTCGCCTCGTTCTGCTTGGCTTTGAGGTCGTCTACTTCCTTTTGGGTGTGGCGGCGTTCTTCGTCCAGCGCCAATATGCGGTTGAGCATGGTGGCGGCATTGATGCCGCGTTTGGACAAGGCCTTTTCGAGCGCTTCACGGTCATTACGGAGAACCTGTAGGGTCAGCATGGCTTGTAAAAATACGACGGTGCCCCCTCCTTTTGCAGGGTGGGGGCACCGTCATTTACCCTTGTTGGGCATTCAAATGTGCAGAAGGTCAGGCCTCTGCTGCGGGAATCACAGAAACGTAGCTCTTGTTTCCCTTCTTTTTCCGGAACTCCACAACGCCGTCTGTCAGAGCGTAAAGGGTGTGGTCCTTGCCGATCCCGACGTTGAGTCCGGGGTTGTGTGGGGTACCGCGTTGGCGAACGAGGATGTTGCCTGCGATGCACGTTTGGCCGCCATAGATTTTGACGCCCAGTCGTTTGCTTTCTGATTCGCGGCCATTCTTTGTCGAGGCCGCCGCCTTTTTGTGAGCCATGGTTCTGGGTTTTCTTATTCTTCAGCCTTGTCTTCAGCTGATTTTTTGGCCGCCGGCTTCTTAGCTGCTGGCTTTTTGGCTGCGGGCTTCTCGGCCGCAGGCTTTTTGGCTGCTGGCTTTTTAGCCGCTGGCTTTTTGGCTGCGGGCTTGGCATCCGCTGTCGCGTCTGCAGCGTCCTCTGCCTTTTTGGCTGTGGCCTTCTTGGGCTTCACCCCAAGGGCGATGCCGTTGATGACCAACTCCGTCAGGGAGGGGCGGAACCCGTTCAACTTTTGGTAACCTTTACGGCGCTTCTTCTTGAAGACAAGCACCTTGTCACCTTTCAAATGGCGTTCGACCGTGGCGTCCACGGCTGCGCCTTTTACTGCTGGGGCGCCAACGGATACTTTGGAGCCGTCATCGACAAGAAGAACACGGTCAAAGCTGACCTTGGTGCCTTCCTCGTGCTTCAGACGGTTCACATAGAGCCGTTGATCTTGCTGTACCTTGTATTGGTGCCCTGCAATTTCTACGATGGCGTACATGATGGCCTCTTTTTTTGAGGGGTGCGAAGATACGTGAATTTCGATGGGGATGAAAGCCGGAGGCCATTCGACCCAAGAAATGTCCCCGGAATGCCTGCTTCAAAGGAAGTCAACAGGACAAAATCGATTCCAGGATTCCAAATGCATCTGGCGTCTTTGCTGTTGCGTGTGGCCAATTGCGCGCCTTCATGGCTGCGGATGTGGCCTGACCCAAAGCGACGGCCTTGTCTGGCACAGGGCCGGTCCATGCCGCTACGTTGGAAGGCGAGGTGAAACAGACGATGTCGGCCGTTGGGGGCTGGATGGAAGTGGGCGCGGGTTGGTAATGCGCCCAGGGGTACAAGGTGGCTGATGTGGGGTGTTCTTCCCACCGTTTCAATGAAGCCGTGCTGTGGGGAATGGCGACGCGATCACTGGGCGTCAGGGCGTCAATGAACGCCGACCAGGCGCCGTTGGGATGGCCTTGGCCGATGTGGTCGAGCCTGTTCAACATCGCGTCAGTCAGCGCCTCGGCGGTGCCGGTGCCGGGAACGGCCAAGCGCACTTCGGGGTGTTCATCGATCCACTGTTCCGCGGCTTTGACCGCTCCTGGACTGCCCAGCCAGACCCAGTTTGGGGCGCTTGTCCAATTTGGAATGGCGGGAGAAGGAATGGGCGCTGCCGCGACCAAGGGCTGTTCGATCAAGGCGACCCCACTGCTGGTTGACAATCGCTGAAGGAGGCTGTCCGGTCGGGGTTGGCGGGTGATCAAGACGGTCCGGGTGGCCGTTGCGGAGAGTTGTCGCAACGCTTCCTCAGCGGAAGCAGAGAGGCAGCGCCTGGGCCCGGCCTTCGTCTGCAGGAAGCAGCGCAATTTTTTTGAATCAGCGTCCCAATGGGCGCCAAAGGGCAGCTGGCACCCCCCTTCCAGTCCGCGCAAGACCGTCCTTTCAGCCGCCACATTTTGGAGGTCCTCGGCGGCGCTGAGGGCGGCGATGAAGCTGCACCGCGGGTCATCCTCCCGCATTTGCAATGCCAGCGCCCCTTGAGCGGGAGCGGGGACGAACCACTGGGGTTGCAAGGGGCAGCGGACCAGATCTTCCAAGTTGAGCTCGAGCCTGTCCAGCCCAGCTTCTGCCAGGATGATGGCATCGTAGCGCCCTTCGCGCAACCGTTCAATGCGCGTGGGAACGTTGCCCCGCAGGGCGGCAATGTGCACGTCGGGCCGCAGCAGCAGCAGCTGGTCTCGCCGCCGCACAGAGGAGGTGCCCACGGTGGCCCCGGGTCGCAGAGGCAACCATGGGGCGACTGTTTCTGCGTCTTTGCGCACCAGGAGCACATCGCGGGCAGAGGCGCGGTGCGGCACGGCCGCGACAACCAAACCAGGGGGCTGTGTGGTCTCCAGGTCTTTGTGGCTATGCACCGCGACATCGATGAGGCCTTGAAGCAAGGCGTCTTCAATTTCCTTGGTGAAGAAGCCCTTGCCTTCAAGCTTTTCGAAGGACTGGACCTGTTCCCTGTCCCCTTGGGTAGAGAGGACCTTGATTTCAGCCGTACCGCCTTGTGCCGTGATGAGGCCGTGCACGTGATGCGCCTGCCACAGGGCGAGGTCGCTTCCGCGGGTACCGATGATGAGGTGTGGCATTTCCGGCATGGTGCCTCAGGGCTTCTCCCGGTGCTCCATGACCGCTTCACGCGCCATCTTCATGGGTACCGATACGTACTTCTTTTCGAGGTACGCCACGATGCGGTCTACGAGGTTGCGCGTGTCGCCATCGAGCCCGGCGAGTTCATCTGCAAAAACTTCGCCGAGTGCGGTATTTCTGACAGCGGCCAGCAATTCGGGCAGCTCGCGCAAGGCCAGCTCCACGTCGCGCTGTTGTAGCCTGGAGGTGAGCTCGGCCATGGCCGCTTCGATGATGTTTTGACATGCGCCCATGGCCGACCTTCTTCCCGCCGCGTTTTGGTCGGCGAGGGGCTTGAGTTCGGCCATGCCCACGACGGTGATGTCGGGCCGGTTCCGGAAGGCATCGGCCACGCCGGAGGGCACGCTGAGGTCCAGTACGAAGCAAGCGCCCCCTGGCAGCATATCGGCCTCTGTTGCGCCCAGCACGGGGACGTCGCTGCCGGTGCAGACAAAGATGGCAGCGGGCCCTGCTTGCAAGGCCGCTGGCAAAGCGTCGAGTCCTCCCCATGTCCACCCCCGTTTTTCGGCGAGCAGTTGGGCTTTGGCCGGGGTGCGGTTCAGGATGTGCACGGCGGAATGCCCGCGCTTTTCCATGAACCTGGCGATGTTGGCGTTGGTTTGGCCTGCACCTATCATCAGCATTGGAGCGTCTGGAGGCAGGTTGAATTCTTGAAATGACTTCCACCCCAAGGCATTGACAGAGACACTGCGCCGGGCAATGTCTGTTTCTGTGAAGACCCGCTTGGCGGTTTCGATGGCCATGCGCTCGGTGATCCGAAGCTGGTCACCTGCCAGTTGCCATTGCCTGGAGCGCTCCAGTGCCGACCGCATTTGGCTGAGGATTTCACGTTCGCCGATGACCATGGACTCCAAGCCGGCGCTGACGCGCAACAGGTGTCGGGCGGCCTCCTCGCCGTGCAAGACCATGGCCGTTCCCATGAGTGACCGCAATTCAGCGGCATCGGGTTCAAAAGCTTGGAACAACTGTTGCAACCGGCCCATGCAGAAATACGCTTCGTCCACCATGATGAACTCCACGCGGTTGCAAGTGGTGAGGTAGGCAATTCCTTGGACGCCGAGCCGTGATTTCAGCTGGCTGAGAAAGTCCTGCTGTCGGTCCTCAGGCACGTGTAAACGGCCGATTCTTTCCACCGGAGCATTGCGGTGGTTGAGTGAAACGATATGGAGGTGATCGTGCTGCACGTGGGACAAAGTTCGGGCACGATGTCCAACGGCGGGTGTCAAATGTCAGTTGGGGTCATGATTTGCGCGGTCAAGGGGGGAGGTGCCAAATAAAAAGGGCGATCCGGTGTGGATCGCCCTTTTTCAGTGCCTTGAAACGTCAGCATCAACCGCTGCACATCTCGCAGTCAGGACCGTTGTCGATGGAACATGCGGCAACCTGCTCTTCGTGTGTCATCTCGGTGACCTCTTTGGCCACAGCGGTTGCTGCAGGCGCGGCCACCTTGGCTTCGGGAGCGGGCTGTTCTTTGTACTTCTTGTCCACGGTGAACTTGATGGCATCCGTCGCTGCCTTGGTGCGCAGGTAGTACATGCCCGTTTTGAGGCCGGAGCGCCATGCGTGGAAATGCATGGAGGTCAACTTCGGCGCATTGGCATTTTCCATGAACACATTCAGGGACTGCGATTGACAGATGTAGGCTCCGCGATCGGCAGCCATGTCGAGGATGGCCCTTTGAGAGATTTCCCAGGCGGTCCGGTACAGGGCCTTGAGGTTCTCAGGGATTTCCTGGATGTTTTGAATCGACCCGTTGGCGGCAATCAACTGGTTCTTCATCCCCTCATTCCAGAGGCCCAACTTGGTCAGGTCGCGGAGGAGGTGATTGTTGACCACGATGAACTCACCACTGAGTGTGCGCCGGGTGTAGATGTTGGAGGTGTAGGGCTCGAAGCACTCGTTGTTGCCGAGGATTTGCGCGGTGGATGCCGTGGGCATGGGCGCGACGAGCAAGCTGTTGCGCATGCCCTTTTCCATGATTTCCTCCTTGAGAATGTCCCATTCCCACCGGTCGCTTGGCTTGACGCCCCACAGGTCGAATTGGAGCTTTCCTTCAGACGCGGGAGAGCCCTTGAAGGTCTCATAGGCGCCCTCTTCGATGGCCAAGTCCTTGGAAGCACAGCAGGCTGCGTAGTAGATGGTCTCGAAGACGTCCTTGTTGATCTGGCGCGCCTCTTCTGAATCGAAGGGATGACGCATCATGATGAAGGCGTCGGCCAGGCCTTGCACACCCAATCCCACTGGGCGGTGGCGCATGTTGGAATTGCGCGCCTCGGGAATGGGGTAGTAATTCCGGTCGATGACGCGGTTGAGGTTCTTGGTTACCTGGTAGGTCACCTCGAACAGCTTGTCGTGGTCGAAACTCAGGTCCTCCTTGACAAATTTCGGGATCGCAATGGAGGCGAGGTTGCAGACCGCCACCTCGTCCTTTGCGGTATACTCGATGATCTCCGTGCAGAGGTTGGAGGAGCGGATGGTGCCGAGGTTCTGCTGATTGGACTTGCCGTTGGCAGCATCCTTGTACAGCATGTAGGGCACTCCGGTCTCGATTTGGCTTTCGACAATCTTGAACCAGAGCTCCTGTGCTTTGATGGTCTTGCGTCCTTTTCCTTCGGCCTCGTACTGTTCATACAGGGCTTCGAATTCGGGTCCCCAGGAATCAGAAAGCCCAGGGCACTCGTTGGGGCACATCAGGGTCCACTCGCCATCTTCTTCGACGCGCTTCATGAAGAGATCGGGCACCCACAGTGCGTAGAACAGGTCGCGTGCACGGTTCTCTTCCTTTCCGTGGTTCTTTTTGAGATCGAGGAAGTCAAAGACATCGGCGTGCCAGGGCTCGATGTACACAGCGAAAGAGCCTTTGCGTTTTCCGCCGCCTTGGTCCACATAGCGGGCGGTGTCATTGAAGACCCGGAGCATGGGGACGATGCCGTTGGACGTTCCGTTGGTGCCGCGGATGTAGGATCCGGTGGCGCGCACATCGTGGACGGCCAAACCAATGCCTCCCGCGTTTTGCGAGATTTTGGCGCATTGCTTGAGGGTGTCATAGATGCCGCTGATGCTGTCCTCTTGCATGGTGAGCAGGAAGCAGCTCGACATTTGAGGCTTGGGTGTACCTGCGTTGAACAGGGTGGGTGTCGCGTGGGTAAACCAACCCTCGGACATCATGTTGTAGGTCTTGATCGCGCTGTCGATGTCGTCCTTGTGAATGCCCACGGAAACCCGCATCAGCATGTGCTGTGGGCGCTCTGCGACCTTGCCGTCGATTTTGAGCAGGTAGGACCTTTCAAGGGTCTTGAAACCGAAGTAATCGTAACTGAAGTCACGGTCATAGATGATGGCCGAGTCGAGGGTTTCGGCGTTGGCATCAATGATCTCCATGACATCGTCAGCGACAAGGGCCGCGGGCTCTTGCGTGACAGGGTCGAGGTAGGTGTGCAAGCTGCGCATGGCCTCAGCAAAAGACTTCTGTGTGGTCTTGTGCAGATTGGACACGGCGATGCGGGATGCGAGTTGCGCGTAATCCGGATGGTTCACCGCATTGGTGGCCGCTACTTCTGCTGCGAGGTTGTCCAATTCGGAGGTGGTGACTCCGTCATAAACGCCCTCAATGACGCGCATGGCAACGGAGACGGGGTCTACGTTTTCATGAAGGCCATAGCAGAGTTTTTTGACCCGTGCTGTGATTTTGTCGAATTGGACTTGCTCGCGGCGTCCATCGCGTTTTACGACATACATGTGTTGTTCTCGACTTGGTTTGCCCCCGTTACTCGAGGCGATGGTTCGTACATCTGGGATGACAAGACCCCAGTGGAATGAATGGATTGGTAAGGAGGTTGGTCAAAAGCTGCACACAGGTTTCAAGTAAATGAAATGATGTACAACCGGTGCTGTCAAGTTGGCCAACATGAAGGGATGAATCCGCATCATGTTGGGTTCAGTTTTGAACTTTCTGCCCGTGGAAATCAGAAATCCGCGTCCAGACTGAATCCCTGGGTGTTTTCCGTGGACCCGGTCTTGTTGACGCCCGCTTTTTGATACTCGGCTACCCGCTTTTCGAAGAAGTTGGTTTTGCCCTGGAGCGAAATCATCTCCATGAAATCAAACGGATTGCTTGTGTTGTAGACTTTCTCATTGCCGAGTTCGGCAAGAAGTCGGTCAGCCACAAATTCGATGTACTGGCTCATCAGGTCGGCATTCATGCCGATGAGGCGCACAGGCAATGCATCGCAGACAAATTCTTTCTCGATGGCCACAGCGTCCGTGATGATTTTCTCGACGGTGGACTTGGGCAGCTTGTTGACGATGTGCTGCGTGTACAGCATGCATGCGAAGTCACAGTGCATGCCTTCGTCGCGTGAGATCAATTCGTTGGAGAAACTCAGGCCGGGCATCAAACCGCGCTTCTTGAGCCAGAAAATGGAGCAGAAGCTGCCGCTGAAGAAAATGCCTTCGACGGCGGCAAAGGCGACGATGCGCTCCGCAAAACTGCCGTTGTCGATCCACTCCAGGGCCCAGCTGGCTTTTTTCTTCACGCAGTCAAGTGTCTCGATGGCGTTGAAGAGGTGGTTCTTTTCTTCTTTGTCCTTGATGTAGGTGTCGATCAGCAGGGAATAGGTCTCGGAATGGATGTTCTCCATCATGATCTGGAAACCGTAGAAGAACTTGGCTTCCGTGTATTGCACTTCTGCGACGAAATTCTCAGCGAGGTTTTCGTTGACAATGCCATCGGAAGCGGCGAAGAAGGCCAGGATGTGCTTGATGAAGTAACGCTCGTTGTCGTTGAGCTTCTCGTTCCAGTCCACGAGGTCCGCCGCGAGGTCGATTTCTTCTGCCGTCCAAAAGCTGGCTTCTGACTTCTTGTAGAAGTTCCAGATGTCGTCGTGTTCGATCGGAAAGAGCACGAAACGGTTGGGATTGTCATCCAGAATGGGCTCCGACACCTTGGTGTTTTCGGGCAACACGGCGTCGATGGACATCTGCCCCGTGTTTTCCTCTGTCGTATCGATGGCCGTTTTACCGGCTTCCGTTGCGTTTCCGAGTTGCTCTTCGATCATGTTGGCGGGGTGGTGGGTGGATGAATAAATGGACTGCTGTCTGACCCGTCTCTTGTCTTACCAAAAGGCGGACTCCAAAACTGCAGAGAGTGTTCTTGAACGGCAATCGGAAAGCATGAACACCCCGATGTAATTGTCAACATGGGACTGCCTCCGTGCCGCAACTGTTTGTCTGTCATGTTTTTGCCTTGTTGAAAGGGGGCTGGGCGGTTGATTCTGCGGTATGGGATTCAGACTTTACCTACGTCCACCGGTAGGTCCCGCAGGGCATGGATTTTGAAACAATGTTTGGGAGTGCTTGCCCCACTCTTGGGCCTTAATTTTGTCCACAACCCTTGCTTCGCATTGCAGTATTCCGCATGCGCTCGAACAGGGGACATGCAGCACCCATGATTGGAGCCTTCAATAAGATTGTCAAGCGCCTCGTCGGAGACAAGGCGGCAACGGATGTCAAAGCGATCCAGCCGGCCGTCGATGCCATACACACGTTTGCTCCGGAGATGGCGGGGTTGTCGGCTGACGGCCTGAGGGCGCGCAGTACCGAATTAAAGGCGCGCATCCTCGCTTACGTCGCCGACGCTGTATCCGAGGCCGAGGAACTGAAAGCCCAAGCTTCGTCCAACCCCACGATGTCCTTCGAGGCAAAGGAAGTCTTGTACGACCGCGTAGACACCCTGAATCAGCAAGTCGACGAGAAACTCGAGGAGGTCTTGGAGGAGGTCATGCCTGAGGCATTCGCCCTGCTCAAGGAAACGGCCAGCCGGTTTGCGGCAGCCGGTGAGTTGGAAGTCAGCGCGCAAGATTTTGACCGCGACCTGGCTGCTGCGCGGGATTTCGTGCGCATCGATGGTGACCGCGCTTTTTGGGCGCGCGAATGGAACGCGGCAGGCACGGAAGTGGAATGGAACATGGTCCACTACGACGTGCAGCTCATTGGCGGCGTGGCATTGCACCGGGGCAAAGTGGCGGAGATGCAAACGGGTGAGGGAAAAACACTCGTGGCGACGCTGCCCATGTTTCTCAATGCCCTCACGGGGCGGGGTGTGCATTTGGTTACGGTCAACGACTACCTGGCCCGACGCGACGCTGAGTGGATGGGGCCGCTGTTTCAGTTTCACGGCCTGACCATTGATTGCATCGACCGTCACCAGCCCAACTCCGAAGCGCGCCGCAATGCGTACAAGTGCGACATCGTTTACGGCACCAACAACGAGTTTGGCTTCGATTACCTCCGCGACAACATGGCCATGCGTCCAGACCAGTTGGTCCAGGGCAAGCACCACTACGCCATTGTGGACGAGGTGGACAGTGTGCTCATCGATGAGGCCCGGACCCCGTTGATCATTTCCGGACCCACTCCAAAAGGAGACGAGCACGAATTTGATGAGTTGAAGCCCAAGGTGGTTCAACTGGTGCAAAAGCAGCGCCAAACCGTGAATGGGATGCTCACCGAGGCCAAGAAAAAATTGGGCACTGCGGGCGCTGACAAGGAGACGATCCGCACAGGAGGCTTGGCGCTGTTTCGCGCCAACCGGGGCTTGCCCAAAACCAAACCGCTGATCAAATTCCTCAGTGAGGAGGGCATGCGCCAGCAGATGCTCAAGACGGAAGCCTACTATTTGCAGGACAACAAGCGGATGATGCCGGAGGCCGACGAGGAGTTGTATTTCGTCATTGACGAAAAACAGAACCAGGTCGAGTTGACCGAGAAGGGCATTGCGACCCTGACGGCCAACATGGAGGACGATCACTTCTTTACGATGCCGGATGTGCCGTCCACTTTGGTTGAGATCGATGCGTCCGGGGACGCGGACACGGTCAAGCAGGAGAAGCGGGAGGCCTTATTCCGGGAGCAAGGGGTTAAATCTGCGCGTTTGCACACCATGAACCAGCTGCTCAAGTCCTACGCGCTCTTTGAGAAAGACGTGGATTACGTGGTCATGGACAACAAGGTCAAGATCGTGGACGAGCAAACGGGCCGGATCATGGAAGGCCGCCGTTACTCAGACGGGTTGCACCAGGCCATCGAAGCCAAGGAGGGCGTGCGCATCGAAGCGGCCACGCAGACTTACGCGACCATCACGCTGCAGAATTATTTCCGCATGTACCACAAGCTGTCCGGCATGACGGGTACAGCTGAGACGGAAGCCCAAGAATTGTGGGACATCTACGCGCTCGATGTGATGAGCATTCCCACCAACCGGCCGATCGCCAGAAAGGATGATGAGGACCTGGTCTTCAAGACGAAGCGGGAGAAGTTCAACGCGGTCATCGAGGACGTGGTGAAGTTGCGCGATGCCGGGCGCCCGGTGCTTGTGGGTACCACAACGGTGGAGGTCAGCGAATTGCTCAGCCGCATGCTCGACATCCGGAAAATCGAGCACCAGGTACTCAACGCCAAGCGTCACCAAGCCGAGGCTGAGGTGGTGGCCAAGGCCGGGCAGCCCGGAGCGGTTACCATTGCCACCAACATGGCCGGTCGGGGAACGGACATCAAGCTGTCTGAAGAGGTGAAAAAAGCCGGCGGCCTTGCCATCATCGGCACGGAACGGCACGACAGCCGCCGTGTGGACCGCCAGTTGCGCGGCCGGTCGGGCCGCCAGGGTGACCCGGGGAGCAGCTTGTTCTACGTGTCTTTGGAAGACGACCTCATGCGCCTGTTCCAAAGTGAGCGGGTCTCCAAGATGATGGACCGATTGGGCCACAAGGAGGGAGAAGTCATCCAGCACTCCATGATCACCAAGTCCATCGAACGGGCGCAACGCAAGGTTGAAGAGAACAACTTCGGCATCCGCAAGCGCTTGTTGGAGTACGACGACGTGATGAACAGCCAGCGCGAGGTGATCTATCGCCGCCGCAGGAATGCCTTGCACGGTGAGCGCCTCAAGTTTGACATTTCCGGCATGTTCTACGAGTTGTCGGACCAGCTCATTTCGGAATTCTCGGGCACCAAGGACTACAGCGGATTGCGCATTCGGAGTTTGGCGGAACTCGGGGTTGACCCGCCATTTGCAGCGGCTGATTTTGGAATTGGTCCCGCTGAGGCCCAGTCGCAATCGTTGCACAAATCCGCTGAGAAGCACTATCACGAGCGCATGACCTCGTTGGCGGCCCATGCCCATCCCGTGATTCAGCGGGTGTATGAGGATGACTCCAACCAATTCGTGAACATCGCGGTGCCCTTCACCGATGGCCGGCGCAACATGCAAGTGATGACCAACATCCAGGAGGCCGTGGATTCTTCGGGGACTTCCTTGGTGGATGAGTTGGAGAAATCAGTGGTGTTGGGGGTTTTGGACCAATTGTGGAAGGAGCACCTCCGCAACATGGACGATTTGCGGTCCAACGTGCAGCACGCCCGATTTGAGCAAAAGGACCCGTTGCTCATTTACAAATTCGAGTCGTACGAGCTGTTCAAGGCCATGGTGCAGCGGATGAATGCCGATGTGGCCAGCTTCTTGCTCAAGTGCCAATTGCCCAGTCAGCCCGACCAGGTGAAACGCGCCCCCGGCGCGCGTCCCCAACAAGCACCCCGGGTGCAAACCAGTAAGCAGGGCGTACAAAACCTCAATGAGCAACGCTTGGCAACCGCACGTGCCCAGGCCGGAGCTGGAGGTGCTCAGGGCGGTGCCCCGGGGTTGGCGCCTCCACCTGTCAAGTCTGAGCCTGTTCGCGTGGAGAAGAAAACGCTGCCCAATGAGCCCTGTCCCTGCGGATCAGGCAAGAAGTACAAAAAGTGCCACGGCATCTGACCCTTCCTCCACCGTCTGCCGATACGCCATCGATTGATGCATTGCGTGAAGCGCTCGGTCAGCTGACACCCGATGCGGAGCCCCAATGGGGGTCATTGGATGCGCCCTGCATGCTCCGCCACTGTTCGCGTTTCATGGAGTTGTACCTCGGCGCCATGAATGTG
This sequence comes from Flavobacteriales bacterium UBA4474, assembly GCA_002389295.1. Taxonomy (GTDB): domain Bacteria; phylum Bacteroidota; class Bacteroidia; order Flavobacteriales_D; family Sanyastnellaceae; genus UBA8752. The sequence goes on along the minus strand of DGOE01000108.1, from coordinate 26,646 downwards.
GGTCTGGCCCTCCGCCTCATTGGCCGTTGGTTGGGCCCGCCATTTCTGCGGAGGTTCATTGTCCGCCCGCTCGGAGAAACGCCGCGCAACATGAGAACGATGCAGCCCTTGCGCTTGTCCGAGGGAGAAACGCTGGATTTTGCTGAAGAGCGGCGGTTGTTTCTGGAAGGGTTGGCTGGAGTGGAGTCCCTAAATGGGATTGTCCATCACCGTTTATATGGCTCCATGCGGGCTGAGGATGCCCAGGCGTTGGTTCGTCACCACACGGCGCACCATTTTTATCAGTTCGGTCTGCTTTGACTCACCGCGCTGCGTCGAGCAGGGTGACGAAACCAAGGGGGCCTGACCATGCGGTCCGCAAGGCGTGATAGGCCGCTTCGAGGGTGGCACCGGTGGTGACCACATCATCCATGATGAGGAGACCGGAGGGTCCATGCACCCCCTGTGCTTTGAGCAGGGGATTGACCTGGTAGAGGCCTTCTGTGCGCCGCAGCCGCTGTCCGCGGTTCAATTGGGTGAGGGAACGCCCTGACCGGGGTCGGATGAGGGCTTGCAATACCGATACTTCGTTGACCTCTGCCCACCCCTTGGCGAGCATTTCACTTTGGTTGAACCCCCTTTTCCTTTGTTTTCTGCGGTGGAGCGGAATGGGCACAACCGTCCATTTGAAGCGCCCGGCCTTGTTATTTGAGGCCATCCATTCCCGGGCCATTGCTCGGCCGAGTTGTACACCCAGTTTTTCGTCGCCTCCGTATTTCAGGGCATGGACGAGCCTCCGCTCTTCGGCCTCTGCTGCGAGCCAAGCCCAGCCGCAAGCCCATTGGAGCCTCCCGTCAAACCGGCCAGTGGATGGCTTGGCATGGCGTGCCCAATTGAAATCGCACGGGCTGCACCAGTTGGGCTCACTGGCCGCCAAGGGCGTGCCACATGAGGCGCAACGCCGGGGCAGAAGGGCGGTGGCGATGTGAGAAAGAATGGCCTGCACAGGGCCAATTTGGGAGAGGCCTGGCAAAGGGAGGGCTGTGCTTTTGCCCGCGCACCAACTTTCTTTGCCCCTGTGAAGTACGGCAAGATTCCAGAGGAAGAGCAAGCGGCACTGTTGCCGGGAGTGGACTTCACGCTGCCTGTGGACCATGCGGAAACGGCCTCTGGGTTGCAGCCCGGCGCCAAGGAAAGTGCCATGCAGCCGTTTGAAGTCAGGGCGGGAGGCACCATGTGGACCATCAAAGGCTGGCGGGGATCTGTGTATCCGGAAAAGGCGCCCCAACGGACGTGGCCTGCGCATTACGGCCAGTCTTTTGGGACGATTGAATTGAACGCCACGCATTACCGGATTCACCCTCCAGAACGGATGCAAGAGTGGGCCAGTGCGATGCCGGACAACTTCAAGTTTTGCCCCAAGTTTCCGGCCATCATTACCCACTACCGGCGGTTCAATGACTGTGGTGGGCCCACCGACGACTTCATCGCGGGACTGGACGCGCTCGGAAAGAAGCGCGGGCCAGCCTTTATTCAATTGCCTCCGCACTTTAGTCCAAAGCACGCCGACCGGTTGTTGCACTACCTGCGCGATTGGCCACGGGCTATGGAAGCGGCAGTTGAATTCAGGCATCCCGGTTGGTTTGCGCCCGACCCCGAGCATGAGCAAGCGGTGGAGTCGGTGTGGCAGTCCATGCGCGGGTGGGGCATTGGGGCGGTGATCAGCGATACGGCATTGCGGCGGGACGCGGTGCACATGCGCATGACCGCGCCTTTTCTGCTGCTCAGGTTTGGTGGATACGAGGGGCACCCGAGCGATGAAAAGCGCTTGGCGGATTGGTGCCGGCGCCTGGTTGAATGGCGTGAAATGGGGTTGCAGTCTGTCGATTTGCTGGTGCACCAGCCAGACAGCATTCGGACCCCGGAGACGTGCCGTTTGTTTGCCAGCCTTGTGAAAGCGCACTTGGGAACCCCCGTGCGCACACCGACACCGGCACTTTTTTGACCATTGTTGCGCCGAGAAGGTGCGGGGTATCGCCGCGACTATCGAACTTCGGACCATGGTGACCCACTCGGCATTTGACCTTGCGTCCCCGCGGGTGAAGCGGTATGACCAGTTGGACATGCAGTGTCCGGCATTGCTGATCGATCCGGACCCCGTGGCCAATCAGGCCAATTTTGCGGCCTTGGTGCACATGGCGTTTCGCTGGCATTGGGTGGGGTTCTACACAGTGGATGGAGACGAATTGGTGCTCGGTCCCTTTCAAGGCCCGGTGGCCTGCACCCGGCTCAGTCGTGGAAAGGGCGTCTGTGCCGCGGCTTGGAACCGCAATGAAGCGGTGATTGTGGCTGACGTGGAGGCCTTTCCCGGTCACGTGGCCTGCAGCCCGGAAAGCCGGAGCGAGTTGGTGTTGCCCGTGCGCAACGCCGAGGGTGAGGTCGCGGCTGTGTTTGATTTGGACAGCGCAAGCGCTGGGGATTTTGACGCAGCCGATGCGGCCCGGTTGCAGTCATTGTTGGATGCCATGTCAAGCCGCCTGTTGGTGGGCTTTGAAAACCGGGATTGAGATGCGCGGAGCTTGGATCGGTGCGGTGGTGTTGATGCTCTGTGCGGGCTGCGCCCAGGTGGGCTCTCCCGAGGGCGGCGGGTTTGATGAAAGCGCACCGGAGGTGCTGGTTGCCGAGCCCGCTTTTGGAACGACGGGATTCACGGGTACCGAATTCACCTTGGTCTTTGATGAGTTTGTAAAGCTGAAGGATGCCCGCCGGCAAATGTTGGTATCGCCCCCTTTGCCTGCGCCGCCGCGGGCTGCGGTGCGCGGGCGCAGTGTGACCGTGGAATTGGGAGACAGCCTCATGCCTGACCGCACGTACATCGTGCAGTTTGGCGATGCGGTGCGCGACTTGAGGGAAGCCAATGTGGCGGTGGGCTTGCAATACGTCTTCTCGACCGGGACGGCGTTGGACGCTGGCCGCGTCATGGGCAGCGTGCGCGACGCTTGGACGGGGGAGGTGTTGCCCGGAGCGCGGGTCATGCTCTATTCCGGAGGTATTCCAGAGGACATCCTCGACCCCTCTTTGCCGGATTCGGTGCGTCCTCTGCCGGATTATGTGGGCATGTTGGATGACAGCGGTGCGTTTGATGTGGGTTACTTGCCCCTGGATTCGTTTGGGTGCGTGGTGGTAGACGATGCCAATGGCAATTACCGGTCCGACAACGCAGAAGCCGTGGCGTGGGCATCCACTGTGTTGGTTTCGGCAATGGACAGTGCCGGGTGGGTGCCCATGCAGAACGGTGAAACCTTGCGGATGGATGCGCCCCCGGTAGTTCCATTGACCTACACGTCAGGGGTGCGCTTGGATTCTTCAGGTTATTTCCGGGCGGCCATCACAGGATTGGGCGACCTCAGAAAGGGTCCAGACGGTTGGTTGGATGCGGAATTCAACCTCACTCTTGCCGATTCAAGCGGGGAGACCGGAAGGGTGCATTCCGTGCCTTTGCCACTGGAAGGTGACAGTGTTTGGGCGGTGTTGGACCTCGGAGACACCTCCGAAAATGCGGTGTGGCTCCTTCGCCACCCAGCGGGAACGGACACCCTAAAGTTCAAAGACTTGGAACCTGTAGACCCACCGTTTGCCGTGGGCCCCGTTGAGCGAACGCTGCATCCAGGCGGTGCGTTTTCCATGCGGTTTGCTCCCGTACCCACCGCGTTGGATACATCGCTGTGCTCGGCTGTGGTCATATTGGAAGGGGATACTACCGCTGTCTCTGGAGGGGCATTTCGATTGGAGGGTCCCCATTTGAAGGCGGGCCCATTTGCACCGGGATCGAAGGTGGACATCGTGCTGGAGCCCGGCGCGGTCGCAGGGCAGGGAGGAGGCACCCCGGACACGTTGGATTGGCGCGTTTCGGTGAAGAAGGAGGCGGACTTTGGCACCATTCGGTTGAACCGGGACACGGTGTCTTTGGCCCAAGCGGATGCGCTGTGGCTCTTGGTCAATGGTTCGGGCCTGCCCATGATGGACCATCCATTGGACAGCGAAGGCCGGTTTACGGGATTGCTTCCGGGCAAGTACGGTGTGGTGTGCGTGTCAGACAGCGATGGCAATGGCCGTTGGTCCGGCGTGCGTCCTGCGCAGGGCATGGGCCCCGAGGCGGTGGTGCGCTGGGCGAGCGGTGTAGACGTGCGGGCCGGATGGGAAATTGAATTGGACATTGCCGTTCATCCACGGCCTTGATTTGAACATCCTGAACTCAAGGTCCTTTCGCTCAGGCTGAAAGGGGCTAATTTTGAGGGAAATGAAGGTGCCTGCTCCCTGTGCCCGGTTTTTTGCCTTGCTGTCGTTCATGGCGGTGATGTTCCCCTTGTGGACGCAGGACCCTTGCGTCTCAACCGGGGTGGGGCAACCTTATGTCACCACCAACCCCAATTATGTCTGTGAGGCCCAGTTGACCTTTGTCTACATCAATGTGGCCCAGGGTTATGCCAACCCTACCGATGCGAATCCCGACAACTTCAACTTCAGTTGGTACCCCTTTGACATCCTCGGGGGCACCGAAACCCAGAGTTTTGAAACTGTTTTTGACAGCACCCTGACCATCTGGTGCGTCGCCCAGGATTTGCAAAACAACTGCATCTGGCAAGACACGATTGTGGTGCAGGTGGCGCCTGCGGTCAACATCGACCTGCCCGCCGATACACTGGTGTGCGACTTGAATGGGTTTACGCTGCAGCCTTCGGCAGAAGCCCAGGCCATGGCTGGGGTGAGCTGGAACTGGGAGCCATCCTTGTTGCTGTATGGAGCCAATACGGCCACACCGGAATTGCTGATCGATGCCGACCAGTGGTACTACGCTACAGCTTCAGTAGGTGCACAGGGACAGTGCCAATACGAAGACAGCATTTTTGTCACATCCACAGTGACCCCCATCGAACTGGGTCCCGACCAGGAATTGTGTGAGGGTGAAGTGGCTGCGCTGAATACCGGTTTGGATGCCTCGGTGGAGGACATCACTTGGAGCACGGGCGATTCCATCGCGTCAATTGTAGCGGATACGTCGGGGACCTACTGGGTCACCGCTTTGAATCCGCAGGGATGCGAACGCACCGATACGGTGGACATCCTCATCGTGGACAACCCGGTGATTGCGCTGACCACGGGCAGTGCCGCTTGTGAGGGTCAACCGGTGTTGTTGACAGCTACGGTCACCAGCGATACTACGGTGGCGGGTGTGGGTTGGTCTACTGGAGAGGCCGGTAGTGAAATCACGGTGGTGGGTTCGGGCACCTACGAGGCCATTGCAGTTGATGTCACGGGGTGCACGGGCACGGCCGAGATCACCCCTGTCTTTTTGCCGTCTCCAGTGCCAGCCTTGCCAGGGGATACGGTTTTGTGCTTGGAAGAAGACGGGCCGATTTGGTTGGACGTGAGCCAGCCCGATGTGGCTTACCAGTGGTCTGATGGGTCCACGGGCCCGGGGATTTTGTTGTCCGCTGAAGGCAGCTACACGGTTACCTTGACTTTGAATTCCAATGGGTGCCAGGATTCAGCCAGCATTGCTGTGGTGGACTTCTGCCAACAGGACAGCGTGTATTTTCCTTCGGCTTTTACGCCCAATGAAGACGACATCAACGATGGCTTTGGTGGCTATGCCGAAGCTGTGGCGGGCTTTGAGTTGGTGATCTTCAACCGCTGGGGTTTCGAAGTGTACCGATCAGAAGACCTGCAGGAACGCTGGAATGGCCGCTTGGAAAGCGGTGAATTGGCGCCGGGAGGACTCTACGGTTACCGGGCCGTTTGGCGCCCCTTGTTGGATGATGGCATCTCTTCAGGCGCCTACCGCGAGAAGGTCGGGTCTGTGACCCTCATTCGTTGACCTCCAGGAAACGGTTGACGTTTCCAAGGGTGCCAAAAACCACGAGCGTATCGGTTTTCTCTACCGTCGTATCGGGCCGCGGAATGCCGATGAGGTGTTCTTTCGTGCCTCCGCCTTCTTCGTAGGTCCTGCGGATGGTGATCAAGCGCAGGTCGTACCGCGTTGTCAAATCGATGTCGCCAAGGCTGCGGCCGATGATGCCATTGGGGGCTTGGATTTCCGCGATCTCGAAGTCGTCGGGGAGTTCGAGAAAGCCCCTGAGGTTGGGGTTGACCAACCGTTCTGCGACGATGCTGGCGAACTCGGCTTCCGGGGCGAGGATCTCTTGCACGCCCAAGCTGCGCAGGATGCGTTCTTGGTGGGGTCCGGAAGCCCGCACGATGACGCGGGGGATGCCCAAGTCGAGCAGGTTGAGGGTGGTCAATACAGTGGCCTCGAAATTGTCTCCAATGGCCACCACGGCGGCGTCCATTTCTTCCAATTTCTGGCTGCGCAGGGCCTTGGGGTCGGTGGCGTCCATGGTGATCGCCAGTGCGATGTCGTCGGACACCTCTTCCACCTTTTCTTCCACGCAATCGATGGCGTAGACCTCGGCGCCCCGACCGGCCATTTCCAATGCAATCCGGGATCCGTATTTGCCGATCCCGATCACGACGTAACGCATGCTCTTCATGGGCGCAATCTACGTGTCTCCCCGGAGGCCGGCATGCAGGATGCCCAGGAATTCTGCGACATCGGAAAATGAATTGTAGAGGGGAACGGGGGCCATGCGGATGACGGCGGGTTCGCGCCAATCCAAGATGACACCTTGGTTGGTCAGGTGCTCGAACAGGGCCTTGCCATGGCCGTGTGCGACCAGCGATAGCTGACAGCCCCGAGCCGCCGGGTCCGAGGGTGTGAGGATTTCAAGCCGGCTCCCCGTGGATGCGGCAACGGCATGTATGCCGCTTTCGAGAAAGGCCGTCAAATCCAAGGATTTGGCGCGCAACCGTTCCATGCCTGCAGCACGGAATTCAGCCAGTGAAGCCAGCATGGCCGCCATGTTCATCACGGGGGCATTGGAGGTCTGCCACCCCTCTGCGCCCGGCATCAAATCAAAGTCGGGCTCCATCTTGAAACGGCGGGCTTCCGCGTGTCCCCACCACCCTTCGAAGCGCTGCAGATCGGGTTTGTTGGCGTGCCGTTCGTGGACAAAAGCGCCGGCCGTGCAGCCCGGCCCCCCATTGAGGTATTTGTATCCGCACCAACAGGCAAAGTCCACGTCCCAGTCGTGCAGGGCCAGGGGGACATTGCCCGCAGCGTGGGCCAAATCGAATCCGCAAGTGGCGCCAGCGGCATGGGCCGCTTGAGTGATCTCGCGCATGGGCATCCACTGCCCCGTGTAGTACTGCACGCCGCAGAGCATCACGCATGCCAATTGGTCTCCTTCTTGGGCGATGCGGTCTTGGATGTCCTCCGTGCGCAAGACGTGTTCGCCTGGACGCGGGGACAGTTCAATCAGGTGTTCAGCAGGATCGAGCCCGTGCAGCCTGAGTTGGGAAAGGGCGGCGTAGCGGTCGCTGGGGAAAGCCCCCGCTTCGATCATGAGTTTGGTTCGGCTGCCTTGCGGCCTGTAGAACGATACCAGCAGCAGGTGCAGGTTGACCGTCAAGGCATTCATGGCCACGACTTCAACGGGCAGTGCGCCCATCAATTCCGCCAAATCCTCAGTGGCCTCCTTGTGGTAGCTCACCCAAGGCCGCCGACCGTCAAAGTGGGCTTCAACGCCCAGGCGTTTCCAGTCTTCAAGCTCCCCATCGATGATGTCTTTGGCACCCACGGGCTGCAATCCCAGGGAGTTGCCGGTGAAGTAAAGGGCTTCACCTGCGCCATGCGGTGGCATGTGGAACCTGCTGCGAAAAGGCGAAAGCACATCTTGCGCGTCCCGGGTGCGGGCCTCTTCCAGGAATTTCCGGTGGTCGGACCAATCGGTGTTTTCAGGGGGCATGGGTGTTTGATCGGGGGCGATGTCCGGCGCGGCTGTGCGCGCTGAGGGGGCTAATTTCGCGCGGAATCGCGAGCCATGTCCACTACATCTCCTTCTTCTACCCACACAAGGTCCAAAAGTGCCGCGCTCTTCGCGGAGGCGCAGCGCAAGTTTCCCGGAGGGGTCAACTCTCCGGTGCGGGCGTTTGGCGCAGTGGGCGGGACCCCTTTGTTTATGGAAAGGGGGGAAGGCCCGCACATTTGGGATGCGGATGGCCAGCGGTACATCGATTTCTGTTGCTCATGGGGACCGCTGATTCTGGGCCATGCCCATCCCGCGGTGCAGGAGCGCATCATGTCGGCTGTGAGCAAGGGCACTTCGTTTGGTACCCCCACACGTTTGGAGAACGAGCTCGGGGGGCTCATTCTGGACAACCACCCTTTTGCCGAGCGCATTCGTTTTGTTAGCAGTGGCACGGAGGCTGCCATGAGTGCCATCCGCCTGGCGCGTGGGGTGACCGGAAAGTCCAAAATCCTCAAGTTCGACGGTTGCTATCATGGCCATGTCGATGCGCTGTTGGTCAAGGCAGGAAGTGGGCTGGCCACGCTGGGTACTTCGACTTCTGCAGGTGTGCCTGAGGCTTATGCCCGGGAGACCTTGGTGTTGCCCCTCAATGACCTCGACGCATTGGAGACCACGATGAAGCAGTATGCGGATGACCTGGCGGTGGTGGCCATCGAGCCAATTCCAGCCAATAATGGGCTGCTGATTCAAGACCCGGCCTTTTTGCAAGGGGTGCGCGACCTCTGTGACCGTTACGGGGTGCTGCTGTTGTTTGACGAAGTGATCAGCGGTTTTCGCGTGGCCTTCGGAGGTGCGGCAGAGTATTATGGCATCCGTCCAGACGTCATGGCCTTTGGTAAGATCATCGGTGGCGGCATGCCCGTCGGTGCGTATGCCGCTGCAGCCGACATCATGGACCACGTGGCCCCGGTAGGTCCGGTTTATCAGGCTGGGACGCTGAGCGGCAACCCTGTGGCGATGGCCGCAGGCGCAGGACAATTGACCGAGTGTTTGAAGCCTGGATTTTACCAGGATCAGGAGCGCCGCACACGCCGCATGGTGGACCCGGTGCTGGCCCACGCCGAAGCCAAGGGGTATCCACTGCGGATTTTTACGCGGGGAAGCATTTTCTGGCTCGCGTTTAGTGACCAGGTGCACATCCGGCGCAGCAGCGAGATCGATCCGGACAGCATGGCCTATTTCTCCAAGCTCCACGCGGCTTTGTTGGAGCGCGGAGTGTACTTGGGTCCTTCGGGCTATGAAGTGGGCTTTGTATCGGCTGCCCACAGTGACGCCGTGATCGACGAGGCCGCTGCGGCATTCAATGCGGCGTTGGATGCGGTGTTTGGTTGATGCTCATGGCGCGCACATCACCGCGACAGCATCGAGGATGAGCAGCCCATCCAACAGCAAGAAATAGCCCGGTCCCCGGTCTTTGGAAGCACACCACACAGCGGGCATCATCAGCACGGGTCCAATACAGTACCTCAGTGCGTTGCCCGCGGCATGCGCGGCTGCGCAGGCGACAATCAGGAGGAATATTGCCGCAATGCGGGTGCCCATGGGACCCCAACGTTGCGGAATGGTGCGCAGGCTCGGGGGGTCCCAATCCCGGTCCCTCAAATCAAAGGGCAGGGTCAGGGCCATGATGATGCAGGCCCTTTCGGTCATGAGGGCGCCCCACGACAGGGTGCTGCCCACTGATTGGCCGTGTAGCCACCAGGCCGGCCAGGCCGCCGTAACCAGCGCCCAGACCAATCCGATCCACATCAATTTCATGCGCGGCAATCGGCGCAGGGCGAAGCGAATGCCCCTATCGCCGGGCAAACCAGCATACAACGCGGTGAGAAAAATGGCGGTTGCGAGCACCAAAACGGGTACCCAATCTGTCGCATCAGCGCCCATCCATTTTTGCCAAGACAGCCACAGAGGCCACAACGCCAAGGGCAACACAATCAAGCTGAGCCCCGCCAGTTTTTTGGTTTGGCGCGCATGCCAAGCGGCGTGCTCTGGCCTCAGCCCATCGATTCGGGTGGATTTGACGTGTCGCTGCCACGTGTAGGCCAGCCAAGTGGAGGCGGCCAAGCCGAGGGCAAAAACCCATGGAGTGGCGTGATTTCCTTCCCATCCAGTGAGGCAAAAAGAGCGCATGACGCACCCCGCTGCGCCAAGTGAAATCACGGCATTGGACCAAAGTAACCGTACGCCGCGCATGCCCTCCAAATGTAGAATACTTCACAAGGACGATGCGGTTATGAACACAGGCCTTCTGCGGTTGTTTGTCCCCTTGTATTTTTGATAGAATTCTCACGCTATGGCTTCAGGAGCATTTGTTCAGCGTCACTTGGGTCCTCGGGAAGAGGAACACCGTACCATGTTGTCCGTCATGGGCCATGCGTCTGTGGACGATTTGGTGCGCAGTACCGTGCCGGAGGCCATCCTTTCATCGGACCGTCTGCAGCTTCCAGCGGCCATGTCCGAGTCCGCCTATTTGGACCACATTGATGCGATTGCAGCAGAGAATAAATTGTTTAGGAATTACATCGGAATGGGGTATCACTCCACCGAAGTCCCGAGTGTCATTCGCAGAAATGTTTTAGAGAACCCGGGCTGGTACACAGCGTATACGCCATACCAGGCTGAGATTGCGCAGGGAAGGCTCGAGGCTTTGATGAATTTCCAGACGGTGGTCTGTGATTTGACCGGCATGGAAATGGCCAATGCGAGTTTGCTCGACGAGGCCACCGCTGCGGCTGAAGCGATGACCATGCTCTTCAATGCCCGCAGCCGCAAGGCGGCGAAGGCGGGCGTGAATCGGTTCATCGTTTCTGACTCCGTCTTTCCGCAGACTTGGTCTGTCATCAAGAGCCGTGCCGACCACCTCGACATCCGCATCGAACAATGTGCGGACGACGCCATGGATGTGGCTGAGGATGTCTTTGGTGTGTTTGTGCAGTACCCCAATGACGCAGGCCGTGTGGAGCCCTTGGATGCATTCATTGCGCGCGCTCACGCGGCGGACGCACGGGTGGTGGTGGCCACGGACCTTTTGGCCTGTGCCCTGGTCAGTTCTCCCGGAGCCATGGGCGCGGACGTGGTGGTGGGCAACAGCCAGCGTTTCGGCGTTCCCATGGGTTATGGTGGCCCACACGCCGCATTTTTTGCCACCCGATTGGAGTTTAAGCGCAATGTCCCGGGCAGGGTGATTGGCGCTTCTGTGGACCGCATGGGCCGCATGGCCTATCGCATGGCCTTGCAAACCCGGGAACAACACATCCGGCGAGACAAAGCGACCAGCAACATCTGTACCGCCCAGAGCTTGCTCGCGGTCATGGCGAGCATGTACGCTGTGTATCACGGCCCCAAAGGACTGCGTGCGATTTCCGACCGCATTCATGCCCTGGCGTGCGCTTTGGCGGATGCGGGGCGCGCGGCAGGTCATGCTCCCGTGCATGACCATTTCTTTGATACAGTGGTCTTTGCGATGGAGGACGTGGGTGCGGTGATGGCGCGCGCTGAGCGCAAACGGATCAACCTGCGCTACTTCCCGGACGGTGTCCACGTGGGGGTGTCCTTCCATGAGTGCACGCTGCCTGAAGACTTCCAGGACATCTGTGAGGTGCTCGGTTTTACTTCCATTCCTTGGCCCTCAATGGAGGCCTTTGCATCCCCCCTTGGGAATCAAGTCAGAGCGGTGGACTTCCTTCACCACCCCGTCTTCAATACGCACCGGTCTGAGACGGCCATGATGCGCTATTTGAAGCAATTGGAAAACAAAGACTTGTCGTTGACGCATGCCATGATTCCCCTCGGGTCATGCACCATGAAGCTCAATGCCGCCACGCAGTTGCTGCCCATCGGATGGGCGCCCTTTGCGCAGCTGCACCCTTTCTGTCCACCTGAGCAGGCCAAGGGCACGCGCAGGATGGTGGCCGACCTCGCCGATTACCTCTGTGAAATCACGGGGTTTGCGGGCATGAGCTTGCAGCCCAACAGCGGTGCGCAAGGAGAATACACGGGGCTGCTCGTGATCCGGGCATATCACGCTTCGCGCGGGGAATCCCATAGAAACATCTGTCTGATTCCCTCTTCGGCGCATGGTACAAATCCGGCATCGGCCGTGATGAGCGGCATGGAGGTCGTGGTCATTGGTTGCGACAAGCACGGCAACATCAACATGGACGAGCTCAAGGAAAAGGCCGCGTTGTACGCCGACCGGCTGGGGGCCTTGATGATCACTTATCCGTCCACCCATGGTGTATTTGAGGAGCACATTCTCGAGGTGACGCAAGTGGTGCATGACCATGGGGGCCAGATCTACATGGATGGTGCCAACATGAATGCGCAGGTGGGGTTGACCAGCCCTGGACGCATTGGTGCGGATGTCTGTCATTTGAACCTGCACAAAACATTTGCCATCCCGCATGGAGGGGGTGGCCCGGGAGTGGGCCCGATTGGTGTGGCTGAGCATCTGGTGCCATTCTTGCCGGGACACGTATTGGATGGCGTTGGTGGAGAACAAGCCATCCAGGCCGTCAGTGCCGCGCCGTTTGGCAGCGCGTTGATTCACTTGATTTCATACGCTTACATCCGTCTGCTTGGCCCAGAGGGCTTGCGGCGCAGCACGGAAGTGGCGATCCTCAACGCGAATTACTTGCGGAGCCGACTCGAAGGGCATTTCGACATCCTGTACAAGGGAAACCGCGGCAATGTGGCGCATGAAATGGTGGTGGACTGCCGGCCATTCAAGGCTCAGGCAGGCATTGAAGTGACCGACATCGCCAAGCGCTTGATTGACTATGGCTTCCATGCCCCCACAGTGAGCTGGCCTGTGGCTGGAACCCTGATGATTGAGCCTACAGAAAGTGAGCCGCTGGAGGAACTCGACAGGTTCTGCGAGGCCATGATCGCCATTCGGGAGGAAATACGCGCCATAGAAGAGGGGCGGTGGAACCGAGAGGACAACCCCTTGGTCATGGCGCCGCACACCGCAGGAGAATTGACAGCCTCGGAATGGGCGCATGTCTATTCGCGCGAAGTGGCAGCGTACCCTTTGCAGTCCCAGCGCGAACGCAAGTTCTGGCCTTCGTCGTCTCGGGTGGACAATGCCCATGGCGATCGGAACCTCATTTGCACGTGCCCCAGCATTGAACAATTCGTAGGGCAGGTAGAGGCTTGAGGCGTTGGGGTGTTCTGTGGGCGGTGATTCACGGTTATATTCGCCGGACGAATCCAACACCACACACATAATGAAGCACCTTTACACTTTGGTCTTCGCGATGCTCAGCGTGAGCTTCGCTTTCGCACAAACACCGGTCAGAGAATACGCCGGACGTGCCATCACTGCCCGCCCTGCACAGGGTCAGCACGTGGACTACACCCGCGACATCATCTACACAAATGATTTCTCGGACTGCTCGAACATGACGTTCACCAACGCCAATGATGCTGGCTATGAGGATTACATCGATGGCATCAATTGGGAGTGCACCACTGCTGCTCCTAGTGGGCCATACCCCATCGCTGCAATCGGTTCAACCACGGCTGACAATGGCTTTGTGCTGGTCGATTCCGACCTGTTCGGTGCCGAAGAGAACTACGCAGCGAGCTGGGTAGAAAATTGCTGGTTTGAAATTGATGATCCTGTTGACTTGACGGGTCACCCATTCGTGACCGTGGAGTTTGAGAACTACTACCGTTGCTGGGACAACACCACGGACATTGAGCGTTGTTACATGGAGATTTCCTTGGATGGTGTGAACTGGCCGAGCCCCGAAACCCTTGAGGTTGAGGAAGGCTTGATTGTCGTCGACGGAGACACGGTCGCCGCGCGCTACGAGGTGTTCCCCACCTACGAGCGGGGAGATGAGTCCAGCAATCCTTACGTTGCCCGTTTCGACATCGGCGAAGTGGCCGGCGACGAAGCCACGGTGTACTTCCGCTGGCGTTGGGTTGGCCAATGGGGCTATGCTTGGATGATGGACGACCTCGTGGTCTTCGACACCCCCGAAAACGACGTGCGCATCGCAGACTACGTGAGCTTTACCGACTACTTCACTACCGGTTTGTGGGAAGCGCAAACTTGGCCTGAGAGCCAGTTGCCTGCCCTTGACTTGGCTGTGAACGTGACCGGATTGGGTACAGCAGTCCAGCCCAACACGCAACTGACGGTAACGGTCAATGGTGATTACGGCGGTGTCAGTGATGGCATCGACTTGGCCTATGGCGAAACGGACACTTTGCGTGTCATCGGATGGGAGGCTCCTGGACAGGGCGCTTACACTTTTGATTACGTCGTGGCTTCCGACAGCACGGACGAGTATCCTGCCGACAACGTGGCCCAGCAGGCCATTGAGGTGGTCGAATACCAGTACGGCCGTGACAACGGTACGTTCGTGGGTATGACGCCTGCTGATGGTACGGTGGACTTCATCGCAGGTGTGCCTTACGACGCGGTCAACGACATGACCATTTACGGCATCGATGTGGCCATCATGGACGGATCTGATGTGGGCGCAGAAGTGGTTTGTCACTTGTTTGACTGGATCGAGTGGAACAACGGAGGCGGTCAGTATGACGGCCTCTTGACCACATCAGAGGAGGCCCAATTGGAGGCCAACTTCTTGAACAGCGGTGACGGCGACGTCTCCTGGTACACCTTCGCCTTGGAGGAGCCATACGAGGTGGCTGCAGGAGAGGCTGTGATGGCTTGCTTCGAGCACCTCGGCGGTGACAACGTTCAGATTGGCACGAGTGTGGCCCAATACAACCAGACGGTCTTCATCTACGGTCCTTTCGGAACAGGCAGTGCTTATGACTGGTACTACACCACGAATTGCCCCATGGTCCGCTTGAACCTCGATCCGAGTGCTGAAACCACCATGAGTGTGGAGGATGTCGCCGGAGAGGGCTTCAGCCTCGGCCGCGCGTACCCCAACCCCGCCACCGGCAACACCCGCATCGACTTCACCCTCGATGCAGCAGCCGAAGTGACCTTGGAGGTGACGAGCATGACCGGTGCCATTGTGCGCAGCATGGACCTCGGTGTCCAGCCCGCAGGCAACCAGCGCGCTGTCCTCGACCTCGTGGGCTTGACCGCAGGCATGTACACCTACACCATCACTGTGGACGGCGCCCGCGCCACCCGCAAGCTGATTGTAAAGTAATTCGCGTTTACCTGAACGTGAGAAAGGGGGCCCATTCGGGCCCCCTTTTTTGTTTACCATGCTAGATGTGCCCTTCGAAAGGGTTGTGCGAAGTATTTTGCCCCTCCATTCACAACCATGAAGCACATTTTTACCCTGGCCGCATGCGTGCTGGCCTTCCAAGCATCCGCGCAACTCGTGGATCAAGCGCCCCGCAAGGCCACCGAACAAGAACTTGAAACCAGCCGCCTGCTGGGACTGCAAGAGATGGCCCATGCCGAAGCAGCTGGTCTGCGCGGCGGTGGCGATTCCACCATTGTCTTTTTCTACGAGGACTTCGCCAACGGTTTTGCCGGAAACAATGGATACGGCCAACTTGTCGTCGAGGACACCAGCCCTGACAATACCATTTGGCAGTACGTCGACGCGGCTGGAGACGGTTACTTCCAGGATGCGACGGCTTCTGGCGTTCAGCCACCTGCAGGCGAGTTCAGCACCAATATCGGCCCGCTCAACAGCCTCACTGCGGACAACGGCTGGATGGTCTTTGACTGCGATTACTTCAATACGCCCATCAGTGCCGGCGTGGAGGACACCGAAGGATTCCTGACCCTGCCCACCTTGGACATGACCGAGCTCCAGAGTGTGGTCATTAGTTGGGACCAGTACATCCGCTATTGCTGCTACCCCTACCTCCCCATATTCGTGGAGGTCAGCACAGACGGGGGCGACAATTGGACGGCTTTTGAAGCGGGCGGGAGTTTCATTCCCTCTGCCAATTCAGCGAGTGCGAACCCATTGGTGACCGGTTTGGACATCAGTTGCGCCGCTGCAGGTGAACCCGCTGTCGACATCCGATTCGCCTACCGCCAAAGCCCGGTGACCGGAGGTGGATACAGCCACTACTACTGGGGCATTGATGACATCACCATCGAGGCAAACCCTGTAGCCAATGACCTGGAATTGGTCCAACTGACCAATGGCGATGTGTACTTTCTTTTCGAGTACCGGGTGACCCCGATGGACCAGGCCATTCCAGCAGCAGACGGTGGTTTGCTTGCCGGTGTGCTGTTCCGCAATGAAGGCTTCGCGGACCAAGAGAACTGTGTGGTCACGGTGGATGTGCTCGATAATTCGGGCACGGTGCTGAGCTCTACGAGCACCGACCCCTTCACGGCTCCGTCTTTTGCCAACAACGACAACTGTCCGGCCAACCCGCAGGACACGCTGTATATCGCTACCGGTTGGGAGCCAGAGAGCGCGGGACAATACCTGTTGCGGGCCACCATGGCCAGTGACAGTGTTGCCGATGCCGGAGTGCTCGAGATGGACATCGAATACACCGATTGTGAGTTTGGACACGACAACCCCGGTACGTTGGACGTGGAGTTGGGTCCCCGTTTTGACGACGTAAATGAGTTTTTCGAGCCCACGGGCTACGGAAACCGCTACACGTTCCACAACGAAGGCACCACGGTGTACGGTTTGGCAGTGGCCTTTGGGCCGAGCCTCAGCCCAGGCATCGACTTTGAAATCCGCTGGATTGACCAGGACCCTGAAGTGGGCTTGAGCGATTCGCCTTATGAGTTTGCGGAATTCACTTCTGATCCCAATTGGGCCGGATCCGCGGACAACCCGGTGTATTACCCGTTGGCTTTTGAGGATGAAATCGAGGTCTCGGTGGAAGGGCTGGCTTCGCCTGGCTTCTATGCGGGGGCCGTCATCACGGAGTTTGACTACGAGGACCTGGAACTGACGGTCTTGGGCAATGGCAACAGCGACACGGACAACAGCACCATCATCTACCAGCAGGCAGGCAGTGGGGATTTCGTGTGGTTTACCTCTCAAACCGCTACGCCGGCCATTCGCTTGATCACCTGCCCGGTGGTGAGCGTGGATGTGCTCGGTGCGTACAACGGGATGCACCTGCAGAACAATTACCCCAACCCTACCGCAGGGGAGACCCGTTTCACCTTCAGCGCCGATTGGGGGGGTGACTTCATGATTGAGCTGCGCGATTTGCAGGGACGCATGGTGGATGTGGTGGACCTCGGTGCCCGCCCTGCAGGGGAGCACACCATCGTTTATGACGCTGCGCCATTGGCAGATGGCATGTACACGTTCTCGCTCGTGAGCAACGGAGTGCGCGTGACAAAGAAGATGCGCGTGCAGCACTGATTCGGCACCGTACAATGAACTTATGCGGCCCGCTCCCTCCTTGGGGGCGGGCCGCTATTTTTGGTGCCGATGTCGCAACGCAATGACACGCCCGGTAGCGGGGGATGGAAAGGCCGGGTCGCTGGCCCTTGGGCCCGCCAAGTCCGCCGCGACGACCTCGCCCGCAATGCGGACCCGGGTGTGGCGCAGGCCGAGGTGTTGCAGGCGCTGATCAAGCGGGCGTCTGGGACGGTTTTTGGCCGGGACCACGGGTTTGATGCGTTGGCCCGCATGGCGGGATCAGCCGAACAGGCGGCCGCTTTTCGGGAGGCGGTGCCCCTGAGAGAATACGAGGGGCTGAAGGCTTATGTGGAAAGGGCTGTGGCCGGCGAAGCGGATGTGCTTTGGCCGGGACTGCCTCGTTATTTCTGCAAGACCTCCGGCACCACCTCGGGAGCGAAGTATATCCCGCTCACAGCGGAGAGCCTGCCCAATCACATCGGTTCTGCCCGGCGGGCGCTGTTGCACCATGTGGCCAATACCGGCCATGCCGAATTTGTCGGGGGCAAGATGATTTTCCTGCAAGGCAGCCCTGCGCTGAGTCCCACGCCAGGCGGGGTGCCCCTGGGCCGATTGAGTGGCATTGTGGCGCACCACATCCCTTCATACTTGCAGCGCAACCGGTTGCCTTCATGGGAGACCAACTGCATAGAGGATTGGGAGACCAAAGTGGATGCCATCGTGCGGGAAACAGCTGGAGAGGACCTGCGGCTGATCAGTGGGATCCCTTCTTGGGTGCAGATGTATTTCGAGCGCCTGTTGGAGCACACGGGCGCGGCCAATGTGCGGGAGGTCTTCCCCAAATTCTCGCTCTTTGTCTTCGGCGGTGTGGCCTTTGCGCCCTATGCCGACCGGTTCAAGGAACTCATTGGCGGAGAGGTGGACAGTGTAGAAACGTATCCCGCCAGTGAGGGGTTCATCGCGTACCAGGATGGCGCGCCGGGGGAGGGGCTGCTCGTCAATGCCCACGATGGACTGTACCTGGAGTTTATTCCTGCCGAAGAATACGGACGTGCGGACGCCCGGCGTTTGGGGCTCGGAGAGGTGGAATTGGGTGTGAATTACGCCGTGGTGGTGTCTTCGAATGCCGGATTGTGGGCCTATGACTTGGGTGATACTGTTCGTTTTGTCTCATTGGCCCCAGCGCGTTTGCTGGTGACCGGCAGGATCAAGCATTTCACCAGCGCCTTTGGCGAGCACGTCATCGCCGAGGAAGTGGAGTTCGCGATGGCCCGCGCCCTGAGTGCGCACGGTGCCCGGGCCGTGGAGTTCCACGTGGCGCCCCAGGTCAGTCCGGAAAGCGGATTGCCCTACCACGAGTGGCTGGTTGAATTTGCCGAAGCTCCGCACGATGCGGCGGGCTTTGCGGCGACCCTCGATGCCGCATTGCAAGAACGCAATCCCTACTATCGGGACTTAATTTCGGGTGCTGTATTGCGTTCGGCGGTATTGACCCCCCTTTCATCGGGCGCCTTTCATGCGGCGATGGCGCGGCGGGGAAAACTCGGCGGACAAAACAAGGTGCCCCGGCTGGCCAATGACCGTGCCTTGGCCCAACAATTATTGGAACATGACTGACATTGGAAATACCCTTTTGGTGGGTGTCGCGGGGGGGAGCGCTTCCGGCAAGGGTACGGTTGTGGACCGGCTCTTGGCCCACTATGGGGACCGGGCGGCTGTGCTGCGCATGGACGATTATTACCGGCCCTTGGCTGAGGTGCCGCGCGACGGGGATGGTGAGCCCAATTTTGATGAACCCGGAGCCTTGGATCTCGAGCGCTTGGCATCGGACCTTGACCACTTGCGGTCGGGCCGGGACCTCCACATCGACAGTTACACCTTCAACCAACCGGGCGTGTCCTCAGAGCGCCTGCACATTCCCGCCTGCCCGGTTGTCTTTTTGGATGGCCTGTTTCTCCTCTACGATGAAGGCGTGCGGAGCCGACTCCACCTCACGGTGTACATCCATGCCACGCCGGAAACCCGTTTAGCCCGGCGCATGGCCCGCGACCAGGCCGAGCGCAGCCTTGAGCCGGACATGATACAGTACCAATGGGACCGGCACGTGCGTCCCGGAGACCGCGCCTATTTGGAGCCGGTCGCCGACCTGGCCGATGTCCTCGTGGACAACGACCGCAGCGGCGCGGTGGACTTGGCCCATGTTCACAACGCCATCGACGCCTTGATTCATTGACCATCACAATTGACCCATGAAGTTCTTTACCCTACCTCATTGCAAGACCTGCCAGCGCATCGACGCGGACCTTCAACCCGCCGCGTGCGGGGCTGAGGTGCGCGACATCAAATCCAAGGCTGTCACCGCTGCGGAGCTCGATGCGATGCACGCGCACAGCGGCAGCTATGAAGCGCTGTTCAGCCGCCGCGCCATGAAGTTCCGTTCCATGGGGTTGGCCGACCGCAACCTGGGCGAAGCCGACTATCGGCAGCTCATCTTGGACGAGTACACCTTTTTGAAGCGCCCCGTGCTGTTGACTGAAGGCGGCGTGTTTGCCGGTTCGGCCAAGGCAGTGGTCGAAGGGGCACGTGCCGCCCTCAACAGCTAGAATCAGCAGCCTGTGCAGCGCCTGCTCGCCCACCTCGCCCTGCTGGTCGTCTCCCTGATTTATGGTGGGAACTACCTCGTGGCCAAGGGCCTCATGCCGGATCTGGTGGGGCCCAGTGGCTTCATCGTCCTCCGTGTCACGGGGGCCTTGGCCCTTTTTTCGCTGCTGTTGCCGTTCAACCGCGAAAAAGTGGACCGGCAGGACATTCCGCGCTTGATCTTTTGCGGTGTGACGGGGGTGGGCATCAACATGCTGCTCTTCTTCAATGGGCTCAATGTCACGAGTCCGGTCAACGCCAGCCTCATCATGACGGTCAATCCCATCTTGGTGCTCATCGCCAGTGCGGTGGTGTTGGGTCAACCCATTGTGCGGCGGCGCTTGATCGGTGTGATCCTCGGGGGCATTGGTGCGGCAGCGATCTTGCTGTGGAGCGGATCGGCACAACGCATCCACGCCAGTTGGCAGGGGGATTTGATGATCCTGATCAATGCCACGAGCTATGCTTTCTACCTCGTGGGGGTCAAACCGCTGATGGCCAAATACCGGCCGCTGACGGTGGTGACGTGGGTCTTTGTATTTGGCTGGTTGTTTACCACCCCCATCGGTTGGAAGCAGGCGGTGGCCATTGATTGGTCGTTGTTTGGTCCGGCGGAATGGGCGGGTGTGGCGTACGTGGTGTTGGCCACAACATTTTTGGTTTACCTGCTCAACATCTTCGCCATGCGCCACCTTCAGCCGACGGTGGTCAGCGTCTACATCTATCTGCAGCCGCTGCTGGCGACCCTCTTCAGCTTGCTGCAAGCATGGCGCGGGGGAACCGACTACATGGTGGATACGGGCTGGCCGCTGTGGGCCTTTGGCTCCATGATTTTCCTGGGGGTGTACCTCGTTGGGCGGCCGGTGCGTCGGCCGGAAGCGAAGTCGGCTTAAATTTCACTCATGCCTATTCCCAAGCCTTTCAACCTGACCGCCTGGATCGATGAGCACCGCGACCTGCTCAAGCCCCCGGTAGGAAACAAAAACCTGTACATCGACAGCGGCGACTACATCGTGATGATCGTGGCGGGCCCCAACGCGCGCAAGGACTATCACTACAATGAGACGGAGGAGCTCTTCTACCAATTGGAGGGCAACATCACCGTGCGCATTCAAGAGAATGGCCAGCCTGTGGACATGGAGCTCGGCCCCGGTGACATGTACCTCCACCCGGCCAAAGTGCCGCACAGCCCCATGAGGGAAGCGGGCTCACTGGGCCTTGTGATCGAACGCAAACGGGCGGGCAGTGAAATGCGGGACGGCCTGCTGTGGTTCTGCGACGGATGCAATGACAAACTGCACGAGACCTATTTCGAATTGTTGGACGTAGAAAAGGACTTTTTGCCGCGGTTTAAGGAATTCTATGGGAGCGAAGCGTTGCGGACGTGCTCCACGTGTGGAGAGGTCATGCCTATGGACCCCCGATTCGTGGAGGAATGACCATGCAACTACTCATCGAGGAAGGGGGTTTTGTGAGCGCCTGACGAATAAAACAATATGCGATTTATCACCTTGTTGACCGGTGTGTTGCTGGTCTTGACCTGCCCGTCCTTAGCCCAGCCCCTCTTGGTGGCTGGTGATATCTGTTTGGACATCGAGGTGGTCGCCATTCATACAGAAGGGGACCTTGCCGGCATGTCCACATACAGGCTGTATGCGACCCTTCCCGGGCCGGCCGATGTGGTCACCACTGTTTTTGGTGATCTGGAGCACCCGACCAGCCTGCAGACGACGACGTCCTTCTATCAAAGCGAGATCGGGGGCCAGTTCCCCTGTGCCAACAACCCCATCCTCTTTGATGCCTTTCCCGAGCTCGAGTGGGACAGTTGGCTGACCATTGGCGTGGACGGTCCGCCGGACCCGGAGCAGGGTGAAGATTGTCCGCAAGTGGTCATGAGCACGGGCTCGCCCTTCATGACGGAATTTGAGAATGGCGGCGGTTTTGTCATCGATGACCTGATCGGAAGTGCCTGGTTTGTCGTGCCCAGTTTCGCCAACGGCTTGCCCGATGAGGACGGCAGGGTGCTGTTGGCTCAGTTGACGACAGACGGTGCCCTTTCCGGGGTGCTGTACATGCAGGTGTTGCCGGGGGGCATTGGCACCTTGGCAGAAGTGGTGGAGTTGCCTTTGTACGGGTCTTGCGCTTTCATTGAGCCCAACCTCTGTCCGGAGAACATTTTTACGGTGGACAATGGCTGCGAATGGGGCTTTGAGGCCTCGGGTTTTCAGCCTGGGGAGGCGGCGACCTGGACGTTTGGTGATGATGTGATCAGCGGAGGACATTACTCGGAATACACCTTTCTCGGAAATGGTACGTACCCGGTGTCCGTCACTTTCACGTCTGACTATTGTCCGGAGGGCGTCACCTTGGAGACCACTGTGGAGGTCGAAGGGTGTTCCGAAACCGAGTGTACCCTCGAGCTCCTCGTGGACAGCGTGGACAACGACAGCGTGCTCATCGTGATCCCGATCGGATTTCCGGAGGGCGTGGAGTTGATTTACTCCCTGAATGGGGCAGTGTTCCAGGAGGGGGGATTGGCCATGACGCTGCCCTACGGCATTGGAAACGAACCCTGGCAGGTCTGCGTGCAGTACATCAGTGAGGATTGTCCCGATGGTGTCGTGGCGTGCACGGGATCCGAGGATTATGAGTCGGGTTGCCCTCAGGAGATCTGGGTCGGCGGTTCGGAGTGTGCGTTTGTCTTCAGCATCTGCGACTTTACCGAGGGTGAGGAGGTGTTTTGGGAATTCAGCGACAGCACCACGGCTGAGGGCCATTTCACTTGGCATACGTTCCCGGAGAATGGCTATTACCAGGCCTGCGCGACTTATGTGAGCCCGACGTGTCCAGACTCGACTGTGCTGTGCACTTGGGTGGATGTCGGGGACTGTGCTTGCCTTGAGGAGGAGGATGCGGAACTGTTGTGGTTTCCCGACGACAGCCTGTCGTGTTCGGGCACCCTGTTTCTGGAGATGATGGCCCCGGATGATTTCTCCATCGTGTGGGACTATGGAGACGGCCTGATGTCTACGGGCAGCTGGTATGGAACCGAGCACCAATACGCTGAATCCGGCACTTATGAGGCGTGTGCCACGGTATACAGCCCGGCTTGTCCGGAAGGGTCTACCTGGTGCATTGATGTGGTCGTGGAGGGATGCGATGGCACATGTGAGCCCGTGACCATGTCCTTGGAGTCAGGGGAGGACCTTTCCGGTTATTTCGAATGGTCGATTGAGGGTGATGCGTGGTCGGAAGAGTGGAATTTATTCAGCGCGGACGGAGGGAATGAGGGGATTCTCGAGTTTGGACTCTGCCTCGAGGAGGGGTGCTACGAGGTGACCATTGAGCCGTCGGGCACCAACGGTGTTTCCGCGGATTTCGAGGTGGCCCTCGGCGGTCCGGATGGGTCCTTGGCGTTTTTCGATGGCCCCTTCCTCGATGAGGATGGGACCTTGGTTTTTTCCTTCGGTGTGGGGGAATCCGGATGTGAAGAGGACGTTTCTGATGCGGAATGCAGTCTTGACATCGAGGCGGTTCAGGAACCGGACGGAAGCTGGACCCTCATTGCCGTCACGGATTCTTCCGAAGGCGAAGGGTTTATGTGGTTCTTGTCTGACGGTTCCATCCTCAATGGACAAGAAATCAACCATGTGTTTGCCCCCGGATCGGATCTGGAAACGGCCTGTGTGACTGCGACTTTTTGGGACTGTGATGAGGTGTTGAGTGCCTGCATCGATTTGGAGAATGGGGGCGAAGGCGGTTGTGAGGAGGTCGAAGTGACCTTGGATGGCGAGACCATCGCTGAATTGCTCGACGGTCTGGAAATGGTGTGGACCCTCTATGGTGAGGTGTTCGATCTGGGCGGGGCATTGACCTTGGACCCAGAAGAGGATGAACCGGGTACGCTCGTGCTCTGCCTGCCTCCCGGGTGTTATGGAATGTCTTTTGACATTCAGGGGGTACCTGGTTTGGACGGCCTGCCCGGCATGACCCTGTCGCTTGAGGTGGGAGATGAGGACGAGATCGAGGTGGACCTGGCGGTGTTGGAGAACCTGATCGAGTTGGAGTTTGGAGTGCTGACCGATTGCGGCAATGCAGTTCTGGAGGCCGGTGCGCCCATCGGAGGCCTTCAGTTGTACCCCAATCCGGCGGAATCCAGGTTGTTTGTGACCTGGCCAGAGGCCGCCCCAGCCGGGGGATTGACATGGCGGCTGTGCGACGCGACGGGCCGTACCGTGCGCTCGGGAAGGTCGCCTTCCGCCCGTTGGGAGGTTGACCTCAGTCCCCTGTCGACGGGCAGCTATCTCCTCGAGGTGGAGGGGGGCTCCGCCCGACAAGTGGGCCGCGTGATGGTTGCGCGCTGAAGAGACCTTATTTTCGCGGGAATCCGGCAATTTTTGGCCCTGGGAAATCCAGGGCGAAATGTGGGATGAATCCACGTCCGCATGAACTACAAGCGACTCAATGATTTGACGGGATGGGCTGTATGGCTTGTCGCGACCGTCGTCTACCTCCTCACGATTGAACCCACGGCCAGCTTCTGGGATTGCGGGGAGTTCATTGCTTCGGCCTACAAGCTCGAAGTCGGTCACCCTCCGGGGGCGCCCATGTTCATGCTTCTCGCGCGCCTCTTCTCCATGTTTGTGCCGGCGATTTACGCGGCCACGGCGGTGAACATGATGAGCGCTTTGTCGAGTTCATTTACCATCCTTTTCCTGTTTTGGAGCATTACCCACATGGCGCGCAAACTCGCCGTCACAAGGCTGCCGGAAGGCGTCAGCGCATTGAGTCCTGGCCAGCGCATTGCGGTGATGGCGAGCGGAGCAGTGGGGGCATTGGCCTACACGTTCAGCGACAGCTTTTGGTTCTCTGCCGTTGAGGGCGAGGTCTATGGTTTGTCGTCCCTCTTCACCGCGCTGGTGTTTTGGGCGATCTTGAAGTGGGAGGCGCGTTCCGAAGAGCCGGGCAACCTGCGGTGGATTGTGCTGATCGCCTATTTGATGGGACTGTCCATCGGTGTTCACCTGCTCAACCTGTTGGCCATTCCGGCCATCGTCGCGGTGTACTATTTCAAGCGGAACACCTTTAGGTGGCCCACATTCATCGGCGCCATGGCCCTGTCCTTGGCCCTGTTGCTTTTTGTCCAATATGGTCTGATTCAGGGCTTTGTGAAGCTGGCGGCGCGGTTCGAGCTCGCCTTTGTCAACAGCATGGGCCTGCCGTTCAATACCGGTGTGGCGGTGTATTTGGCCATGGTCATTGCCCTTATTGTGGCCGCCCTGTGGTGGAGCCGCCAGAAGGGGTGGTGGCAGCTCAATGTGGCCGCCCTTTCGGTGGCCATGATCTTGGTGGGATACAGCACGTTTGCACTCATCGTGGTGCGTTCGGCAGCGAACCCGCCCATGGACGAGAACAACCCGGAGAACCTGTTTGCCTTGCTCTCTTACCTCAACCGCGAGCAATACGGCGATCGGCCTTTGGGCACAGGACATTATTGGAATTCACCCAATGATGCCGAGAACCCCTATGATGATGGGGCGCCGTCATATTTCCCGAGTTACAGCGTCTTCAAGAAGCGTGGCGCCCTGGACACCCGGGTGGCCACATTCCGGGAGCGCTTTGCTGCTGAGAAGTACATGAGCGAAAATGAGGGCGACTTCAGTGTGAAACAGGAGTACGTCGACAGCGGTGAAAAGCGCAATGGCGTGCCCAACTATGACCCGAGGTTCACCATGGTGTTTCCGAGGCTGTACAGCAGCCAGGCCAATCACGTCAGGGAATACAAGAAATGGTGCAACTACAAAGGGTGGAATGAGGACGCGGCCTTTGTGAGCCCCTTGGACCAAAGAGAAAGGGATGCGTCATCCTTTGAATCCCATTTGTCCAACCAGATTTTGGGAGGCAACATGGACAAAGCGGAATTGGGCCGCACGATGAACAACCTCTACCGGTCTTTTGGTCAGCGTTTCGGCGCCAACTACGAGGTGCGCAGTGGCACGGAGATCATTGTGGGCAAAGGAAACGATGCCCGGCTCGCCGACCTCGGTAACTCGGAAGTGCGGCGCACGCTGGCCAAAATGATGATGGAGGACCTTTCCCAAGGTTTGGACCACGGGAGGACCTATGCCCAATCGCTTCAGCGTTCACTGAATGGATTGGAGCAGCAGATTCGGGCGGCGACCAACCGGGCCAACCGCTCGCGTTCATCCGCCGATATCCAAGAGGTGCAGCGCCTGCAGGGCCAAGCAGACCGCTACCACAAATTGCTCATGCCTTCGCAGGCTGAGAACCTCACCTTTTTTGCGCGGTACCAGATCGGGTGGATGTACCTGCGCTATTTCATGTGGAATTATTCCGGACGCCAAAACGATGTGCAAGGCCACGGGGATTTCATCGACGGCAATTGGCTGACGGGTGTCGATTTTATTGATGCCGAACGGCTGGGTGACAGGTCCGTGGTGCCGGATCACCGGAAATCGGACAAAAGCCACAACAGGTTCTTTCTGTTTCCCTTGTTGTTGGGGTTAATCGGGGCGGTATTCCAGGCATTCAGAAGCTGGCGAGACTTCTCTGTGATCGGATTGTTGTTCATCCTCACTGGACTGGCCATTGTGGTGTATTTGAACCAATACCCGCTGCAGCCCAGAGAGCGTGACTACGCCTATGTCGGCTCTTTTTATGCGTTTGCATTTTGGATTGGCCTCGGCGTGTACGCCTTGTTTGACGCGGCGTCACATTTGAAAGGCAAGAACCTCGGGCTTGCGGCGGGTGCCCCATTGGCATTTGGCGTTGTGCTC
>DGOE01000063.1:2829-38638 GCA_002389295.1 Flavobacteriales bacterium UBA4474 | reverse complement strand
GCGCTCAACAGCGCGATCCGCATCATGAAGGAAAGCGGCGCCCACGCCGTCAAGCTCGAAGGCGGCGCCGAGGTCCGCGAGAGCATCGAACGCATCCTCACCGCCGGCATTCCCGTCATGGGCCACCTCGGCCTGACCCCGCAAAGCATCTACAAGTTTGGCACCTACACCGTCCGGGCCAAGGAGGAGGCCGAGGCCGAAGAGTTGAAGGCCAATGCCAAGCTGCTCGAGGAAATCGGCTGCTTCAGCCTGGTGCTGGAGAAGGTGCCCGCCAAACTGGCCACCGAAGTCAGCGCCATGCTGCAGGTACCCACCATAGGCATCGGTGCGGGAGGGGGATGCGATGGCCAGGTGCTCGTCCTACCAGACATGCTCGGCATCACCCAAGACTTTTCGCCACGCTTTTTGCGCCGCTACCTGGATATGGGGCAACAGATGCACGATGCCATCGGCCAATATGTGACCGATGTCCGCGCAAAGGACTTTCCCAACGAAAGCGAGCAGTACTGATGGCGGAGGGCCGCGAGTTCGTCCACAAACCCAAGGTGCCCATCGTGATGAGCACCCCCGAAAACCTCGAAATCCTCTTCGAGGACAACCACCTGATTGCGGTCAACAAGCGCTCCAGCGACATTGTACAGGGCGACATCACCAACGACCGCACGTTGGACAATGTCATCCGCGAATACCTGCGGGTCAAGTACAAAAAACCCGGCGAGGCCTGGCTCGGCACCATCCACCGCATCGACCGCCCCGTGAGCGGGGTCATCCTCTACGCGAAGACTTCCAAGTGCCTCAGCCGCATGATGAAGGCGTTTAAGCACCGCGAGGTGGCCAAAACCTATTGGGCGGTGGTCAAGGGCACGCCGCCTGAAGAAGAGGGGCACGTCATCAACTGGCTCAAGAAAAACCAAGAACGCAACAAAAGCTACGCCCACGACCGGCCTGGAGACGGCCGCAAGGAGTCCGAACTCAAGTACTACCTCTTGGGCAAGGGCGACCACTATCAATTCGTAGAGGTCCACCCCAAAACAGGCCGCCACCATCAAATTCGCGTGACGCTATCCTCTTTGGGTTGTCCCATCAAAGGCGACGTCAAATACGGCGCACGTCGCACCAATGACAACGCCTCCATCCACCTCCACGCTCGGCGCATCGAGTTTGTCCACCCTACGCGCAGGGAGGTAATCCGCATCATAGCCCCCCCGCCTGAGGACAACCTGTGGGACCGGATGCTCGAGCTGGACGAAAAGGTGCGTCAAGGCACACACGACCCGCGTCCGGGTCAGTAAATTTGCCCTTCAATGGAAGCCAAAGAACACGTAAAGTGCCTGATCATTGGATCGGGACCCGCAGGATACACCGCCGCTGTCTATGCCGCTCGCGCGGACATGAAGCCCGTCCTTTATCAGGGGATGCAACCCGGTGGACAACTCACGGAAACAACCGATGTCGACAATTTCCCCGGATATCCCGAGGGCATCAACGGAACGTCGATGATGGTGGACCTCGAAAACCAAGCCAAGCGCTTCGACACCGATGTGCGCAACGGCTGGGTCACCAAGGTGGACTTCAGCGGTGACAAAAAGCTGGTCGAAATCGAAGAGGGCAAACACGTCCTCAGTGCCGACAGCGTGATTATCTCTACTGGCGCCTCGGCCAAATGGCTGGGGTTGGAAAGCGAGACACGCCTGCGGCTCAATGGTGGTGGCGTCTCGGCCTGCGCGGTGTGCGATGGGTTTTTCTACCGGGGCCAGGAAGTGGCTGTGGTGGGCGCCGGAGACAGCGCCTGTGAGGAAGCGAGCTATCTGGCCAAACTATGTACCAAGGTGCACATGCTCGTCCGCCGCGACGAAATGCGCGCATCCAAGGCGATGCAGCACCGTGTCAATGGCATGGACAACATCCAAGTCCACTACAATACCGAAACCGTGGACATCCTCGGCGCGGAGCAAGTAGAGGGGGTCCGGGTGGTCAACAACATCACAAAGGAGGAGCAGACATTGGATGTCACCGGCTTTTTTCTGGCCATTGGCCACAAACCCAACACCGACATCTTCGCCAACCAAGTGGATCTGGACGAAGAGGGCTACATCGTGGCCGCCAAACCTGGATCCTCTTACACCAACGTGGAGGGCGTATTCTGGAGCGGTGACGCCTGCGACAAAACCTACCGTCAAGCGGTGACCGCGGCCGGAACGGGCTGTATGGCAGCCCTCGACGCCGAGCGCTGGCTCGCCCAAAAGGGCCTCCATTGATTCGGTTGACGCCCGCGCTGGTCGTTCTGGCCACCTTGGGAAGTTGTGCGATGCCCGCTGCCCAAGAGGAAACGTCCGTTGGGGTAAAAGGCCGTGCCGAAGCGAACGTTGCGCCACCGTCGGGTGCGGACGCCATCGCCTTTGACCGAGACGAACTGCTGGGCCAATTCGAGCCATCGGAACATCCTGATTTTACGCGCATACCGGCCGCCTGGACCGACAAAGAAGAGGTGTACCTCCGGACTGAAGCACTTGAAGCCTATGGGCGCATGAGGGCTGCAGCGCAAGCCGCTGGCATTGCGCTGCTCATCCGCAGCGCCACCCGCAACTTCACATACCAGCGCGGCATCTGGGAACGCAAATGGGAGCGCCCGCAGTACATGGGTTGGCAAGCTGTCGACAAGGCCCGCGACATCCTTGCCTACAGTGCCATGCCCGGCGCCTCCCGCCACCATTGGGGCACCGACATTGACCTCAACGCCTTCGAAAACGATTGGTTCGCCGCCGGAGAAGGCGCTACGGTGTATGCTTGGCTGCAAGCCAACGCCGCCGATTTTGGATTCCACCAGGTCTACGATGACAAATCGAGCGGCCGCACCGGCTACGAACTCGAACGCTGGCATTGGTCATACCTGCCCATCGCCGAACCCATGCTCGCGGCCTACAACAAGGTCATCCAGACCGCCGACCTGACGGATGCCGACTTCAGCGGTGCCCGCACAGCAGACAGCCTGCGCATCCTCCCCGACTTTGTCAATGGCGTCAACCTTCCTGAGGGTCAGGGCAATACTGATCGGTAGGCTTCGATCAACCCCGCGCCCACGGCGCCTGGCGTAAAACGCTGGGTGGCATAGGCGACAATGGCCGCCTCATCGGCACCTTCTCCGGCAGACTTCATCCTTGCGCGTTGCTGAATGGCAGCCACCAGGCCGGCTTCATCCTCCGACGCAACCAATGCCCCGAGTGCGGGCCGATCGCGCAGGTGCTCCCCCACCCCGCCGACATCGGTGGCCAAAACAGGCAGGCCCGTGCTCCACGCTTCGAGCAACACGCAAGGCAGGTTTTCGAAGCGGCTAAACAATACCAAGGCATCCGCCCGGCCCATCGCCTCCGCCACTGCGACCGGGTCGGCAGGCCCGTGAAAGGCCACGCGATCAGTCAGCCCCAGCCCAGCGGCCAAATCCATGTATTTGGGCAACTCGGCACCACCTTCACCGGCACCGCCATAGCAGTCCAAGACGACGTCGGCCCCGTGCGAAACAGCCGCCGCAACCGCCCGCAACATCCCACTGATGTTCTTGTGTTCGTCGCGCATGGAACTGACATGCAGCAGCCGCAGTGCCCCGGCGGTCCCGCGGCGTTGAGAAGGGACAGCAAAGTGCGCTTCGACCACATTGGGCACCACCCGTTGCGGAACATCCGGTGCATACCGCGCCATCGCCCGCGCCAAATGCTCCGAAACCGGCAAATGCAACGCGGCCGCCTGCAATGCTTGTTTCACCGCCCGCTCCTCCTTTTGTCGAAAGAACCGGCCGTGCTCCGCGTGATACGCCGTCCAATTCTCGGACACCACGAGAGGCGCGCGCCATTTTTCAGCCCACTGCACCGCCGGAATGGCCGCTTCGGCCGCAATGTGCAAGTGCACCACGTCGGGCCGATACCCTTCGCGGTCCAAGCGTTCGCACAGCCGGCCATAAGCCCGTTCTACCCGCCAACGGCGCGGCGGACGGTTGGGCACGTAGGCCGTCAAGATGCGCTCTACGCCTTCCTTGCCCGCTTCATCGGCCAATTGCCTCCGCTGGAGCAACCGCGCACTGTCGGGCCAGGCATGCACAACGGTAGATGCCGCTTGCGGAGCCACAGCAGCAATGTGCCGGGCCACAAAATTGCCCAGTTGCGGGTGCACCCGGTTGGGATGCCAACTGGCAAAATGGAGCACGCGCATGGATGCAAGATGGCCCGTTCCCAATCAGCATTACAAATTCGTGAGCGGTATAAACAATACCGTTGGTATGCGTGATATTTATAATAGCGTACCAAACCAAAAGTTCTAGTGCTCAAATTTCTACCAATCTGGGTATTTCTCATGTTGCTCATTCCGGCAAGTGCGTTGGCACAAGCCGTGAATGAATGGCCAGCAAGCATGGGATACGAGGCTTCAAACACCCTGTTTGAGTTCTCCGATTTTGGTATTGAAATTGACACCATTGCAGAAGACATCGGCGTACTGAGCGATGCGGACCTGACCGGGTTTAGCACCTACAGGCTCTATGTCACCACAACAGACAGCACTGACCAGCTTTCTGCGGTATACGGCAACATTGACGAGCCTTCACAATTGAATTGCACGGGAGGCATATTTCAATCCCAACCTGTGGGTGCTGTCACACCCGAAGGCGTTCTTCCGGGCCTCTGGGAATTGTTCCCGTCCAATGCCTACGACAGTTTCGTCACCATTGGCATCGATCAAAGTGCCAATTCCGAATTGGGCGAAGGATCCATCAACATTCTTGAATCGAGCCAAACACCCTGGACCAGTACATTCGAACCCGGGGGTGGAGCGCTGGGCAGCGGATTCAGTTTGAACGATGCCACAGGGGGCAGCTGGTTCATCTTGCCCAGTTTCGTCAACGGCATTGCCGGCGCCGACCAGCGCATATTGATTGCCCAAATCACCACCGATGGCACACTTTCAGGAAACCTACATGTGCAGATTTTCTTGGGAGGAGACAACCTGAATGGCACGGTGTACCTCAACCTCCCCATCGCCGTGGGCGGGTGCACCGATCCCGAGGCCTGCAACTATGACAACGCCGCGGAAGCAGACAACGGGTCCTGCACATACCCGGCCGTTGGATTGGACTGCGACGGTACCTGCCTCTTGGACGAAGACGGTGATGGCACCTGCGACGAAAATGAAATTTCAGGCTGCACCGATCCCGCAGCATCCAACTTCAATGAGGAAGCCACAGAAGATGATGGCACCTGCAAGGTGTTTGGCTGCACCGACATGAATGCGGTCAACTACGACCCCACGGCCACCGATGATGACGGCTCATGCCAGCACCTTTGCACCGGCATCGCAGGCTGTGCCTACCCGGATGCAGAGAACTACAACCCCGTCGCGACATGCGACAACGGCACCTGCACCTTTGGCTCTGGCACCTTAGGCACCTGCAGTTTGGACCAAGACGACAACGGTTTCATCGGCTCCTACGACCTGATTTTCTTCCTCACCCTGTACGGGCTCCCCTGCAGCGAATAAGTCCTTTCCGACTCTTTTTTGATAGCACTTGGCGACATCGACAATGGCGCTATCTTTGCCGGCCCATACGGTGGCTATAGCTCAGTTGGTTAGAGCGCTTGATTGTGGTTCAAGAGGTCGTCGGTTCAATTCCGATTAGCCACCCCACCTAAACGCCTGGTCCCTCGGACCGGGCGTTTTGCGTGTGATACCAGGCCTCAGATGAGACCGCTGAGGTCCGACAAACCCAACGGAGTGCGGGACTCGAATCCCTCTCCAGACGCCACACCGATATACCGGCCCATCGTGATGTCGCGGCCGCGTACCACCGCCATGAAATCGGGGGTGGAAATGGGGGTCGCCAGATCGGAGGCAGAGGGCACTTCAATGCGGCCCTCTGCCGCTCCGGGCACGTGAAATTGTGTTGAATAGCAGGCTATAGCGGCATACTTCTTCACCTCAGCACCGGTGATGTCCACCACGATGGAAGGCTCACGGAACCGGTCTTGCACGTAATGCAACAGGTGCAGGGGACGGTGCGCATTTTGGGCGGTGCCATCGGATTCGGAAGTTTCAATTCGGGCCAGCCCTGCGAGAAAGCAAGCGCGGTGCACCAGTTCAGCCGCGCGGCCGTGATCCGTGTGGCGGTCGTACAATGCATTGGCCAGCACGGTCCGGGGGCGGTGCTTGCGAATCGCGGTGATCAAAGCAAGGATGGCCTTCTCCTCGTCCTCGGGCATGCCGTCCTTCAACCCCAAGTTGTCTCGGACGACCAGGCCCAAAGCCTCCGCTGCAGCGGCCGCTTCCACGGCGCGGGTCTCTGCAGAACCGCGTGTTCCGAGTTCTCCCCTCGTGAGGTCTACAATGCCTGTACGTTTGCCCTGCTCTGCAGCTTTGACCAAAGTGCCTCCGGCACTCAGTTCCACATCGTCGGGGTGGGCGCCAAACGCCAAGATGTCCAAGGGGGCGTACTCCGTCATGGGACCAAGTTCGCCCAGATGATCTTATCGACCAGCAGCAAAAGCAGCGATTTCGTCACCGAGGGGGTCCACCCCTGACTTGAGAGAAGCCACCAGGCGGCCTTCCTCATCCACCAAGAATTTGTGGAAGTTCCACGCCACTTTGTGGTCGCCGACACCATTGGCGCTCGCATTGCAAAGCCACTGGTACACGGGGTGCTGGTCATCTCCTTTGACTGCCACTTTTTCCATCATCGAAAAAGTCACCCCGTAATTCTTGCTGCAGAATTCACCGATTTCTCCGGCCGTTCCAGGCTCCTGACGACCAAATTGGTTGCAGGGAAAGCCGAGAATCACAAAATCCCCTCCCCCATGCGCTTCGTTCAACTCCTGCAACTTCTTGTATTGCGGTGTGTATCCGCAGCGGCTCGCCGTATTGACAATCAGCACGCGCTTGCCCTTGAGTTGCTTGAAATCGAATGACCCCCCTTCCAAAGTATTGGCCGAAAGTGCGTAAAAATCCTGTGCAGGTGTCATGGGCGTGTAAAGGTGATCGACCCCTCCGAAGATGGCGCCTTTGTATGTGTTGAATGCCATCAGGCCACCCACCAAAATCAAGGCGAGCACTAAAGTCATGATTCTCTTCTTCATAGGGATTCAACAATAGAATGACATGCAAGTTCGTCTATCGCCATCGAAAGCCCTAAAAAGTGAAGCGCCCCGCTGTAGCAGGGCGCTTCTGGCAATTGGAAAAAACCTTTAATCCGGCAGGGAACTCATCCTTGCAGGTGGCTGATCCCGGATGTGAAACGAAGGAGGGTGTCAAAAGGTTACCAAGTGGTTCAAATCGCCTTGGTTTTTGTCCCCGAACAGAACAACCCGGCGATGTTCCTATACCGTACATTGGTCCTTCTATACCCTCTTCATGTGGGTTGAACACAAACGACCTTCAGGTTGTTCTCTTCTTCGCTCATGTCTATTGACCAACAACAAACCGACGTTGCCATTATCGGATCCGGCTTTGCCGGTCTGGCCGCTGCTGCCACCCTCGCCAAGGAAGGATTAAATGTGGCGGTCTACGAACAGCACCAGCAGCCGGGTGGCCGGGCGCGCAGGTTTGATGCTGACGGTTTCCGGTTTGACATGGGGCCGAGCTGGTATTGGATGCCCGACGTTTTCGACCGTTACTTCGACCATTTCGGGCGCAAAGTCGAAGAGTTCTATGACCTTGTTCGCCTGGACCCTTCGTATCGGGTGGAATTCAAAAGCGGACCTTTTGATGTTCCTGCGGGGATACCCGCCTTGGCTGCAGCTTTTGAGGCCATCGAGCCGGGGGCGGGAAAAGCGCTGACGTCCTTTTTGGCTGAAGCCAAAATCAAATACGACATTGGAATGGGCCGGTTTGTCAACAAGCCCGCCCACTCCATCATGGAGTTTGCACGGATGGACATCCTGCGCGATGCCCCGCGTTTGCAGCTGCTGCGCAGTTTCAGTGACCACGTGCGCCGCCACTTCAAAGACCCACGGCTTGTGCAGCTTATGGAATTCCCCGTCCTGTTCTTGGGGTCCAAGCCACAGACCACGCCCGCCCTGTACAGCCTCATGAACTATGCGGACACAGCGCTGGGCACCTGGTATCCCATGGGGGGCATGCACGGCATAGTAGAAGCCATGGTCCAGGTGGCCCGCGACGAAGGGGTCACCTTTCACTGCGGACAACCGGTTGACGAAATCGTTGAAGAAGGTGGGCGCACCGCAGGCCTGCGCGTCGGTGGACATTTCATCCCTGCGCGACACGTGGTCGCCGCCTGTGATTACCATCACGCCGAACAGCGGTTGCTGCCCGAACGCTATCGCCGATACAACGCGCAATACTGGGAGAAGCGAGCGATGTCGCCCAGCTCCCTCCTCTTTTACATGGGCGTGGACCGCAAACTGCCCGGGCTCAAGCACCACACACTCTTTTTCGATACGCCCTTCGATGCCCACGCCGAAGAGATCTACGACCGGCCGGACTGGCCAGAAGATCCCCTCTTCTATGTCTGTGCGCCGAGTGTCACCGATTCCAGCGTGGCACCGGAGGGATGTGAAAACCTGTTCTTATTGGTCCCCATCGCTCCGGGCATTGACCAAGACGATGCCGCATGCGAACGCATCTTTGGCCAAATCATGGACCGTTTAGAAGCGCGATTGGACATCCCCGTGCGCCAGCACATCGTTTACAAGCGTCAATACGCTCACCGGGAGTTCATTGCCGACTACAACGCATTCAAGGGCAATGCCTACGGTCTGGCCAACACGCTGAACCAAACGGCTTTTCTCAAGCCCAAACTCAAATCCAAGCTGCCCGGCACGTGGTTTGCCGGGCAACTCACAACGCCCGGCCCCGGTGTGCCACCGAGCATCATCAGTGGTCAGGTTGCAGCAGGAGAAATCCTCAAATCCATGGGGCGCTCCGGCTTGCCCGAATCCGTAACCATAGAACAACCTGCCGCATTAAGCGCTTATTCTTCCACACCGCTATGAATGCCCGCCTTCCCATACTCGAAGCAGTACCAGAGGTCGAGACCGAAACCACGCCAGAGGTGAGCCGTGCCGTGGACAGTCAAATGCTGGATACGGGCAAACCCTTGTTTGATCACGTATCCCAGCAGTGCAGTGCCCTCACCACCAAGGCCTACAGCACGTCATTCAGTTCGGGCATCCGCTTGCTCGCACCGGAGTTGCGCGGCCCCATTCACGCAGTCTACGGTTTTGTGCGGTTCGCAGACGAAATCGTAGACACCTTTCACGATTTCGACAAAGCTGTCCTTTTTGAACGTTTCAAAGCCGACACCTACCGGGCCATCGAGGAGCGCATTTCCCTGAATCCCATCCTCAACAGCTTCCAGTGGGCCTTCCACAGTTTTGACATGGACATCGCCCACGTCGAAAAGTTTCTCGCATCCATGGAGCGTGACCTGGACCAAACGGCCTACGATCGCGATGGATACGATGACTACATCGTCGGCAGTGCTGAGGTGGTGGGCCTGATGTGCCTTTCGGTATTTGTCCAAGGTGACAAAGACCGCTACCAAGCGTTGTTGCCCCATGCGCGAAGCTTGGGTGCCGCATTCCAGAAGATCAATTTCCTCAGGGATATTCAAGCCGATTGGTCGGGCCTCGGACGCACCTACTTTCCAGGTTTGGATCTCGCCGCCTTTGACAGCGCAGCCAAGCAGCAAATCGAAGCAGAAATCGAAGCGGATTTCAAGCATGCCTATGAGGGCATCATCCGACTCCCCAAGTCCTCGCGGCTCGGGGTATACATGGCCTACATCTACTACATGCGGCTCTTCAAGAAAATCCAGCGTTTGCACCACTCGCGGATCATGGAAGACCGCATCCGCATTCCAAACCGGCAAAAAGCCGCTTTGCTGTTGGGTTCATACGTCAAGCACCAGTTCAACCTGCTCTGACCATGCCGATGGAAGCCGGCTTCCTGCGTTCTGCCTTGCTGGCGGCGTTTTTCACTTGTTCCCAATGGGCTGCAGCACAACCGTGCGCAGCACTTGAAGACCTCCGCTCCATGTTCATGAAGCACAGCACCTTCGAACAGGCTGAAGACAGTGAGCGTGCAGCCATTGGCGCGCTGCAGGTGACATCCGAATCCTGCCGACCCTATGTCGAGGCCCACCGTTGGGTGTCCTACTGCCGTGCAGCGGATTTCGGTTGGAATGTAGCCGAACGCTACCAGCGATTTAAAGGGGGCATGGCCCAGTTGGACAGCCTCGTGGGCGCCCATCCTGGGGATGACATTTTGTGCGCCTTGCGCCTCAGCGTTTCGGGCACCGCCCCCCAGTTTTTGGGCGCCGACGGTGACTGGAAAACCGATGCACAAGCGGCCTTGCGGGTGTCCAAGACTTCCTTTTGGTCCGAGAACCCTGCGTTTTTGGACTGGATGGCAGACCTCGCGGTAAAAATTGAAGCCAAAACAGCAGACGCGGAATAATGGAGGAGCACGTTGTATTGGTCAATACCCTGGACCAGCACCAGGGCACCATGGAAAAAATGGAAGCGCACCGCTCCGGCAAATTGCACCGGGCCTTTAGCGTGTTCATCCTCAACAGCAAAGGGGAAGTGCTGCTCCAGCAGCGTGCGCTGCACAAGTATCACAGCGGGGGCTTGTGGACCAACACCTGCTGCAGCCACCCCCGTCAGGACG
This sequence comes from Flavobacteriales bacterium UBA4474, assembly GCA_002389295.1. Classification (GTDB taxonomy): domain Bacteria; phylum Bacteroidota; class Bacteroidia; order Flavobacteriales_D; family Sanyastnellaceae; genus UBA8752. The sequence continues at coordinate 27,973 of DGOE01000063.1, read as the reverse complement.
AAGACGTGCTCGACGCCGGGATCCGGAGACTGCAGGAGGAAATGGGCATGCGCTGCCAACTTTCCAAGGGCTTCGACTTCATCTACCGGTCGGAACTCGACCACGGCCTTGTGGAGCACGAATTCGACCACGTGCTCTTTGGGATGAGTGATGTAAAGCCCACCCCCAACGCCGAAGAGGTGGCCGATTTCCGCTATGCTGCGGTCGCGGACATTCGGGAAGAAATGGCCGCCGCACCCCACTTGTTTACCACCTGGTTTAAAATTTGCTTCGAACGCGCAGCCGACCACCTCGGAAAGTGAACCGCGTCGCCATCATAGGAGCAGGCATCGGCGGATTGGCCACCGCCATCCGCGCCGCGACAAGCGGAAGACAAGTAGAATTGTTCGAAGCCGCTCCTGAGGTCGGTGGCAAGCTGCGGCAACTGTCACTGGGTGACTACCGATTTGACCTCGGGCCGAGCCTCTTCACCTGGCCTCAGTTGTTGATGGACACCCTCGAACAAGCCGGAGGCGCTGCCGCGCCCTTCTCTTTTGTGAAATTGGACCGCTCTTGCCACTATTTCTGGCCGGACAATACCCGCTTCACCGCATGGAGCGACCAGGCCAAGCTCGCTGCTGAAATCGAGCGCGCATTTGATACCGACGCGCAAGCGGCCATGCGCCATTTGCAGCGCAGCGCAGAGGGGTTTGAGGCCACGCGGGGGCTGTTTTTGGAACAAAGCCTGCACGAAGCCAGCAGTTGGACGCTCGCGCGCACGGCACAGCACCTGCGGGCTGCATGGCGCGGGCGGCGGGCACTCCCTTTGACCCGTACCCTTAGCGGATGGAATGCCCGAGCGGGCCACCCCAAGTTGCAGCAGCTGTTTAACCGATACGCCACCTACAATGGCAGCGACCCCTACCGCGCACCTGCGATGCTCCATGTGATCCCCCATTTGGAGTTCGGAATGGGCACTTTTGCGCCGGAGGGCGGCATGCACGCCATCGTGGAAGCCCTGCACCAAACCGCCTTGAACCTCGGCGTGAGGATCCACACCGACACGCCCGTATCGCGCATCCTTACCACAGCCGGTCAGGTGAGTGGCGTGCGCACTGCCGATGGCAAGGAGCGCCCCGCAGATGTGGTGGTGTCGGGTGCCGATGTCACACCGACCTATCGCCAACTCTTGCCTGACCAGCGGGCGCCAGAGCGCATTCTCTCCGCCGAATCCTCGACTTCAGGGGTGATTTTCTACTGGGGCGTTCGTCACCCCGCGCCCGACCTGCACCTCCACAACATCCTCTGGGCCCAGGACTACCGCGCCGAATTCAAGGCGCTGTTCCAAGACGAATCCATCGCCGAAGACCCCACCGTCTACATCAACATCGGCAGCCGCACATCGCCCGCAGACGCTCCGGAAGGGGCCGGCAACTGGTTTGTGATGGTCAACGCTCCCGCGGGCTGGGAAACCAGCGGGTTGGACCACCTCCGCACCCGGGTCATGGCCAAGATTCAGCGCATGACCGGCATCGATGTCGCCGCCCACTTGGAATGTGAGCACGTCCTCACGCCGGCGGACATCGCAACGCGCACAGGCAGTCACATGGGCGCCCTCTATGGTCCGGCGAGCAACCGGCCCATGAGCGCCTTTCTGCGCCACCGCAACCGCGACCGCAAGCTCAAGGGCCTTTACTTTGTCGGCGGTAGCGTCCACCCTGGCGGCGGCATCCCGCTGTGCCTGTTGGGCGCCCGGATCACACACGAACTGATGGAACAGCATGACCCCATCTGAAGGCGGCGCTTTTGGCATCCGGGGCTGGACGGGCTCCTTGAAACTGTGGATGGCCCTGCTCGTGATTGTCCACGCAGTGGGCTTGACCGGCGTGGTCCTGCTCGATGCCAACCTCATCCTGGACCTCACCGTGGTCAACCTGTTGTTGACCGCCTTGGTCGTTTTGGGCTTTGGCCATGCCGACGATGCCTGGCGTTGGGCGCTCACCGCCTACATCACATACGCCGTGGAGGTGGTTGGGGTGCAAACCGGATTCCCTTTTGGCGATTATCAATATGGGAAACGGCTGGGACCTGTGCTCTACGACACGCCCCCCATGATTGGCGTGCTCTGGCTCCTCACCCTCATGGGCTCCCTTTACTGGGCGGACCGTTGGGCGCCAAACAAAGAAGGCAAAGACCGCGGAGTAGCGCGTGCCGCCATCGCCGCCAGCCTCATGGTGGCCTTTGATGTGGTCTTGGAACCGGTCGCCATCCGCACGACGTTCTGGACCTGGGCCGGTGACGCCATTCCCGTTTGGAACTACGTCAGCTGGTGGCTCATCGCCTTTGCCTTGGCATGGGCCTGGCGCAAGGCCCACACCTTCAGAACCAACCGCGCTGCAGGTTTGTTACTGATATTGCAAACCGCTTTTTTCATTGGACTGTACCTGTTGCCATGGAAATCATGACCGCTTCCATCATTGTGCTGTGCACCTTCTGCATCATGGAAGGCGTGGCGTGGGCTGCGCACAAATACCTGATGCACGGGGCCATGTGGTATTTCCACCGGGACCACCACCAGCACGAGCCCGGATTCTTCGAAAAGAACGACGCCTTCTTCCTGATCTTCGCCGTGCCCAGCGCCTGGTGCTTCATCACCGGCAGCATTTACAGTGATTTCCGTTTTTGGATTGGCACCGGCATCGCCGCCTACGGCCTGTGTTACTTCCTGGTACACGACGTCTTCATCCACCGCCGGTTCAGCTGGTTTCGCAACGCCAAGCACCCCTATTTCGCCGCCATCCGCAAGGCGCACAAAGTGCACCACAAGCACCTCAACAAAGAAGAAGGCGAGTGCTTTGGCATGCTGTGGGTGCCTGTGCGCTACTTCCGTGAGGCCCGCAAAGCGCAAGCCGCGCGTACCTTGGGCCAAGGATGAATCCGCACTACCTCTACCTCACGGTTGACCTGGCCGTTTTGGCCATCCCCTTGGCGTTAAGTTTTGACCGGAAAGTCCGTTTTGTGAGGTTTTGGCCTGCCCTCTTTCCCGCCATCGCTGTGATGATGGCGCTCTTCATCCCATGGGACGTGGCCTTCACCGAACAAGGGGTGTGGGGCTTCAATCCCGCCTACCTCTCTGGCGTGTGGATCGCGGGCATCCCCGTAGAGGAGTGGCTTTTCTTTCTCTGCATCCCATACGCTTGCGTGTTTACTTACGAATCGCTCAAGCACTACGTCCCCAACCCACCTTGGCGTCCCTTGGCGATTCCCGCGACGGCACTGCTCGCTGTGGCCGCCGCCGCCATCGCCCTCAAAATGCCCGAGCGCAGCTACATCGCCACCACCTGCGCCCTGACGGCCATCCTCTGTACCGGTTTGGCCGTAGCCGCTGCCCGCAGGGAGGTTGTGCGCGAATGGAACCACCAGTTGTGGTTTGCCTATCTCCCGCTCCTGGTGCCCTTCATATTGTCCAATGGCATCCTGACCGGCCTCCATTTCTGGCGCTACCCCATTTTGAACCGCGATGTGGAGCAAATCACCGACCAAATCGTGTGGTACAACAACGGGCACAACCTGTCGATTCGCATTTTCTCCATGCCCGTGGACGACCTCTTCTACGGGTTTCTGATGATCGCCTTGACCATCATTTCCTATGAGGTCATCGCCCGGCGCTTGGGCATTGTCACGGGCGCACCCCCTGCATCACGGCCTTCACAAAGCGGTGATCACTGAGGCCTTCGCCTCCCGTTTCGTGCGATTGCACGCTCCAATCCTCTCCCACCAGTATGTGGTCGATCCGCACCCCCGGAAGCGGTCCTTGCCATGTGCCATCCATGCTGAGGAAGCGCGCATCGTGGCTGTCTTGCAACGCGGCGCGACAATGGGCCAGGGCCCAGCTGGTGGGCGTATCGTTGAAGTCCCCGCACAACACCACCGGATGCGGACTCGACTCTACAGCTTCCATGACCTGTGTGACCTGGTCCACCCGGTTTACATACGCTGAGCGCATGCGCCCCCAAATCCGTTCCCGCCCTTCGGCGTTGGGCACCCCCTCCTCGAGCGCAGCATAGTCCTCTTCCTCAAACCGCAGACTCGAAAAATGCGCATTGAAGATGCGCACGGTATCTCCGTCCCAATCGACATCGGTGATGGCGCATACGTTGTTGTTGCGGGTACCAAAGGCAATGGAAGACCTTCCGACAATGGGCCACTTGGACCATGTGGCCAGTCCAAACCGCCGGTCTTTCTTGCTGCGTGCGATGACCACATGGCTGTAGGCAGGTGCACCGCGACCTACCGCTGCATTGAGCGGCTGCACCACCGGAAAAGCAGCGCGGTCGGTCAATTCAAAATGCTCTTGGACGCACAAGACATCGGGGGCGGCGTCCTCAATGGCGGCCATGATGCCCTTTCGAACATCCGAGCGGCCCGTTTCACTCTCTCCCCCCACCCAGCCGTAGTGGTCGTACAACCGCACATTCCAAGACACCACGGCAAACTCAGGTCCCGCACCTTCCTGCGTTCCGCAGCCCGCACATCCCCAAGTGGCGCGAAAAAGCGGCGCCGTCATCACCAGTGCAACCAACATCAAGGAGCCGGCCTTCCAACGCCTTTGGCGCCATGCCGTGTAGCAGCCCGCCAGAAGCAGAACAGCACCCACAGGAAAGCCCAATCCAGCCAAAGCGGGCAACGGCGTGACACTGGGCGGCAACATGACCGCAGTCTGGGCCGCCGCCACAGCGAAAAGACCCAGCCACCCCATCAACACAACCAAGCTTCCCCGCTTGCTGCGGCGTTGTTTGCCAGAAGATCTTGCCGTGTGTCCCATGGATCACACTTCGCCCCCGTACCGAAACAGGAAGTCCTTTTCCTCCTTGGTCAGCTGGTCATAGCCCACCTTCGAAATCTTGTCGAGGATGCGGTCAATCCGTTCTTGCCTCGAATTCTTCTCCTCATTGATTTCAGCATCTGTGCGGCCGCGGCGGGTCTTTCCGCTCTTTTCCACGCTGCGATGAACCGCATGCAGTCCCTTCCCGCGCTTCCGCTTGGGCCGCGCCGAAGAAGCCCCAGCAGATGCAGAGAACAACCGCGAGAATGCATTGACCAGGGAGTCCAACAGCCGCTCCAACGGTGCCCCAAGGTCCCTCCCCGCCTTCATTTGTTGCATGTACAACAGGCCGTAGGCAGCACCACCAAGGTGGCCGATGTGACCACCAACATTGGCGCCCCGAGAAAGCGCGACGTAGTCGAGCAAAACATACACCAAGGCCACCCATTTGAGCTTGACCGGTCCCAAAATGAACAGGCGAATGGTGAGGTCCGGAAGGTAGACGGCCGTGGCCACCATCAGTGCCATGACCGCCGCAGAGGCCCCCAGGGCAAAACCACCGCCGCCAAATCCCGGGACGAGATTGAGCATCAAGACATAGGCCAACCAACCCGAAAGCCCCCCCATCAGATAAGTACTCAGTGTCCTTCGGTCTCCGAAATAACTGCGGAACATGCCCCCCATCCACCACAGGATGAGCAGGTTCATGACCAAGTGCCACACCCCAAGGTGCACAAACATGTGGGTGAAAATGCTCCACGGCCGGCGCACCAACACGGCCAAATCCGAAGTGGTGGCGAGCCCGAAAGCCCCTCCGGCGTTGGGGATGGAAATCCCCAACGTCTCCAGCAATCCCAAGGTGGCCAGCAACAGAAAAACGGCCACATTGACCAGAATCAATCGGATCACCATGCCCCCCGTGGCCCAACGCATCCGGATGTCATCGGTAATGCTGCTCATCAACTGCTCCTTTCGCCTTTAAACGTGGAATGGCTCAATAAAATACATCGCGGTCCTTCTGCCATTTCTTCAGCAAGAAATAACCGAACAGCATGCCACCGAGGTGGGCGAAGTGCGCCACATTGTCCACCGGGTTGTTTTGCAACGCAAAGAGCAATTCAATCGCACCATATCCCAAGACGAAGTACCGCGCCTTGATGGGAACGGGTGGAAACAACAACTGCAGTCGGGTATTGGGGAAAAGCATCCCAAAACCGAGCAGCAAGCCAAACACCGCACCCGAGGCCCCTACAACCGGTACAAACAAGTTTTGATTGGCCCGCACCGCGTCACTAAACCCCAAGCCCGGTTTCAATTCCTCCACACTCGGAAGCCAGGTCCCGTATTGACTGAAATAGCCATAACCGACCACCAGCTCGTGCAAGGCAAAAGCGCCAAGGCCGCAAATGAGGTAATAATTGAGAAAGCGCTTGGGGCCCCATACTTGCTCCAATTGTGACCCAAACATGTACAGGGCGAACATATTGAAGAAGATGTGCCCGAGGCTGGCGTGCATGAACATGTGGGTCACGATCTGCCAGGGCTGAAACTGGGGCGCGGCCGGATAGTATCCCGCCAGCATGGGCGCCAGATCGGGTGCCAACATGTGGGTCACCACATAAAAGATCACGTTGATGATCAACAGGTTCCGGACAACAGGCGTGGCTTGACTGAACATGGATTTTTCTTCAACGGAACCAAGAGGCCACCGCTTCGCGGTCAAAGGTAGCGATGGTGGGGCGCCCCCAAGGGTCGCGGTCCGGCTCCTGACAGGCAAAGAGTCCATCGACCACATCGCGCATTTCGGCCCGGGTCAAGGTGCGCCCGGCGGGCACAGCGGCTCCCCTGGCCACACCGGCCATGGCGCGGCTGGCGCGCAGGTCCTCGTCGATCTCTCCCGCATCCCTCAGCTCTTCCAAGACAGCATCCACGAGCGCTGCGGGGTCGCCTTCCGCTGCATCCGATGGCAAACCGACCACGCGGACGACTCCGGCATCATCGGTCATCTCGATGTTGAATCCCAGTCCAGACAGCGCGGAACGGGCGTCTTGAAGCAAGGCCACATCCGCAGCGCCCACCTCCAATTCGGCGGGAAACAGCAGTTGCTGCGCATGTCCGGTCAACGTTTGCTGGGCCATGCCCGCGAAGCGTTCGTATAGGATCCGGGTATGGGCGCGGTGCTGGTCCACCAACACCATGCCGCTGCGGGTCGCCGTGACAATCCAACCGCCAAACAACTGAAACAAGGGACGCTGCTCATCAAATCCGCTGCCCATCGTGGGCAAAGGCTCAGTGTGGACAGCCCCTACTTCCGAAAAAACCAGCCGCGAGGCGCTGTCAGACCGGTCCACAGCTGCAGGGTTGGCCGCTTGGTCGCTTTGGGAGTCAGCACCGGATTCAAAAAACCGGTGCGTGGCCGCGATGCGCGCGCGGTCCCGGTCTTGGCCTCCAAAACCGCGCAATGCGGAAGGCCCGGTCGCCGCCGAAGTTGAACCACCGCCGCTTCCACCCGTGTCGGCCTTTCCGGCCCCACTGGGGTTAAATGGATTGTAGCCCGGGTCGAGCTGAATCTTGGGCTCCTCTACCTCTTGACCCGGTTTGGGCGGAGCGATATCAAACGCGTTTTCGGCATCGAAATCCAGGGATGGCGCCACGTGAAAACGCCCGAGTCCGCGCTTCACCGCTGCTTGTAGGATGGCGACAATGGCCCGGTCCTCCTGAAATTTGGCCTCGACCTTGGTCGGATGGATGTTGACATCGACCCGCGATGGGTCCACCTCCAAGAAGAGCACATACAGTGGGAACTGACCGGGTGAGAGCAACCCCTCCATGGCCCGCATCACAGCACCGTGAAAGGCACCGTGACGGATGAAGCGGCCATTGACAAAAAGAAATTGCTCCCCGCGGGTCCGGCGGGCAAACTCGGGTTTGCCTACAAACCCCTGCAATGCCACTACATCTGTCCGCTCCTCCACAGGAACCAAACGCTCGTCATACTTGCCGCCAAAAATGCGCACGATGCGCTGCCGCAAGCTGCCCGCAGGCAAATCAAAAAGCTCGCCGCCATTGTGGCGCAAAACGAAGGACATGTCCGCATGGGCCAGGGCCACCCGCTGAAATTCATCGATGCAATGGCGCAGCTCCACCTGGTCGCTCTTCAAGAAATTCCGTCGGGCCGGCACGTTGTAAAAAAGCCGCTTGACCGTCATGCGCGTGCCCACTTCGCATGCCACGGGCGTGGCTGAGTGACGATCGCCGCCTTCCATCACCACCTCGATGCCCAGCTCATCCTCCGACCGCCTCGTCTTCAGTTCAACCCGGGCGATGCTGGCGATGCTGGCGAGGGCTTCTCCCCTGAACCCCATGGTAGACAATGCGAGCAAATCATCGGTAGAACGCAGTTTGGATGTGGCGTGTCGGCCAAAGCACGCTGCGGCGTCTTCGGGCCCCATGCCAGAGCCGTCGTCCGACACGGCGATGAGGTTGCGACCGGCGTCTTTGAGCTCGACCACAATGCGGTGCGCACCGGCATCCAAAGCATTCTCCATCAATTCCTTGACCACAGAAGCCGGCCGCTGGACCACTTCGCCCGCGGCGATTTGGTTGGCGACATGCTCCGGAAGCTGCGCAATCAATGTCTCGGTAGCGGTGGTCATGGTGCGGGTGTCAAAAGATAGTCACGGGCGAAATCCGTTGTCTCCACCCACAGCAAACCCCGCCATGCGGCATACATCAACACCACCAAAATGGCGGCACTGCGGAGCATCGCCCTGCGCCGGGCTTTTTGCGTGGCAGCGGTCCGGGTGGCCCGGTCAATGCCCGGCCCAACGCCCTTGCGAAAACGCATCTTGCGCGGGGCCTCCTCGGCGCCGTCGGCAGCCGATGACATCGCACTTTCTATGGCCTCCTTCCTTTCCTTCCAGCGCAAAGCCCGCCCATCCACATGGGAAGAGCGAAACTTAAAACTCCGGGGCGCATGGCGCACGTTGCGGAATGGGCTGGGAAGGCGCGGTGCTTTCATCAGGCACCCAAAGTTGCCTGCTCTTGGGCAAAAAGCCGCAACACATCATCCACAGCCCGTCCACCACCGCAACGTTCAACAATGTGCTGAAGGACGCGATCGACTGCGCTGTCGGGGCATGAAGCACCCGAACTCAGCAGCACAGTGGGGGTTTCCCCTTTGAACTGGGTCGGCCACCACTGTTCACTTTTTTGCCTTTTTCCAAGCGAGAGGTCAAAATGACCGAGGGTCCCGTCATCGCCAAATTCCGGGGAGCCACTGATGAAAAAGGTGGGCAGGACTTCCTCGCACAACTCCACGATGTGAGAAGTGTTGCTCGAATTGTACCCCCCCACCACCATGGCCACATCTGCTGTTTCTCTGGCGAGATCCAAGGCCTTCGAAGTCGCCGTCTGGTTGTCGAGGGTCGCATAGCACAGGGTATCCCGTGTATTGGCAAAAAGCGCGGAAGACCCGCCATCCCTGGACTCTACTGCAGCCTTGAGGTGGTCAGCAATCGCTTGGGTGTCACTGGCCAGCATGGTGGTTTGATTGACCACACCAAAGCGCTGCAGGTCTTCGGGCACCCGGAATCCCGGCGAAGTGCGGCCAGGAAAGTCCGCTGTAAAGCCCTGCCAATCGCGCTCGCCCCTGACGTAGGCTGCCAGCACCTCCGCTTCCGCCATGTTTTTGACCACCATGGACTTCGCATAGGCACTGCTGTGGCTAAACGTCGCCCGCGTTTCCTCGTGTTGGGGTTTCCCGTGAATGACCACGGAATAGTCTTTTTTTCCCAGCTGTGCCGCCCGGTTCCACACCTTCTCTACAAAGGGACACGTGGTGTTGTAGCGCTGGATGTCCACCCCTATTTCCTCCAGTTTCGCCTCGATTTCGAGGGTGGTACCAAAAGCGGGAACAATCACCACGTCCTCCGGCTTGAGTTCCTCCATGGGGGTGATGGTGTTGCCCTCCGTATCCATCAGGAATCCGATGCCCTGCGAGGCGAGGTCGGCATTGACCTCGGGGTTGTGGATCATCTGGCTGAGCAACCACAACCGCTTGCCTTCATTTTCAGTCACCGCCTTGTAGGCGATTTCAATCGCATTCTCCACACCAAAGCAAAACCCAAAATGGCGCGGAAGGATGAAGCGCACCGAACCAAAATCGAGCACACTCGGGCTGAGGTCCCGCTTCCTCGGGTCGCCCGCCTTGCGAAGGGCCTTGACTTTTCCGATGACCGGCGACCGGTAAAATTCCGGGATATCGAATGTGCGCATCTCCACCAAAAGTACAGGGCAACCGGGCGCCGTGTTCACCCCCGCTACAATTCAATCGCCGCTTGCAACCCTTCCCTGTCCACAGCCGTATGATGGGCCATGCACTTGAACCCGCACCTCACACGATCCATCTTGGCGACAGCCTTGATGCTGTCTGCTGTGGCCGTCAAAGGACAGGGCGTGTTTTCCGTGCCGGGCAGTCCAGGCTGGACCCAGCAATTTGTCCGCGAGACCCGCGATGGTGCGCAACTGCTGCTCACCGTCATGCCGACCGTTGAGGGCACCGCGCTCAGAAAGGGATTTTACATCACGGTTCACCAAGACAATGCACCCTGGTCCTCGCTGGAGCATACCGGGCGCAAGCCCCTCGATTTCATTCTGCCTTCTGGACACCTCTACACCATAGAGGTCACACACGCCGCTGCATACAAGAAGGTCATCCAATTCGACACCCAAGAAATGGACCAGCCCATTCAGCTCGAATGTGGCATCGACTTGATGCTGCGTCCAGATTTGGAGAAACTCACTTTTGAAGACCAGCTCATCCTGAGCATGCCCCTTTCTGTTGTTTGGTATGACCCCAAACGCAACCTCTTTAGGCACGATGCGTATCTACATGGCGATGGCATCGAGCGGTTACGCAGTCACCTCTCACTGCGCGATCCATCCTTGCACGACGCTCCCTGAATGGAGCCGTGCACAAAGCCACCTGATGATGGTGCTGATTGTCAGCATAGATGAGGTTGATGTGGTGAGAAGGGACTGCCTGAGGGTGGTCCCTTCACTTTTTTCAGCGGTTCTGCAACCGCTCCAAGGTGCGCGAAACGAAAGCTGCCCTTCTGCGCTGGGCCTCAGGTGAGGCTGGTTTTTTGCCCCAACGCCGCGGAAACCAAGTGCGTTGGGCCTTGACTTCTGCCCAAGCCTCCGCTTTCAAATGGTGCATGAATTCCGCTGAATCCCCCAACCAACGGCGCTCCTTGGCACCTTCAAAGGCGATGACGATGTTGGGATGGGCCTGTAGCCACCTGACCAAGAGGATGTCCACCACTTCTTGCACCTCTGTGCAAGTGCGGCCCCGCACATCGCGGCGCAATGCGTGGATGGCCCAGCTGTCCATCTCGACAGCCGCCTCGGCTGTAGCCACGGGCGACAAAGGGTCAAACGGCGGCGGGTCACAGGGCCCGCCAGCGCGCAACCCAGCTGCAAACAGCACCCAGGCGGCGCCGAGCATGATGTGGCCCAAGGCTCCTTTTACCGCGGCGGCGTGCTTTTTCATGCCGGGGCATCTGTTTCGCTGAACACGATGCCTTCGTCTTCCAATCCGCGCAACAAGGGGGCGTACAACTCCTCTTCCGTAGGCAACACCACACCTGTTCCTGTCCATTCACCCCGCAGCCACATGCGCGCAGCCAAAGCCAATGGCAGGCCCACAGTGAGGGACATGGCCGTGTGGGTGTCATCCTCTCCAATGTGAACCAGGTGGGAGGTTCTCACGCGGTGTTCACCCGAAGCCGTGCGGTAGCCAAACCGGTGCCACATCACAATCATATCCAGATCCTCCTTTTCCAACGCCCACTTTTTCTCCAGCAAGTCCTGCAGGATATCGCACGGCGTCCCTGCCGAAAGCGCAACAGGCTCATCACTGAAAAGCCCCAACCAATCGAGCAAGTCCAAGGCGCGGGCATCCGCTCCCGTGGCGCGGGCCACAGCCGCTCGAACCGTCCCTGCATCAGCATCTCCGCTGACGCCGCCGGCAAAGCCCGCGGTGTATGTCCTCCAAGCAGTGCCAGGGGCCACCTCAATGTGGGCATCATCGCGGTTCATCCCCAATTGGAACAGCGCATCCCACCCCCCACAAAAACCATCTCCGCGCAACGTGCCGCGCACCAAAGTGTCGATGCCTTCGAGGCCATAAATCCGCTCATACGCCAGCGAATCCCTGTTGGCATACCCTTCAAACCGGCCGGCCCCAGGCACATCCACCGCGGTGACCTCCTTGAAGAGCCGGTGCGGGGGCAGTACCCGGTTGAGTCCATTTTGGCGGAACGTGGCCGAGCCTCCCTGTCCGGCGAGCACCACATTCCGAGGGTTCCATGTGAACTTGTAGTGCCAGGGGTTGGTGTCACTTTCGGGCGCCACCAGCCCACCTGTATAGCTCTCAAATCCGGTCAAGGTGCTCCCCTCGCGGCGAAGCCCATCGATGACCTGCATGGCACTGAGGTGGTCAATGCCGGGATCCAATCCAAGTTCGTTGATGATGGGAATGCCCGCCGCTTTTGCGGCATCATCCAAGGCCGCAATCTCCGGCGAGAGGTAGCTCGGGGTGATGAGCGGGGTCTTCGCAGCGATCGCATCGCGGGCCACTTCAGGGTGCAAAAAGGCGGGCAGCATGCTGATCACCAAATCGGCTGCGGCAATCTCATCCTTGCGCGCTCCGGGATTGCCCGCGTCCAACGCGAAAGTGCTGGCGGCAGCATAGCCCTCGGCCTTGCGCGCGGCCAATTGAACATCCAGGTCGCCTATCCTGACTTCGAATCCTTCCCCCTCCGCGTGGACGAGCAAATGACGAATCAAGGACGAGCTTGACCTTCCAGCCCCGAGGATGAGAACACGCTTTGGCATGTCCCAAATTTCGGGGGAGCGGCCGTTGTGTCACCCCCGCGAACAAAGACTGGCACGGGACTTGTCCACATCATAGACGATACCGGACTATTTTCGGCCCTTGGCTGGCCCTTCACCCTTTATGATTTCGCCCATGCGCATCACCCCTTTTCTTCTCGTTCTCGCCACCTTGGTCTTGTCGGCTTGCAGCGGCCCCAAAGTGTTGACCAAGCGCGGTATGGAGCTTCAAAACGCGGGCTTGACCAAGCAGGCTGCGGAGATGTATTACCAAGCACTTCGCAAGAAACCGGGCTACCTCGATGCCATGGTGGGCTTGCGGTCTTCAGGGCAAGGCGTCATCGATGGCAGTTTGGGTGAATTTCAGCGCGCGGCCATGGATGGAAACCGCGAACAAGCGATCAAATCGTACGAAGAAATGACCGCCTATGCCAAGCGCATCGCCATCGTCAATGTGGACCTCATCATCCCCGCAACCGTCACCAGTGATTACGAAAACCTGCTGGATGACCACCTCATCGAGCTCGACGAGCAGGGCCACCAACAGCTCGAAAAGGAGGATTTCGCGGGCGCAGCAGCCACGTTCCAAGAGATCCTCCGCCTCGACGCGGACTTCGGAGATGCCAAAACACTGTTGGCCGTAGCGCAGGCAGAACCGGAATACCGCGCGGGTACAGCGTTGATGGCGGACCAAGCTCACCGGGGTGCCCATGAAGCATTTACCCGCGTCCTGGGTTTTGACAAAAACTACAAGGACGCCGCATCCCTCCGCGACCAGGTCCTCAAAGACGGCAAGTTCAATGTGGCCATCCTCAACTTCGAATCCAGCAGTCGCGATCGAGATGTGGCCCTGGAGCTCAGAAGCGGCATGCAAAACGCCCTGATTCAATCCACTGACCCATTCATCGGTGTGGTGGACCGCACCCAACGCGACGAGATCATCGCCGAACAACAACTGTCCATCTCGGGCATTTCAGATGAGCAGGTAGAGGTGGGCGGTCTGGCCGGAGCCAAGGCCATGCTGTCTGGCGCCATCCTGATGTACACCTCCGAAACCGGTTCGCCCTTGAGCACCATGCGGCCCGGTTTTCGCAAGTATTTCAAAGAAGTACGCGACGATGAAGGCAAAACCAAAAAGGTCGCCGCATTTGCACCCGTGCAATACATGCTGCACACCCGCAGCACAGAAGTCATCCTCAAATACGAGCTCAAACTCGTGAGCACCGAAACCAGCGAAGTGCTGATGTCAAAAGTGGAAGAAGTGCGCGCATCCGACCAGGTGGAGTTTGCCACAAGTCAGGTCGAGGCAGGCATGCTCTACCCTGCGCGCTCCAACGGAGAAGTCAACCGCAGTGGCAAATCCCAAATGACCCAACTGCTCAACGCCCGACGAGAACTGATGCCCGCTTCCACCATGCGCAACCAGCTGCTGCAAGAGGCCACGCGCAAAGGCACGCGACAGGTCGAGTCCTTTCTCAATGCGCACATCAAATGAACGGCACCTGCGCCCATATCGGAGCCGCCATGGTGGTGTTGGGCTTGCTGCTATCTGGTTGCTCGGGCAACAGGGGCTTGAACAAAACCCCAGCACCTGAGTGGGTATCACAACGCCCCATTTCTTCCGGGTACTACATCGGTATTGGAAGCGCCCCCGCCAGTCCATTGGATGGTGAAGCCTTGTCCCTGGCCAAGAAGCAAGCGGCCGCCGACCTGGCATCGGAAATTGCCGTGAAGGTGCAAAGTGCCTCCCTGCTGGAGAGCGCAGAAAACAACGGCGTCGTATCAGAGCGGTTCACGAGCTCCATTTCTAGCCACGCAGAAGAGCGCATCACCGGCTTCGAGGTGGCCGACGTCTGGGAGGGAGAGGACCGGGTACATGTCTTTTATCGGCTCAATAAAGCGCGCCATGCCCAAGCCCGGGAGGCCAGGCGAACCACCGCGATGGAGTCCGCACGCGCCGAATATGCGGCCGGTCTTCAGGCCAGAAATGAAGGGCACATCCAACAGGCACTCAACCACTTTGGCAGCGGAATCATGGCATTGGAGGACTTCTGGAATGAGGTCAACCGCATGGACATTGAAGGAGAGACCGTCACACTGGAACCGCACCTGCTGCGCGCCATGAGAAACACCGTCTTGGCCATTGGCTTGCGCAGCGCGGTGGACCAAGTCGAACTCCAAGCCGACAACCATTTCAAGTTTCCTTTGGGCATCGAAGCCACAATCGACGGAAAGGGAGCAGAAGGGGTGCCCCTGGCCTACCGCTATCACAACGGCACCTACATGAAGCGCGCCACGGAATTCACCGATGACTTGGGCACAGTGGTGGCTGTCATTTCAGGGGTATCACCGGACCGCGAAAACAAGGAGCTCACCGTCGAAATCGATACCGAGCGCCTCTGGAAGGCCGCCAACATCGACCCCGTGCTGCTGACCCTCATTGGCTCCTTGTCTACCCCCTCATTCAGGGTGTCTGTTGAAGTCGTACTGCCCACGCTGCACATCAAGTCCGCCGCAAGCAGCACAATCGCTGCCCCCATGCAAGACGGCGTACTGACCGCCCTGCGCAGGACATTGAGGTCAGCAGGGTTCGACATTCTCGACGCCATCTCTGACCCTGAGTTCACTGTGGAGGTCGACTTGCGCAAAGAACTCAGGACCCCTTCCGGTGCGTACAGCGAATTCCACACCGCCTATGTAGAAGGCACCATCCGGACCCGTGACGCACAAGGACAGATCACATCAGAAATCCCCTTGGAACGCACCAAGGGCGTCCAAATGGACCCCGCGGCAGCCCTGCGCCTTGCGCTGAGCAAAACAGCTGAAGAAGTGGAACGCACCGCAGGAAAAAAAGTCGCCGACAGCCTCTATTGAAAGAGTTGGCACGATATTCGATAACCATACCAGTGAAACCCAAATACCCAAAGAAAATGACCCGTACCCAACTCATGACGTTCGCGGGCCTGATCATCGGCCTCTCTGTAATCTCAACCGGTTGCAAGAAGAACAAGGACATTGCCAAGCCCAAGGGCGAGGTTGAAATCGTGGAATTCTGCAATGGCGATGAATATGAAAGTGACAAGAAGCACTTCCGTACCAGCGCCACAGGAGAGAGCCAAGACCGTGAAATCGCCAAAAAGAAAGCCCGGTCCAATGCCGAAACCCGCCTCGCAAAGACTGTGAGTGCCACCGTGAAGGCCGTCACCGACAACTATGTGTCGAGCACGGAATTCAACAACCGGGAAGAAGCCACCGAGACCTTCAACGAACTGGCGCGTACCGTCGTCGATCAGGAATTAAGGGGCGCCATCGCCATTTGCGAGAAGTTGACCCAGCGTGAAAACGGCATCTATGTCTCCTATATCGCCCTGGAATTGAGCGGAGAAAAAGTCGCCTCGAAGTACAACGAGAAGATCTCAGAAGACGAACGCATCATGGCTGAGTACAACTATGAGAAGTTCAAGGAGACCTTTCAAGAAGAAATGGACAAGCTCCGCAACTGATTTCAGTCGGACCATCTTTTGATCGAACAGGCGCCTTCGGGCGCCTGTTTCATTTTCGAAGGGTGTCCAACCACGCCCCCAGCATTTCCCTACCCCGCGGGGTCAAGACGCTTTCGGGATGGAATTGCACGGCGTGCAAGGGCAACGTCCCATGCCTGAGGGCCAAGACGATGGTGGGGTCTTCCTTCACCTCCGCCGTCACCTTCCAATCTGGCGGCAATGCGCTCCGGTCGGCGCACCAGCTGTGGTAATGGCCCACCTCAAACTCCTGCGGCAGTGCATCCAGCAGAGGGTCCGGTCCTCTGCGCAAAGCCAGGGACGCGCGCCCGTGGCGCACCGCTCCCATTTGCCTGAGTCCGCCTCCGCTCCATTCAACCAGGGCCTGCAAACCCAGGCACACGCCCAAAATCGGCCGCGACGGGGCCCACGCGTGGACCAATGCCATCAGCCCTTCGGATTCCTCGGGCAATCCCGGCCCCGGCGAAAGCACGATGCCGTCATACCCCTCGGCGTCTTGGGCATGCCAGTCTGCGGCCTGTCGCACGTCGACTTCCGCGCCAAAACGGCCCAAATCATGGGCCAGGTTCCAGGTAAAGGAATCGCGGTTGTCCACCAGGAGGATGCGCAACGAAGACATGGTGCAAAGGTTCGTCGATGCGTCCGATACTTGCACCATGTCCAAACCCATAGCGAGCTACAGTCCATTTCGGCGCGCCGGCGCCACCGTTTACTGCAGTGGTCAGATCCCCCTCATCCCCGAAACAGGGGAGCTGCTGCAAGGCACCCTCGCCCAAGAGGTGGACCGTGCCATAGACAACCTGGCCGCCGTTTTGGCCGCTGCGGGCTCAGGCCTCGACCGGGTCGTCAAGACCACCGTTTTCCTCATCGACCCAAGGGATTACGCGGAAATGGACAGTGCCTACAAGGCCCGATTCGCCGACCCATTGCCCGCCAGAGAAGCGGTATTTGTCTCCGGCCTGCCCAAACAGGCCCGGGTGGAAATCAGCGCCATTGCCTGCGATTGAACCCCACCGCTCCAGCCCTGTTCTCTAAACGTAGCTCTACACCATGGAAGTCCTCCGGAAAATCCTCCATTACGCCAACCCCTTGAACCTGTTTCGCAAAAGCGATGGAGAAGGGGTCAACCTGCGGGTCATGCACGGCATCAACAAGGTGTCCATGACCGTTTTCCTGCTCTGCCTGATTTACATGTTCATCCGTGCGTTGAACCGATAAAACACGGTCAATCAACGGATCAAGCCCTCCCCCTGGAAGCGCTTTTCCAACTTGACATCGCGCAGCATCGACGCCTTCACCGCGAGGCGCAGCTGCAAACTCTGCTGGAAGCCGAAGGGCACCCACCGCGCAGAAAACTCCCAGCAATGCAGGTCCCACATGAGGTTGACCTGCGTATTGGTGAACTCCCCTGCCGTGAAGTCATAGCCCGATCCCACCGTGATGCGCCAATCCTCCAGCAGCGTCACATCGCCGTTGAAGGTGAGGTTTTGGGTGAGGATGGTCGTGTCCGCCTGCAGGTCGCTCCGCCAATTTCGCTGCAACCGCATGGTGTAACCCGCCCGCACATTCCACGGGACCTGCCCAGCGCCCGTCCACGTGCCGTTCACCGAGGCGTTGGCCCGCTTCAGCCGCAATGGTGCGCCGCCATCCTCCCACAAGAAGCGCTCGATGCGCGCCCCTGTGCTGTCGCGGTCGTAGATGCTGTGGGCAAAGCCCACATTGACAGGAAAACGACCGGCAATGGTGGTGAAACCCGAGCCTGAAATGTCGCTCCACCGCAGGGAGTCGGCCTGCAAGTTGTGGCTCGCCCGCACCGACAGGTTGTCGATGATGCGCACCTTGCGGGTCTCCCCTTCCTTGTCCCGGATCTTGGCTTCGAGGTTGTTGTTCAAGGTAAAATTGAGCGCCCCTTGCGCATTGAGTTCTGAAGGCGTGTAGAGCCCGGGGGCCAGGGGGTCATAGACCTCGAGGATGGCGCCATCGATGCCCACGACGGTGTCCCGCCGGGCGAAAATGGGGTTGTAACTGAACCCGACCTGGGGGGTGATCACGTGGCGAATGGCCCGGAGACGGCCCCCACCCCGGTTAGAGAAAGTGCCGTAAAATTTGGTGTTGGCGCTCACGCCCATGCGCCAATCCCCGTCGGCATAGAATCCAGGGACCGTGTCGGTGATGATGCTGTCGGGCACATCCGGGCTCACCGCCTTGTTCAGTGCACTGAAATTCCAGTAGCCGTTGTAGGAGACATTGGGCGTGAGGCTGACAAACCCGGCCTTGATTTGGGTGGAAGCGGTGGCGGTGTGCTTGACGCCGGACTGGGCCCGCTCCAGCAAACCCGCAATGCCTTCATCAAACAAGGTGGTATCTGTGCCGGAAATGCGCTGCTCCGATTTGAGCGCATACGTCACACCGATCCGGTCGTACCAACCTTTACTGAGGGCATTTGGCCTGAAAATCCGAGAAATCGGGAGTTCAAATCGACTGACATTGACGCCAATGGATGGCACCACCAGGTCGACCCTTCCCGTGCTGCTGTTCTGGTTGTGCCGGGCGGTGGCTGTCAGGCTCACTGGCTTGCCAGGCAGCGAGGCGTTGTAGTTGAGGCTCGAGGAAAACGTGTTGGACAGGAAGTCCTCCTGGGAGCTGTTCAATTGCGACCTGAAATTGCCGCTGGAACCGAAGTTCACGTTGGCGTTGAACCTGCCGTTGGGGCGGGCTTTGGGGTCTTGGTTGTGGCTCCACCGCACAAAGAACTCGGTGCGCCGAGAGGCACCCGGATCGCCCGCTGTGCCGCCGGTCACAATGCTCGACCGCGAGAGCTGCAGGTTGCCATTGAAACGGTAGCGGTAGCGGTATTGGCCTGTGCCCGCCAGGCGCCAGGTGCCGCGGCTGTACAAATCGCCCTGGACCCGCGCATCCCAGTGGTCACCGAGCGGTTCATACCAGCCCAGGTCCTTGATGAAATAGCCGAGCTCCCGGCCGTTGCCGAAACTGGGGAAAATCAACCCCCTGCTGCGCTCCTGTTTCTGGGGGAACCAGAAAAATGGCAACCCGATGGGGAGCGGAATCTTGCGCACCTTGACAAACATGGGGCCGCTGACGACCTTTTTGTCGGGAACCAACAAGCCCCGGGTGAGGTGAAAATGGAAGTGGGGCCGCTCCGCATCACAGGTGGTGAATTTGCCCCCCTTCAAAAAGATCCGGCCGTCGGGAAAACGCTTGGCCCGCTCGGCGTGAAAAGTCAGCTGGCCCTCTTTGGTGATGGCGTGCCGGCTCAAGCCCTTGCGGCTGTCGAGGTCGTACCGCAGTGCGTCCTGGGTAAAGGACTTGCCCTCTTGGGTAAAAGCGGGCCGGCCCACCCAAGCGCCCGTGCTGTCCTGCACCCCTTCGGCTTCAATTTCACG
The DNA here is from genome assembly GCA_002389295.1 of Flavobacteriales bacterium UBA4474. Lineage (GTDB taxonomy): Bacteria > Bacteroidota > Bacteroidia > Flavobacteriales_D > Sanyastnellaceae > UBA8752. The sequence continues at coordinate 8,348 of DGOE01000063.1, read as the reverse complement.
GTCGGCGGCGAGGTAGTCCACCCGTGCCGCTTCGAGCAAGATGCCCGCCGTCTCTACCCTGGCCTCACCAAACAGCGCCACGCGCTCTTCCCGAACCGCAAAAACAATGCTGTCCTTGGCCTTGTAGGCGATGGGGTCGGGCACCTGAGGCATCAAAGAGTCCGTTGGCGGGATCCACGGCTGCAGCGGAAGGAATCCTGCGGCTCCGTCACCGGGCCAGGCAGTGCTTCCCGAATCGGGGCGGCTGCGCAAAGCAAATCCCGGAAGGCTCGCGGCATCCGCCGCACCGCCAATGGGCGCGGCCGCCAATGAGACCAGGTCGGCAAAGTCTCCCGATGGCGCCTCGAGCAGGGTGATGGTGGACAATCCTGCGGAATCCAGGCGCATTTTAATCTTGGAGCACACCGCCCGATTGGCCTGTGCAAGGGGAGCGGGCAAACTGTCGCGCAGGGCGCGCTCAACAGCCGTACTGTCGGGGTCGGCGAAATACAACGTGCGGCCATTGCCCAACACCACGACCTCTTCCAGGGCACCCCCTTGGAAGACGCCGTCGAGGTCCCGTCCTGCAATTTGATGGTGAAAACCCCCCGTGGCCGGACTGACCACAAAGGCGTGCCCCCTGACCTCGAGGTGGTCGGCTTCACCGTCGCGCAGAAACAGCCGGATGGAATCCCCCGTCAACTGGTCTGCCCCGCTCCACAAGACCGGTTCTCCGCACAAGTCTACCCTGCCGGCGGCCTCACTCCACGAAAGACGGTCCGCGGCTCCTGTGACTTCATCTGAATGCAGGGCCGCCCCTTCCAACGCGTGCAATGACCGTTGTCCCAGCGAATCGGTCGAAATGGAAATCTGGGGGCCTTTTACCATCAAAGGCGCCCCCTCCTCACTCAACCAAGCGGATGCCCTGCCGAAGAGCCCGACCTGTCCGGCGACCCCATCGGCCCGCCTTTCAAACCCGACGGAGTCCCCGCGCAAGCGATAGGTTCCTGCGGTATCTGTGAGCAGCACGGCACCCCGGGCCACGCCGACCGAGTCCAACAAGGCAAGGCTGTCTCCCCACACTTCCAGGTCACCGTCCCTAAAAACAGCCGGCCCCACCGAATCTCCCATAAACCAGCCTCCACCGGTGGAGAGGTCCCATTCCCCCCGCGCACATTCCACACCTCCGGAAGGGTGTCGCACATTGGCCGGCTCGGGAAACACCAAGCGGCGGCGGCCGGGCAAATAGCCGATGCGTTCTGAAAGCGCGGCCAAGGTGTCCACCTCCAACACCACATCTCCCATAAAATCCATGCGCCCGGCACCGCTGTCATAGCGGCCACTGCGGCTGACGATGCGTTCGTCTTGGGTGGTCACCGTGCCTCCGTTGCCAAAACCGGCGACACCATCCCTGAAGCCGTAGGTCGTCCTGCGGGTGACCAACGTTCGGGCACCATCGGCGCCGGCACGGTCCACCAAGCGCACTTCAGGCCCCGTCATGGTTCCAAATCCACTGTCGGGGTCGAGCGTCAACACCGCGCCCGTGAGGGTGACGGGGTCATCGTCCACACGCACGTTGCCCATCATGCGAAAATGTCCGTCCACATGGCGCCAGGCACTGTCACAGGTCACCGTAGCCCCATCCACGGAGAGCCGCACGTGGCCCAATAGCCGCTGCCCATCCACAATGGCGGGGTCGCGTGCGATCTCATCCGCCTGCTCAATATTGACCTGCACCTGCTGGCCGCAGACCGTCCATGCGGCGCAGCAGCAGAGCATACAGAACAAGTTCCGCACAAGAAATGAGCGATGCGTAGCGTTTCGCACGTGAGAATCAACGCGGAAATCGCAGGTTCGGTATTCGTTTTTGATTGCCAACAACGCGCGGCGCAAATTCGGACCCCAAGGACCCGCGAAAGCCCGTCAAAGCTAGATAGTTTTCACCCTGCAGATGCGCATGTCATCCACATCAATCCCACCGCAGCCCCTGCCCCACCAAAAAGTGGCGGGTTTGCGCTTGGACAAACTGGGCATTCTGGCGGGGTTTGCAGCGGTTTTGCTGGCGGGCAGCGCTTTTCATCCGCCGGTCGAACCGGCCATGACCGTGATCATTGATGCCGGCCACGGAGGCAAGGATCCCGGCAATTTGGGCACCGGCCGCTATTCCATTGCCGAAAAAGACATCACCTTGGCTGTCGCACGCAAAACAGCCGCCTACATCCAAGAGCGCATCCCCGATGTGCGCATCGTGATGACCCGCGAGGGAGACACCTACCCCACCTTGCCCGAGCGCGTGGCCATGGCCAATGACAACAAGGCCGACCTGCTGCTGTCCATCCATTGCGACAGCTTTTCAAAGTCTTCGGTTACAGGCAGCTCCACTTTTGTGATGGGCCTGGAAAAGAGCGAATCGAGCCTCCGGGTGGCCCAAAAAGAAAACGCGGTGCTCTTCGAGGATGGCGGAAAAGCGGCCCTCGGTTTTGATCCCGACGACCCGGACACCTTCATCGCACTGGCCCTGCGCCAAGAAATCTACTTGGACCGGAGCTTGCAGCTGGCCGACCTGATCCAAACGCAATTCAGGGACCGCGTAGGCAGAAAAGACCGGGGCGTCCGCCAAGCCAATTACTACGTCACCGCCTACGCCAACATGCCGAGCGTTTTGGTCGAGCTCGGGTTTCTCACCAACCCGGACGAAGAGGACTTCCTCCGCTCTGCACAGGGTCAAGACTACATGGCCAGTGCCCTGTTCAGGGCATTCAGGTCATACGCCGAGCAGTGGTTCAGCCTCGAGGCTGCGGTACAGGATCCCGTGGACCTTCCCGAAGAAAAAGAGCCCGTTATCGAGCAACAACCCGCAGCACTGCCCGGCTGGTTCAGCACCCTTGTCCAAGATTGTTCGACTGAAATCTGCTTCACCGTCCAAGCAGTCAGCGCGCGAAAAGCCGGTCCGTTGCTCACCTCCGATGGCCACACCATTCCCCACGTCACTTCCCAAAAAGTGCGCGGCGTGCATAAGTACCGCGTGGGCTCATCCCCCTCTTACAAGGATGCTTGCCGTATGCGCGATACCTTGCAGTTGAATGGCTTTCCGGATGCCTTTGTCGTGGCCTTCGAGGGGGATGATCGAATACCCTTGGAAGACGCGATACGCAGGCAACGGAACTGAAGCACGGGAAAATGCAAAAAGGCAGGGAAATCAAAATCGGCATCCTCGTCCTCCTCGGTGGGGCGGTGCTGGTCTTGGGGGTCAACTACCTGAAGGGTTTCAATCCCTTGGGTGGCGGGCGCGCATTCCATGCGGTCTATGAAAACATAGACGGACTCGCCGTATCCAATCCCGTCGTGGTCAATGGATTCCAAGTCGGCCAAGTCGCCAGCATCGGGTTTGCTTCTTCGGGCAGTGGCGACCTGTTGGTCACCTTTATCATCGAACAACCCAACCTGCGCCTTTCCAAGGACAGCAAGGCGCGCATCTACTCCAACGACCTGTTTGGCACCAAGGCCATTGAGCTGTTGGCCGGAAGGAGCCTTGAATTTGCCGAAGTGGGCGACACCCTTCAGTCCGAGATTGAAATGGGCATCACAGAGGCGGTCAAAATGGAACTCATCCCACTGCGCCAGAAAACCGACCAGCTCATCGCCGGAGTGGATGAAATCCTCATCAACCTGCAAACCGTATTTGAAGACAGCGCCACCCAGGGCTTGCCCCAGGCATTCGAGAGCATTCAGCGCACGATGCAGAACCTCGAAAACACCTCCGCGACCCTGGATTTGACCGTATCTGAAAACAGATCAGCCCTCAAGGGCATCGTGGACAACATGGAAGAGTTGACCGGCTTTGTCAACACCCAACAAGGGGCGTTGTCCAACGCTTTGGGCAATTTCAGCCAGATCAGTGATTCGCTGGCCGACCTGCAATTGTCCACCACATTGCGCAAGGCAGACGCCTCCATCACCGAACTCAACCGCCTCCTTGAAGGCCTCAACAATGGCGAGGGCAGCCTGGGAAAACTGCTCCAAGACGACACCCTGCACAATGGACTCCTGGCCACCAACAAGGAGGTCCAGAACCTGATCAACGACCTCTACCTCAACCCCCAGCGCTATGTCCGTGTGTCCGTCTTTGGCCGCAAGGAAAACCGCCGCATGAGCGAAAAAGAGCTCGAACGCCTGCAGCGCCTGATTCAAAACGAATTGGAGGGACGTGCAGAAGATGAAGACTAACCCTCCGACGCCCACACGTTGATCATGGCCCACCTCATCGGACAACTCATTTTTATCGCCTTGCTCGGTACGGCAGGATTCCTGTTTGCGCGGCGCATCGGCCAGATCCGCAACAACATCAAGCTGGGCCGCGATGTCGACCGAAGCGACCGCCCCGGTGAGCGCTGGGCGACCATGGCACGGGTCGCCATGGGCCAATCCAAGATGGTGGTCCGTCCCGTGGCCGGCATCATGCACATTGTCATCTATGCGGGCTTCATCCTCATCAACATCGAAGTGCTGGAGATCCTGATCGACGGCATGTTTGGCACGCACCGTGTTTTTGCGCCTTTTCTCGGCGGTGTCTACGACTTTCTGATCGGCTGCTTTGAATGGCTCGCCCTGGGGGTGTTGGTCGCTTGTGTGGTCTTTCTGGTGCGACGCAACGTGTTGCCCATCGCCCGGTTCCGGAGCCCTGAGATGAAAGGATGGCCCAAGAACGACGCCAACATCATCTTGGTGGTGGAGGTGCTATTGATGTTTGCCTTCCTCTCCATGAATGCAGCCGACGGCATCGCCCAGGCCCGCGGATTGGACCACTACATCGCAGCGGGCTCCTTCCCGGTGAGCCAGTGGCTGCATCCGCTCTACGCCGGCCTCTCTGACGCGGGTGTCATCGCTGTCGAACGCGGAGCTTGGTGGTTCCACATCGTGGGCATCCTGGCTTTCCTGGTCTACGTCCCCTACTCCAAGCACTTCCACATTTTCCTGGCCTTCCCCAACACCTGGTACAGCGACCTCACCCCGGCCGGGCGTCTGGACAACATGCCCGCGGTCAAAAAGGAAGTGGACCTGATGATGTCGGGCGACCCTTTTGCTGCCCCTGCCGAACCAGCCGGTGAAGCGGCAGTGCCCGCGCCCTTTGGCGCCAAAGACGTCAAGGACCTCACCTGGAAGCAATTGATGGAGGCCTACAGCTGCACCGAGTGCGGCCGCTGCACCTCCGCCTGCCCCGCCAACGCCACCGGAAAAATCCTCAGCCCACGCAAGGTCATGATGGACACGCGCGACCGCGTGGAGGAAGTGGGGCGTGCCATCAACGCCGCCGGAGGCAACTGGGGGGATGGAGACGGAAAGGCACTGCTCGGCGACTACATTTCTGAAGAGGAACTCTGGGCGTGCACAAGCTGTCAAGCCTGCGTAGAAGCCTGCCCGATCAACATCAGCCCCATGGGCATCATCCTGGACATGCGCCGCAGCCTCATCATGGAGGACGCCAAAGCGCCGGAGTCCATCACCGCGATGTTCAACAACGTGGAGAACAACGGCGCCCC
>DGOE01000063.1:1511-2797 GCA_002389295.1 Flavobacteriales bacterium UBA4474 | reverse complement strand
ATGGCATTGACCGTCCCCACCCTGGCCGACATGAACGCCCGCGGCGAATCCCCGGAAGTCCTCTTTTGGGTCGGCTGCGCTGGCAGCTTTGATGACCGCGCCAAACGCATCACCAAGGCCATCGCCCGCATCCTCAACGCAGCAGAAGTGCCCTTTGCCGTGCTGGGCGCCGAAGAGAGCTGCACGGGTGATCCAGCCAAGCGCGCCGGCAATGAGTTCTTGTTTCAAATGCAGGCCGCCCAAAACATCGCCGTCCTCAACGGCTATGGCGTAAAGCGCATTGTCACCGGCTGCCCGCATTGCTTCAACACCCTCAAAAATGAATACCCCGAACTCGGCGGGGAATACGAGGTGCTGCACCACACCCAATTCATCCAGCAGCTCATTGCGGATGGACGGCTCAAGGTGGCCGATGGCCAGCCTTTCAAAGGCAAGCGGATCACCTTTCACGACCCCTGCTATCTCGGGCGCGGCAATGGCGAATACGCCGCTCCGCGGGCCGCACTCCAGGCCCTCGACGCTGACCTCGTAGAGATGCGCCGGTGCAAAAAAAACGGCCTGTGCTGCGGCGCCGGTGGCGCTCAGATGTTCAAAGACGCCGAGAAAGGCAACCGCGAAGTCAACCACGAGCGCACCGATGACGTGCTCGAGACAGGCGCCAAAGTCGTGGCCACCGGCTGCCCCTTCTGCAATACCATGATGACCGATGGCGTCAAAAACGCCGAGCGCGAAGGCGACATCGAAGTCAAGGACATCGCCGAACTCATCGCCGAGGCCGCCGACCTGCTTTGAACCTCGGCCAACCGCATTCATCCGGCTATCTTGCCGCCCCAAATCCAGACCATGGCCCTACTCGAAGGAAAAATCGCCCTGATCACCGGTGCCTCCCGCGGCATTGGCAAAGCCATCGCTCAGCGTTTCGTTGAGGAAGGCGCAACGGTGGTCTTCACCTACCGCAGCAGTGAAGAAAAAGCCCGCGCCCTCGAATCCGAATTGACCGCTTCGGGCGGCACGGCCAAAGGGTTCAAGTCCGATGCAGGCAGTCTCGCCGAAAGTGAGGCCCTCATTCAGGAAGTGGTCGCGGCATTTGGCACCGTGGACATCCTCATCAACAACGCCGGCATCACCCGCGACACACTGCTGATGCGCATGTCTGAGGAACAATGGGATGACATCATGCAGGTCAACCTCAAGAGCTGCTTCAACCTCACCAAGGCCGTGTTGCGCACCATGCTGAAAGCCCGCTCGGGCAGCATCATCAACATGTCGAGCGTGGTGGGAATCCA
>DGOE01000063.1:0-1383 GCA_002389295.1 Flavobacteriales bacterium UBA4474 | reverse complement strand
TTGGACGAGGCCACTGTGCAAGGATGGCGGGATGCCATCCCCCTCAAACGGGGCGGAAAGCCCCAAGATGTGGCCGATGCCTGCGTCTTTCTCGGCTCTGACATGAGCGCCTACATCACCGGGCAAACACTCTCGGTGGACGGCGGCATGCGGATGTAACTTCGCGCCCCATGCGCGACGTCCTCCTCGATGCCCCTTTTCTGCAAGTCGCGCTGGCCTTGACCCTCGTGGTCGTGGCAGCCGCCTTGCTGTATCGCATCGACAAAGGCAACCAACACCTCCCCTTTGCTTTGCGCGCCGCACTCGGTGCCGTGCGCGCGTGCGCCTTGGCAGCGTTGGTCCTGCTCCTTTTCCGGCCGGTGCTGCGCATCGAGGAAAGCAACACGCGACAGCCCGCATTGATTGTGCTCCAAGATGTGTCCCGGTCCGTCTCAGCCGATGCACCCGAATGGGGCGGGCAAATGCAATCTTGGCTCAGCGCACTGCCCGCAGAAAGCGGACAGCCCGGTGCATCTGTGCACCTCTATGGCTTTGGTGCTGCCCTGACCCAACCAGACAACCTCCAAGAAGAGGCCTTTGATGACCCGACAACGGACCTTGCAACTGCCCTCGGCCTGCTGCAAGGGCAATGGGCAGGCACACCCGTAGGTGCCGTGCTCGTGGCCACAGACGGCCGGTTCAACCGGGGAAGAAATCCCGAAGCGCTCGGCACCAGGATCCCCGCACCGCTCCACATCGTCACCCTGGGAGACACCAGCCTGCGCAAGGACATTGGCATTCTCAGGCTGCTGCACAACGATGTCGCTGGACTCGGCAACACCTTTCCCATAGAGGTAGAACTGGGTGGCCAGGGCTACTCCGGCACCGCCACGGTGCGCATCGAGGGTCCGGGCACCAACCAATCAGAAAATGTGACGTTTTCCGGGGCGGGGACGCCCCTCACCGTGCGTTTTCTGATTCGGGCAGAACGCCCCGGCGTCCAGCGCTACCGCGTCACGGTCGATACAGTTGAAGGCGAGGAAAACACCAACAACAACCGGCGAACGGCCTTGATTGATGTGGTCGAGGGCAAGAAGCGCATCTTGCTCGCTGGGCCTGCACCCCACCCCGACCAAGGCGCCTGGGCCAATGCCCTTTCCGGCAACATCAATTACGAGGTGGAACTCCACCAAACCGACGACATTCCCGATACCGAAGACGGTGAAGCGTGGGATGCCGCCTTTTTGTTCTCCTTTGATCCCGACGATGCCGATGCCGTTGGTGCCTATCGCAAATTGCGCGACACCGGCGTGCCCACCGGCATCATCCTCGACCCCATGGGCGACTTTTCAGGGCTTGCCGGACTCGGATTGGGTTTCAGTCTCAACACCACACGCCAGGGCC
>DGOE01000033.1 GCA_002389295.1 Flavobacteriales bacterium UBA4474 | reverse complement strand
CACTTCCTCTGCCAGGTCTCCCTTGCCGGTTTCAATGCGCTCCTGGGCTTCAGCGTAGGTAAACCGGCGGTCCGAATGGATGACGGTTCGGCCGAACCACTCCTTGACCACCACGCCATCCTTGTCGAGCTCGAAGACCGCACTGAAGGCGAAACGGTCCTCGTTTGGCCGCAAGGAGCAGAGGTTGTTGGACAGCACCTCCGGTAACATCGGGATGGTGCGGTCCACGAGGTATACGCTTGTCGCGCGCTCGACGGCCTCGGCCTCGATCAGCCCACCCGGCCGAACGTAATGGGTGACGTCGGCGATGTGCACACCCACTTCCAGGTTGCCGTTTTTGAGGTCGCGCATGCTCAGCGCATCGTCAAAGTCCTTGGCGTCTTCGGGGTCGATGGTAAACGTGCACACCTCCCTGAAGTCCCGCCGCTTCTTGATGTCCTTTTCGGGCAGCGCCGTCGGAATCTTCGCCGCTTCTGCTTCGACCTCTTCCGGGAAGTGGTAAGGCAGGCCATACTCCAATAAAATCGCGTGCATTTCGGCCTCGTGCAGCCCGGGTGCGCCGAGCACTTCGACCACCTCTGCGATGGGGGGGTCGTCTGGTGAGGCCCAATCCACAAGGCGCACAGCGACCTTGACGTCTTGCGGCGCATTGTTGAGGTGGCGCGCCGGGATCAAGAAATCCCGGTGGAGACGCTTATCGGTTGGCACACCGAAGGCGTAGTCCTTGACCGGGTCGATCATCACCACGTAAAGGTCGCGGGCCCGTTTGACGACATCTGCCACGTAGGGCACCTCCTTTCGCCCCCTGCGCATCCAACCGATTTCAACCGTGTCTCCCCAAAAGGCAGTACCTGTGTGTCCCTTGGGTATGGCCAGGTCATCGGTTTGCCCTGGGACGCGGACATAGCCCTTGCCATAGGCGGAGATCTGTATGGTGCCCGTCAACGCTTCCTTGCCGCCCGGGCCCTGTGCCGGCTTGCCGCCTTTTCGCTGCGGTGCCCCCTTGGATTCGGGCAGCATGAAACGCCCCCGGCCCACCTCTTCCAGCTTGCCTTTGCCCGCGAGGTCGCGCATCAAAAGATGCAACTTTCCCTGTACTTCCCGGTCTCTGATGCCCATGGTGCTGGCCAGCTGGCGGGCATTCATTGGGCGGCCCGGCAGCCTGCGAAACACCTCCATGGCGTCGGCGAGGTACTGACTGGTGCCGCTCAACCGTTGGCCGCTGCCTTGTGGGGAGCCTCCGGCCGAAGCTGGACGGCGCCTTCCGCCCGAACCCGTGCCTGTGCCCGACCCCGAAGGGCCTCCCGGCTTGCGTTTGCCTCCCCGCTTTCCTCCTGCTTTGCGCTTGCCCGACATCTACAATCTTCTATTTCACGCAATTTCGTTGGTTCTCCATGCGATTCGACCGGGAAAATCAAACGTTGTCCCGCTGGTGTTGCGAACTTCCCGCTCCCATGTCGACGCCCAAAGCCCGCCCCTCCCAAACAGAACACACCGCGCTCCAGCGCTGGTTCCCGCGGAATTGGCGCGACCATGAGTTGCTGGACAGTGGTGCGGGTGCGCGCCTCGAGCGGTTTGGAGACTTGGTGCTCATTCGGCCTGAGCCCCATGCGATTTGGGACCGGGGGATGGATTTGGACGCCTGGAAGCGCATGGCCGCTGCTGAATTCATGCCCACGGGCCGCACCAAAGGGCAATGGGTCCCCCACCAAAGCGTGCCGGACAATTGGGAAATCCAATACCCCTTGGTAACGGGTCAGACCATCCACTTTTCGCTGGAATTCACCCGGTTCAAACACGTGGGCGTCTTTCCCGAACAGGGGAACAACTGGGATTGGGTCGCCGAAAAAATGGGGCCCGGCAAGCGCATGCTCAACCTCTTTGCTTACACGGGGGGCGCTTCATTGGCGGCTCGGGCGGTGGGCGCCGAGGTTACCCATGTGGACGCCATCAAACAGGTGGTCACCTGGACCCGAATGAACATGGAATTGTCCGGTTTGGATGGCATCCGCTGGTGCGTGGAGGACGCCTTGAAGTTTGCTACCCGGGAGTTGAGGCGGGGCAATACCTATGACCTCATCGTCATGGACCCCCCTTCTTGGGGCTTGGGACCCAAAGGCGAGAAATGGAAACTGGAGGATCAAATCGGCCAGCTCATCAGCGCCACAGCGCAGCTGGTTTCCCCCGGCGGTTCGCTCGTCATGAACACCTACTCGGGGCTGAGCCCTTCCTCTCTGGAGAACCTGTGGCGGACCGTCCTGCCAGAAGCCCGCATGGAGGTGGGCGAGCTGTGTTTGGAGAGCGGAACAGGCCAAGTCCTGCCCACGGGGTCCCTGCTCCGGCTCGAGCGCCCGTGACCCTCCGTAACTTCGCCGCCATGTTGCGATACCCGCCCCTTTCTGCCGAGAACTACATCCGCAACCGCAAGGCCCTTGCCGACGCATTGAGCCCCGGATCCTTGGCCCTGTTCAATTCCAACGACACCTATCCAACCGGTGCGGACGGCACCTTGCCTTTTCGCCAGGACTCCAATATGCTGCACCTGACCGGTGTGGACCAGGAAGAGACCGTGCTGTTGCTGTTCCCTGACGCCCACAACCCGGCCGACCGCGAAATCCTGTTTGTCACCGAGACGAGCGAGGAAATCGCCATTTGGGAGGGCGCCAAACTCACCAAGGAGCAGGCGACGGAACAGACTGGGGTCAAACAGGTGCAGTGGTTGACCACGCTGGAACGCACCCTGCAGCGCCTCGTGACCGAGTGCAGCTGTTGTTACCTCCACCAAAACGAGCACACCCGCGCCAAGGTGTTGGTCGAGACCCGCGAAGCCCGGTTCAACAAGTGGTTCACCGACACCTATCCGCACGTGCGCATTGAGCGCAGCGCCCCACTTCTTCACCGCTTGCGCAGCGTGAAATCGGAAGAGGAAATTGAGCGGATGCGCCACGCGTGCAGCATCACCCGGGACGGCTTCCAACGCGTGATGAAATTCCTGAAGCCGGGCGTCACCGAGTTTGAGGTGGAAGCGGAATACCTCCACGAATTCGTCCGCAAAGGCTCTCGCGGATTTGCATACACCCCCATCGTGGCCAGCGGCGCCAATGCATGCGTGCTCCACTACATCGAAAACAGCGCCCCCTGCGCCGCGGGTGACGTGCTGCTGATGGATGTCGGTGCGGAATACGGCAACTACGCCAGCGACATGACCCGTTGCCTGCCCGTTTCTGGGCGGTTCACCGACCGCCAGCGCAAGGTGTACGACGCGGTCCACAGCGTGATGCGCGACGCCTCGAAACTCCTCCGCCCCGGCGTGAGCTTGCACGAATACCACAAACAGGTCGGTGACCTCATGACCGAGCAGTTGCTGGGGCTGGGCCTCATCGACAAGCACGACGTGGAGAAGCAAAACCCCGCCTGGCCGGCGTACAAGAAGTACTTCATGCACGGCACTTCCCACTTCATCGGATTGGACGTCCACGACGTGGGCCTGTGGCACGAGCCCATTCAGGCGGGCCACATCTTCACGGTGGAACCCGGCATTTACATCCGCGAAGAAGGCCTGGGCATCCGCTTGGAAAATGACATCGTCATCCGCGAGGACGGGTTCGACGACCTGATGGGCGACATCCCGGTCGACGCCGACGAGATCGAGGACGCCATGAACAGCTGAGCCATGGACAGTGGTGCTGCAGACAAAGTGATGCTGGGCCTGAAGTTGCCGACCGACCCGCGATGGGTGGCCCTGGTGGAGTCCAACATCTCCGAGGTCCTCACGGACCACGCGTGGTGCGAGCAAAAAGCGGCGTCGAATGCGATTTCGACCATTGTCCGCTACCCGGAATTGACCGACCTGGTCGAGGCCTTGACCCTCATTGCCCAGGAGGAGATGGAACACTTCGGGATGGTGGTGGAAAAAATCAAAGCGCGCGGCTGGACCCTCGGCCACGAGCGGAAGGACCCCTACATCCATGACCTGGCCGCGTTTATCAAGAAAGGCGGCAGTCGGGAAGAACAGCTCGTAGACCGGTTGCTGCTCGCCGCCATGATTGAAGCGCGGAGTTGCGAGCGGTTCCGGATGCTGTCGGAGCGCATTGAAGACCCCGACCTCCAAACGTTTTACCACGAACTGATGGTCAGCGAAGCCCAGCACTACACGACCTTCATCGGGTTTGCCCGGCAATACGGTGGGCGGGTAGACGTCGACGGCCGCTGGAAGGCGTTTCTGGCCCACGAAGCCGAAGTCATCCAGCGCTACGGCAAGAAAGAAACCATGCACGGCTGAAACGCCACAACGACCAAAACCGCACCCCATGAGCAATGCCCCCAAGCCCGTCGGACTCTATCCGCTGACCCGCCGCGCGGGTGACCTGCTTTTTCTGAGCGGCGTCGGTCCACGCATTCCCGGAAGTGGCGCCCACGACGAGGGCATTCCCGGCCTGAAGCAGGACCACAACGGCAATTTTGTCGCTTTTGATTTCGAGGCCCAGGCCCGGGGTGTCTTGGCCAACGTCAAGGCCATCCTCGAATCTGAAGGGGCCCGTTGGGAAGACCTGGTGGACATCACCGTTTTTCTCACCGATATGCCGCGCGATTTCGCCACTTGGAACCGCGTGTACCGCGAACATTTCGAGCATGTCGATCCCGCTTTGCGCCCTTGCAGAACCACTTTGGAAGTCGGTGCATTGCCCACGCCCATTGCTGTGGAATTGAAGTGCGTGGCGCACATTCCCTCGTGATTTACACATTTCGGCACTGAATTTGCCGTTGTACTGGATATGATGCGATCAAAGAGCGCCTTGGTGGGCTTCCTTCTGCCCATGATGGCCCTCGCGGCTGACAGTCCGGATTCCACCAAGGCGGCCCGGGCTTGGCGGCCTCCAGCCATTGCGGCTGACTCGGCCTTCTCCCGGCCGGAATTGGACTTGCGCACGCTTCCTCTGTACAGTGAGGTCGCCAATGAGGAATTGGTGTTTGCCGTCCGCTTCGGTTTCATCACCGCCGGAGAAGCCCGGCTCCACACTGAGAAAGGCCCGGATTACAACGGCCGCCCCACTTGGCGGGTCGTGGGCACGGGGAGAAGCACGGGTGCCTTCGATTGGGTGTTTCGGGTGCGCGACCACTACGAGTCACACGTGGATCAAGCAGGCCTGTTTCCACACCACTTCACCCGGAGCGTGCGCGAAGGGGGGTATCGCATGGAGCGCGAAATCACCTTCGACCCCGCCCGGCGCACAGCCATGACGGAGGACAAGGAAAAGGGCACCACCCGACACCAGGTTTTGCCCGCCTATTGCCAGGACCTGGTCTCCGCATTCCACTACGCGCGCAACCTGCCCTTGGACACCGTACCGTATGGAGGGCTGGTTGAAATCACCACCTTTCTTGACGGAAAGGTGCACACCCTACGCGCACGGAAAACCGGCAGAGAGCAAGTGGAGGTTCGCGCGGGGAAGTTTGATTGCTGGGTTTTTCAGCCGGTCGTGCTGAAGGGCAGGATCTGGAAGGATGAAGCCGACCTGACCATCCATGTCAGTGCCGATGCCCGCCGCACCCCGGTGCTCATCAAATCCGATTTGACCGTGGGGTCCATTCGCCTTGAATTGATTGAACAGCAGGGTTCACCAATCGCGGTCAGGCCGCAGTAAATTGCCGACCATGTCCGATGCCAACACCTTCGAGCCCGCCGTACTGGACCGGCTCGAGAAATTGAGGGACAAGTATGCCGCCATGGGGCAGGACTTGGTGTCTTATTTGGATGGTCTGCTTCATGCCGACTTCCCCACTTATTGGGACTACATCAATCTGGATACGCTGTTGAGCCTCCAGCAACCCGTCACCCCCTTCCCCGACGAGCAGATTTTTATCGTCTACCACCAGACAACCGAACTCTACTTCAAGTTGTCGCTGCAAGAGCTCCAACTGCTGCATGAGGCGGCGAATCCCGACCCGGATGAAATGCTGGTGCGCATCAGCCGCATCAACCGCTACTTCCGGGTATTGGTGGAGAGCTTCGATGTGATGGTGGAAGGGCTGGACCGGGGACAATTTCTCCAATTCAGGATGTCCCTGCTGCCCTCAAGTGGGTTCCAAAGTGTGCAGTACCGGTTGGTGGAATTGGCCTGCACCACGCTGGACCGCCTCGTGCACATTGAGTTGCGCGGGGAAAGGCGTGATCACAGCTTCGAAGACGTAGAGGCCATGTTTGAAGAGCTCTACTGGCGACGGGGGGCCACAGAGTTGGCCTCTGGCGAGCCCACCTTGACCCTCAAGCAATTCGAAGCGAAATACAGAAACAACATCGTGGCTTTTGCAGAAGAGCGGTTCCACTCCAACGTCCGCAAGCAGTGGCAAAACCTCGAGGGTGGCAACACTGCTGCCGCGCTGACGGCCGCCATGAGAGAACTCGATGAGTTGGTCAATGTCCATTGGCCCCTCTCACACTATCGCAGCGCCGTGCGCCACTTGCAAAAAGACCCCGTGGACATTGCGGCCACCGGTGGAACCAACTGGCAGCAATACCTGCCCCCCCGGTTCCAAAAGATCATCTTCTTCCCTGAGCTCTGGAGCAAGCAAGAGCAGGAGGAATGGGGCAAGCGTTGGGTGCTGCAGAACATTGGGCACAAGTGATCCGCTCCAAGCGTTAAAACTGCACCAAGGCAAAACTTTTTTTGCTCCCGCCCGTTCAAGGACCCGGGCAAAGCAAGTTTACACCGCCAACATCCATGCAAAATCGGTCCACATACATTTGGGTTCATCCGCTCCTGATTGCAACGGCAGGGCTGATTCTGTCTGGTTGCGGACGGACTGAGACCGGTGGCCAGCCTTCGGCTTTGTTGTCACTGATTTCTGTGGCCGTTCCTGCCGAAACAGCTTCAGAGGAAGACCGCTTGGCCGCGCAATTCGGACTCGCCAACGACTCAGTGGATTGGATTGTGTCTGCGGGGACCGTGCGATCAGGACAGAGCCTCTCTCATTTGTTGTCCCCTGTGGGAATTTCCAATGCGAGCCTGCATCACATTGCCACAGCCCACCGCGACGTATACGACGTGCGACAGATGCGGGAGGGCCGGCCTTGGTGGTTGTTTCTTTCCGCCCAAGACTCCGT
>DGOE01000010.1:21249-24250 GCA_002389295.1 Flavobacteriales bacterium UBA4474 | reverse complement strand
GAGTACCAGGATTGCGATGGCAATTGCATCAACGATGTCAACACCAATGGCACCTGCGACGAGTATGAGCAGGAGGGATGCACCGATCCGTTTGCGTGCAACTTCAATGCGGATGCTTCGCTCGACGATGGCAGCTGCGAGAGTGAGAGCTGCGCGGGATGTACCGACGCTGTGGCGTGCAACTACGATGACACGGCAGTGATCAACGACGGTTCCTGCGAGTATTCAAGCTGCGTGGGTTGCACCAACGCTTTGGCCTGCAACTATGACGCCACGGCGACCATCAACAGCGGAGAGTGCACCTTCCCCGACAGCGAGTACGTGGACTGCAACGGCGACTGCTTGGAGGATGCCAACAGCAACGGCATCTGCGATCCGCTGGAAACCGCGGGCTGCATGAATTCCGCTGCTTGCAACTACAACGCCAACGCCAACGTGGACGATGGCAGCTGCGACCTCACAAGCTGCTTGGGCTGCTTGGATGCGCAGGCCTGCAACTACGACGCTGGCGCCACCCAGTCGGATGGCAGCTGCGAATACGAGAGCTGCATTGGCTGCACCGATGCATCCGCTTGCAACTACGAGGCTTCGGCCACGGTGGACAGCGGCGAATGCACATACCCGGCCAATGCCAACGTGGACTGCAACGGCGATTGCCTCGAGGACGCCAACAGCAATGGCATCTGTGACCCCGATGAGGTGCCCGGTTGTACCGACGCTTCGGCGTGCAACTACGACGCTTCAGCCAACTTGGATGACGGTTCTTGCGACCTCACGAGCTGCCAGGGTTGTCTCGATGCAGGAGCCTGTAACTACGATGCTGCGGCCACCCAATCCGATGGCAGTTGTGATTACGAGAGCTGCTTGGGATGTACCGATGCAGAGGCTTGCAACTACGACGCTACAGCCACGGTCAGCGATGGCAGTTGCACCTACCCTGAGGGCTTGCTCTTGGATTGCGATGGCAACTGCGTCAACGACGCGGATGAGGACGGTGTCTGCGATGAGCTGGAATCCGCAGGTTGCAACGATGAGGCTGCGTGCAACTACGATGAGTCAGCGACCGACAATGACGGTTCCTGTGACTACGACAGTTGCCTGGGCTGTTTGGACGTGCTGGCGTGCAACTACGACGAGACGGCCACCGGCTCAGACGGCAGTTGCGAGTACGAGAGCTGCGTCGGCTGTATCAACCCAGCAGCGTGCAACTATGACCCCAATGCCACACAAGGCGATGGCAGCTGCACGTATCCAGCAGGCTTGCTGCTGGACTGCGATGGCAACTGTGTCAACGACGCGGACGGAGACGGTGTGTGCGATGAGCTCGAAGCCGCAGGCTGCGATGATGCGACGGCGTGCAACTACAATGCCCTTGCTACGGATAATGACGGTTCGTGCATCTATGACGCATGTGTGGGCTGCCTCGACTTCGGCGCCTGCAACTACGACCCCGACGCCACCCAATCGGATGGCAGTTGTGAGTACGAGAGCTGCGTGGGATGTATGTCCCCTTCAGCCTGCAACTACAACGCTGCGGCCACCCAGTCCGATGGCAGCTGCACGTACCCCGCGGGCTTGCTGCTCGACTGCAATGGCGACTGTGTGAACGACGCCGACCAAGATGGCATCTGTGACGAGCAGGAGACCCTCGGTTGTGACGATGCTGCGGCCTGCAACTACAATGCACTCGCTACGGACAACGACGGCTCCTGTGACTTTGCAAGCTGCTTGGGCTGCACGGTGCCTTCAGCGTGCAACTACGATGCAGCGGCCACGCAGAATGACGGCTCTTGCGACCTGTCGAGCTGCTTGGGCTGCACCTATGGAGATGCGTTGAACTACGATGCGACCGCGACGCAAGACAACGGCAGCTGCCTCTTTGACCTGTCCGGTGGCGGTGGCGACTGCGTGGCTGATTTCAATGGGGACGGCGCCGTTGGTGCAGCTGACCTCTTGGAGTTCTTGATCCTGTACGACACATTCTGCGAATAAAACGAGAAACCCAAACCAAATGGAAAAGGGCCGTTCCTCCGGGAGCGGTCCTTTTTGTTTGCCGTCAGGCGGTGGCCCCTGTGCCCAAGAGGCGCGGCCTCAATTGCCCGGCCGCACAATCGCGAGCTGGCCTGTCGCCGAGCCGGATTGGCTGTCCCCACAGGTGGAGGTGAAGTCCACGACATACCAGTAGTTCCCGGCAGCCAAGGGTTCACCGTTGCCGCCGTTGCCGTACCAGCGGATCGGCACCCCGGAGGCGAAGCCGTCGCCGGCATTGGTGTAGACCACCTGTCCCCAGCGGTTGTAGACGCGCAGCGCATAGTTGGTCAATACGGCCAGGGCTTCCACATCCGGCAGGTCCTCCAGGAAGGGGTACCAGCTGTCGTTCTTGCCGTTGTTGTCGGCGGTCAGGATGTTGGGAAAGGTGATCGAGCTGATGTCCACCCCGAAATCCTGGCCTTCGACCACCGTCACCGTAGCGCTGTCCGCGCAACCGGTTTCCAGCCATTCCACCACGAGCTGGTAGGTGCCTGCCGCATTGATGATGGGGCCAAGCGATCCGCTGGAAGGGGAGACCCCATTTGGTGTGCCATCGAAGGTGTTGGTCCACGACACCGAAGGCGTCAGCCCGTTGCCGCCAAATGGAGCGTAGGGTGCGATGGAGGCACCCTCCACCGGCTGCCCGGGATTTAGACAAGTCAAAGGCTCCACGCTGCCGGCAAAGAGGTCAGGCACTTCGCTTGCATCGGCGACCTCTACCGTGTAGGAGGCGGCACATCCATTGGTGGGGTTTGTTATTGTCGCGATGTACTGGCCTTCGACCAGCGCCGTAACGCTTGGGCCCGCGCCCAGAATCTCGCCAAAGGTGGTGGTCCAGGAAATAACGGCATCAGGGGAAGAGAGGCTGGTGCCTTCCAGCACGACGGTGGGGTCATCGCATGTGAGGTAAACCGATTCGGGAAAGTCCCCAGAATAGGTGGCCGTATCCAAGGATATGGCAAACGCCGCC
>DGOE01000010.1:14773-21175 GCA_002389295.1 Flavobacteriales bacterium UBA4474 | reverse complement strand
ATGCTGCCCGTCACGGCTGTCCAGGTATAGTCCAATGGTCCGGGGAAGTTGCTCTCTGCAGTGAGCGATAAGGAAGGGTTGTCGCAGGTCAAATTCGTCACGCCCAACACCTCTGCGGTCATGACCGCCACGTTGAGCTGTATGGTGTCCGTGACATCTGCCCCGCATTGATCGACATACTCAGCGACATAGATCAACGGTGCGCTCAGCCCCTCCGGCGGTGTCACGACAGGAGATGCGGAGAGCGAATCATCGAGATAGACTCCCGGACTCCACACAGCCGTGCCATCCGGGCTCGGCACGTTTAACTGCAACTCCGCACCGGGGCAAACAAAACTCTGTTCCGCACTCCCCAGGATGTTCTCCTCCAGACATACGGTTTGCACATTGACCGAGCCTCCCGTACCCGCCGTGAAGCCAAAGAACACTTGGTTCTGCCCTTGAAAGATGTCGTCCACCAGGTCTATGAAGCCTTCGAGTCGCAGCTCGCAGTCAAAGTACACGCGCACCACCTGCTCCACGGGATCCCAGGTGACCCGTCCTTGGTGGTCCTCACCGTCCTCGATGTCGGCGCTGAAGGCGTCGGCCTGCACCGGCCCTGCAATGGCGGTCCCGGCCGTGTGGTCTACGTTTCCGTTGGATACCATCGCAATGTGATCTCCGAAAGGGTCTCCATAATTGCCATTCTGATACGTATCGAACTCGATGGCGAAGGAGGGAAGAAAGTCCTCTCCGAGAAACCCCAATCCGCCCCCGGCATCGCCGAGTGCATCCACGCCCACCGTCTGGAGCACAAAGCAGATGCCGTCCGCGCCTTGGTCGCTGTCCCCCAGATTCAGCACGAACTGCAGGTCCAGGGACTGGCTGAGGTCCACCTGATCGGCGTACCACACGCTGCCCACCTGAAAGCCCGAATTGGTCGTCAGCTGGTAGCAGTCCTCCCCGGTGTTCAGGGCATTTCCGTTGAGGTAATAGACCTGATCCTGGGCCATCGCCCCGCCCGCCATGAGGAGCCCCAACACCCACCCGGTGAAGCGCCGCAACCGCACGCTCGAAAGAAAGCAAACCGCCATGCCCCGAAGGTAGCCGGCCCATGCCAAGGCCCTCCCTGTATTGACCAATATCAATGGACACCCCCCTGTGGACCGCTTTACGAACGTCCCGATATTATAAGGTTTGCTCGGTACATTGCATCAACCAAACCACTTGCCATGCTGAAAAGCCTGCGATTCCTACTTGCCTGCTGCCTACTTGCCCTCGCCTCGAATTCCTCCGCCCAGCAATACGGCCTCGAAGTCGAAGTGGTAGCAGGAAACATCGGTGAGATTGCAAGTTTTGATGGTGTTGTTGACCTTACAGGATACTCCTGTTATCGGGCTTACATCACCATGGAAAACGAGAACGATTTTCTTAGTAGTGTTTCAGGTGATGCAACTAATCCGACATATGCATCCACTTCGACTTCGTTTTATCAGGATAGCAACACCTTTGACAATGATGGTAATTGGAGTGGAGCAACCGCCAACTGGAATAATCCTGCATTGTTTCAGTTTTTTCCCGAAATGGCGTTTGATTCTTTTGTTACAATAGGTTTGGAAGGACCACCTGGGTCGGGTGAAGCATTCGTTTCCTCTGTTCAATCGTCGCAGAATCAATGGGTAAACAACTTTGCGCCAGGAATAGACCTTCCCGGGGGCAACATAGAAATGGACGATGTAATTGGTGGTGCATGGTACTCTCTGAATGGGGACTTAAATGGCATTGCCGGCGATGATATGCGTGTTCTGGTCGGTCAATTCACCACCGATGGCACCCTCGTTCTTCAGTTCTATACTCAAATATTTGTCAACGGATTGGGTATGTCGGAATATCGTGAGACGTTCTATTATGTTAGTCCCGACACCAAAGGGTGTAACAATTCATTGGCTTGCAATTTCAATCCCATCGTAACGATAGATGACGGTTCTTGTCTTGTTCCCGATTCGTTAGAAGACTGCTGTCCTGCGGGCATCTATTTTTCTGAATTCACGGAAGGCCCAGCAAACGATACCTATTTCGAGATTCACAACGCTTCATCGGACAGCATCTTGCTCGATGCCTTCCACGTAGGTCGCACTGCGAATCAGCTGAATCCCGAAGGTGGATTCGACTTCGAAGACATCCAATTCCCAACTGGATTTCGATTGGGGCCGAACGAAGTCTTTGTGGTAGCCGAGGAAGGGGCCAATGCGACCATTTTGAATGCGGCCAACTCTACAGTTCCTGAAATTTCCTCCGGTGATGACGCTATTGGACTGATTCGTTCAAGCGATGGAGCTATTGTGGACCAAATTGGAATTCTTGGATCCGATGAAGGCTTGGGGTGGACCGTGTCTGGGATCGCGGATGCCACCTACAACCGGACCATCAAACGAAAATCCCATGTAGCGGATGGAAATGGAGGAGATTGGTCTGCATCGGCTGGAATCAACTCAGGGGACGGGGAATGGGAAGTGCTTTCCAACGTGGACCTCTCAGACTTGGGGTCGCACACACAAGATGGAGCTTGTTCAGGTCAATCACCATACCTGATCCGGGGCTGCAACAATCCGGTTTCTTGTGCTTACCACCCTGATGCCAATGCCCACGTCGAGGCCATGTGTGATTTCGGTGCATGTTATGGATGTATGGAAACGGATGCATGCAATTTTGATGAGACGGCCACATTCCAAGGCGACAGCGTATGCTTGTATCCGCAAGACCTGTTTGGCGAAACCTACTTTGATTGTTTCGGCCAATGTGTCAATGATCAGGATGGCGATGGAGTGTGCGATGAAGCAGAACCATCAGGTTGTATGCAATCCGACGCCTGCAACTACGATCCGGTAGCAGAGTTCAATGATGGCTCATGTGAATACGAAACCTGTGCGGGATGCACGGATCCAATAGGTTGCAATTTTGATTCAGTAGCCACTTTCAATGATGGTTCATGCGACTACGCCTGTGTTACAGGTTGCACTGATTCTATCGCATGCAACTTCAATTCGATCAACGTTTTTGATGATGGCAGCTGTGATTATGCCTGTGTAACAGGTTGTACCGACCCGGCAGCGTGCAACTATGACGCAGTCAACCTCTTCGATGACGGCTCCTGCGAATACACTTCTTGTCTCGGTTGTACCGACCCTGATGCATCCAATTTTGACGCCACGGCTTTATATGATGATGGCACTTGTTTTTATGGAATAGCGGGATGCCTAGATTCGAATGCTTGCAATTACAACGCTTCTGCGGAAGGGGATGATGGTAGTTGCACATACCCCATTGGACCATATCTGGACTGCGATGGCAACTGTAATAATGATGCCGACGATGACGGTGTATGTGACGAGCAGGAGGCGTCAGGCTGCACTGATTCCTTCGCTTGCAACTTCAATATCTATATATCGGTCGACGATGGCTCTTGCGAATACACGAGTTGTGTTGGTTGCACGATAAATACGGCATGTAACTATGACTCTTCGGCCATTTATGAAGATGGTAGTTGTGTTTTTTCTTGTGTAGGATGTATAGACAATATGGCGTGCAATTACAACCCTTCAGCAGCTGAAGATGATGGGTCATGTTTGTATTTGGATGTATTAGGGGATTGTGGCGGGAGCTGTGCGGAGGATGCGGACGCTGATGGGGTGTGTGATGACGTGGACGATTGCATTGGGACGGTCGATGTATGTGGGGTGTGCAATGGCCCGGGGGTGGTTTACTCCTGTGGGTGTGAGGATGTGCCGGCAGGGGAGTGCGATTGCGATGGCAACACCTTGGATGCGGCGGGGGTGTGTGGAGGGGATTGCACGACCGATGCGGATGCCGACGGGGTATGCGACGATGTGGATGGGTGTGCCGACTTGACGGCCTGCAACTATTTGGACGCCACAGCGGACTACTGCTTGTTCGAAGACGAATGTGGGGTGTGCGGTGGTTGCGGCATTCCCGCAGGGGATTGCGACTGTTTCGGCAATGAATTGGATGCCATCGGGGTGTGCGGTGGCGATTGCATCGCCGATCTCGATGGGGACGGTATTTGCGATGACGATCCTGATTGCCAGGGCGTCCTCGACGACTGTGGCGTGTGCAATGGACCGGGTGCCATTTTCGAGTGCGGGTGTGCGCAGCGACCGGTCGGCGACTGTGACTGCGAGGGCAATCAGCTGGATGCGGTCGGCGAATGCGGGGGCAGCTGCGCCTCGGACCTCGATGGAGACGGAGTGTGCGATTCGTCCGAGGTGCCGGGGTGCATGAACCCGTTTGCATGCAACTACGACGCGACGGCAACGGACGACGACGGTTCCTGTGCGGTTGACGATGCGCTTGGAGTCTGTGGAGGCGAATGCACGCAGGACCTCGATGGGGATGGCGTCTGTGATGATGAGGATGACTGTGTGGGCACGGTGGACGCTTGCGGGGTTTGCAACGGTCCAGGGGACATATATGAATGTGGTTGCACTCTGAGGCCTGCAGGGGATTGTGATTGTGGCGGCAATGTGCTGGATGCCCTTGGGATATGTGGCGGCGATTGCGTTGCCGACCTCGATGGCGATGGGATTTGCGACGTTGACGATCCCTGCGTGGGTACAATCGATACCTGCGGTGTGTGCAATGGCCCCGGAGCGGTTTGGCCTTGTGGCTGCGAGCCACTGCCGGTCGGGACCTGCGACTGTGCCGGCAACACATTGGACGCGCTGGGCGTGTGCGGAGGCGGCTGTTCGTCCGACTTCAACGGCAACGGTGTTTGCGACGACGAGGAATCTTCGGGATGCACCGCTGAGGAAGCTTGCAACTACATGTCTGAGGCCACCTTCGATGACGGAAGTTGCGAATTTTCGTCCTGTGCTGGCTGTACTTATTCCGGGGCAGACAACTATGATGCGAGTGCCTCCTTCGACGATGGTACTTGCATCGGATTTGCTGCGCCCAACGATTGTTTGGGCGATGCCAACCTCGATGGATTCATCGGCATAGACGACATCCTACATATCCTATTCAACTACGGAACCAACTGCGCTTCAGAATGAAACGTTTGATTACCCTATTCTTTTTGGTCTCTACTGCCTCTGCGTCTGCAGAGGCACAGGATACACCCGGCTGCACCGATGCTGCTGCTTGCAACTATGATGTTTCGGCCACCCAAGATGATGGCTCGTGCGACTATTGCAGCTGTCCCGAGGTTGTCGTTGCTACAAGTGCCGATTTCCTCACCGATGGATATGGGCTGCGCGTCGAACTCGTGTCCCAACACGACGGCTCCGCAGAGGGCTTGGAAGCGTTGGCCGGAATGAACACCTACCGGATCTATGCGGTGACCCCCTCATCTTCGGATCGCGTCACGGCTGTTTCCGGTTCCGCGGGAGGGGGCATATTGGAAATGAACGCGCCCGGTGGATTCTATCAAGACGCACTCGGCTCTATTGCCGGCACTGGAATACAGCCTTTGTTGTTTACCGCGGGTTTTCCCACGTTGGAATATGACAGCTGGGTCACCATCGGTGCGGATGCATCACCGTCCATGTTGGGCTTGGGTTTCGAGACGGTTTCTACGGCCGCCGATCCAGCGGAGAATTGGATTTCCCTTTTCGAGCCTGGTAGCGGAGCGACAGGCAGCAGTTTCTCCATGACCACGGTAGTGGGGGGTGGATGGTTCGCTTATCCCAGCTCCTCCAATGCTGTGCCGGATGGAGAAGGAAAAGTGCTTTTGGGGCAATTCACGACCTCAGGAGCCTTATCGGGACTGTGGAATATTCAGTTTGTTCAAGGGGGAGGTGTCGACTTGCGATTGGGAGTCTCTTTTACAACGGAAGGATTGGGTGAGCCCACTTGGTCTCAACCGGAATCGTGTCCATGCGATTCTGACGTCGATTCAGATGGAATCTGCGATGAATTTGATGCTTGCACGGATACCGGAGCCTGCAATTTCCTGGATCCATACAATCTGTCATGTCTGTATTTGGATGCCTGTGGAGTCTGTGGCGGCCCAGGGATTCCATTGGGAGACTGCGATTGTGATGGCAATGTTGTCGATGTCATTGGAGTATGTGGGGGAACATGCGCTTCCGATGAAGACAGTGATGGGATTTGCGATGACCTAGACGACTGTGTGGGAACGATTGATGCGTGCGGGATATGCAACGGCCCCGGTGAAATCTATGCTTGTGGTTGCTTGGGAATACCTCTGGGAGATTGCGACTGTGACGGCAACCAACTGGATGCAGTCGGAGAATGTGGTGGAACGTGCTTGGCGGATTCGGATGGCGATGGTGTATGCGACGACGCCGAAGTTCCCGGCTGCACAAACCCTTATGCTTGCAATTATGACCCAACGGCAACGGACGATGACGGGAGCTGTGCAACAGATGACGCCATTGGCGA
>DGOE01000010.1:0-14698 GCA_002389295.1 Flavobacteriales bacterium UBA4474 | reverse complement strand
TGCGGCTGCGCGGGAATCCCGGCCGGCGATTGCGACTGCGATGGCAACCAGCTGGACGCCTTGGGCATCTGTGGCGGGACCTGCACAGCGGATTCGGATGGCGACGGCGTATGCGACGACGCAGAGGTTCCAGGTTGCACGAATCCGTTTGCCTGCAACTACGATGCTGCAGCCACCGATGATGATGGCACGTGTGCGTCTGACGACGCCATTGGCGATTGTGGCGGCGCCTGCACTTCCGATGCGGACGGCGATGGAATCTGTGACGTTATCGACGACTGCGTAGGCACCCTCGACGACTGTGGTATCTGCAACGGTCCCGGTGAGGTGTATGCCTGTGGCTGCGCGGGAATTCCAGCCGGTGATTGCGACTGTGGTGGCAACCAGCTTGACGCCTTGGGCGACTGCGGCGGATCCTGTGCTTCTGATGCGGATGGCGATGGCACCTGCGATGATATCGACGACTGCGTGGGCGCCCTCGACGCGTGCGGTATTTGCAATGGTCCCGGCGAGATTTATTCCTGCGGTTGCGCGGGAATTCCAATCGGCGACTGCGACTGTGACGGTAACCAGCTGGACGCCTTGGGCATCTGCGGCGGTACCTGCACAGCGGATTCGGATGGCGACGGCGTATGTGACGACGCAGAAGTACCAGGTTGCACGGACCCGTTTGCTTGCAACTACGACGCCACAGCCACCGATGATGATGGCACGTGTGCATCTGACGACGCCATTGGCGATTGTGGCGGCGCCTGCACTTCGGATGCGGACGGCGATGGCATATGCGACGATATCGACGACTGCGTGGGCACTCTCGACTCCTGCGGGGTATGCAACGGTCCCGGCGAAATCTATGCCTGCGGTTGTGCGGGAATCCCGGCCGGCGATTGCGACTGTGACGGCAACCAGCTGGACGCCTTGGGCATCTGTGGCGGCACCTGCACGGCGGATTCGGATGGCGACGGCGTATGCGACGAGTCAGAGGTTCCAGGTTGCACGAATCCGTTTGCCTGCAACTATGACGCTTCGGCAACGGATGACGACGGCACCTGTGAAACGACAGACGCTGTGGGCGATTGCGGTGGTGATTGCAGTTCGGATGCAGATGGCGACGGCATCTGTGATGACGCGGACAATTGCATCGGCTTGTTCGATGCTTGTGGTATCTGTGCAGGCCCCGGCCCTGTCTTTGATTGCGGCTGCGAGGGCATTCTAGTGGGGGATTGCGACTGTGATGGCAACCAGCTCGACGCCTTGGGCGTCTGTGGCGGATCCTGTACTTCTGATGCGGATGGCGATGGCATTTGCGATGATGTCGACGACTGCGTGGGCACCCTCGACGCGTGCGGGGTTTGCAACGGTCCCGGCGAGATTTATGCCTGCGGCTGCGCGGGAATCCCCGCTGGAGATTGCGACTGCGATGGCAGCCAGCTCGACGCCTTGGGCGTCTGTGGCGGCACCTGTGCGTCGGATTCGGATGGCGATGGCGTTTGTGACGACGCAGAAGTCCCCGGTTGCACAGATCCCTGCGCTTGCGATTTCAACGCAGAAGCCACCGATGACGACGGCACTTGCAGTTTCTTGGACGCTGTCGAACTATGCGGAGGCACTTGTGCTGCCGATGCGGATGGCGATGGTATTTGCGATGATGAGGACGATTGCGTGGGCACACTCGACGCCTGCGGTGTCTGCAATGGCCCCGGCGGGATTTACGATTGCGGATGCACGGACATTCCTGAAACCGACTGCGATTGTGATGGAAGCCAATTAGATGCCATTGGAGTCTGTGGCGGTTCATGCTCTGCCGATGAGGACGGCGATGGTGTGTGTGACAACGCGGAGACATTCGGGTGCACGGACCCTCAGGCATGCAATTTCGCTGCGGATGCCACTGAGGACAATGGCGTCTGTTTCTACGATGACGCACTGGGCATATGCGGAGGAAATTGTCCGGGAGATGCGGATGGCGATGGCATTTGTGATACTGAGGACACCTGCGATGGAACGTTGGATGCCTGCGGAGTGTGCAATGGTCCAGGTGCCATCTACAGCTGTGGCTGCGAGGACATTCTGCCGGGAGCCTGTGACTGCGATGGAAACATGCCCGATGCCATCGGAGTATGCGACGGCGAATGTGAGGCCGATGAGAACGAGAATGGCATTTGCGATGATCTCGAATCCGGTTTGTGCGGCGATGGCACCACGTGGGTGCCTTCCATTGGTTTGTGCGTCGGGGTAGGGGGCGATTGCCCCACCGATTTGGATGGGAGTGGGGAAACGGGTGCATCTGATCTGCTCATCTTCCTCGCCAACTTCTCCCTTTCCTGTGAAGAGCAATAACGCGTTACCACAGATAATTTTTTGGCCTCATTGAACCCCTGAAATACCTTGACCACACCATGACCAAAATGCTTCACTTGTGGGCAGCACTGATTCTGTGTTGCCTCGGCACCCAGGCCGGTGCCACCGACCGCTACGTCGACTGGAACCTCTCCGCCGGAGACGGAGTCACCACCTTCGCGAGCATTACCAATGCGGTGGCTGCTGCTGTGGACGGAGACCGTATCATCATCGTACCTGGAGATTATTATGAGCAGGCACTGACCATCGGGAAATCACTCACGCTGATCCCTAGCGATGGGAGTGGGGTCATCGATTTTCACGCCACCATCAACGTGGCGACTCAGGCAGATGGAAAAGTCGAATTGGTTTCAATCCACACCGGCGTGTATGCGCTCAACGTGACTTCAGCATCGTACCGATTCAACATCACCGCACTCAGCTGTCAATTCGGGGATGTCAACATCAACGCCAGTCATGGAGGTACAGGGGCGAACCGTGCTGAATTTCATTTGATTGATGGCACCATCAGCACCAATTTCAATGCCAACCAAAACGGCTGGGATCCACGTTTGATTCGTTCAACAGTCGGAAGCACCACGACCATCCGTTGTGGGGATGTAGTCATGAGCACCATGCCACGTCTTGTGGTCAATGACGAGCCCGATGGGAACAGCGCGGAGTTCAAAATGGCCATCATCCAGAACGAGTTCAGCGATTACGTCGAATTCCGGAACGACAACCACTTGGTACGCATGGCCAACAACCAGATGAAGAACCTCTATTGGTTCATGTGGAACCATACTTCCGGCTCCAACGACATCATCAACAACGAATTCGTGACCAACGCCTACATCCACTTCCCATGGAACCCACCAGGCTGGGCCCACCGCTTCTACAATAACATTTTCGGCACCACCTACTTCATGCGCTGGGCCGTTGCATACGCATACTGGGACAACACCAATTTTAATTGGTGTGATACAGAAAACAACTGTAATTGCGGAGCAGGTCAAGTGGACATTGGAGACCAGCGCTGGAACGGAGAGTTGCCGTATTTCGGGGCTCGAAACATGTTTAACTGTACCTCTAGCAGTTGTTGCAGCGGTACTGGCATAGGGTCAAACATAAATTTTTGGGCTACCAACGGAGCGGCGTTTCCGAATCCGGCCTATGGTGGCTTTTTTGAATGGAACCACAACAGCATTGGGTTGCCCCAACCTCCGATTTCCGGGAGCAATCCATTGGTGTATGGAGAAATGGGCAATGGAGGGGCCAATGAAAATGGGGGGTCGCCTGCCCATGAATTTTATGACCTTGATCTCACGGTGAACGATCGGGGACGGGCAGGCGGACCGTGGGGATACGCGAATTTCCCTGAGAATACGGATGCCAAGGCCCTCATTTATGACCTCGACATGCCGGCGGACCTGTTCCCTGGACAGGACGTGGACATTCGGGCCAAGGCCTACCAGCGCAACTGATTCAGGTTCAGATCGGTATCATGCGCTGGCCTCCTTGGCAAAAGACAGGGGTTGTCCTCCTTTGGCTCACCGCGGCATGCTTGCCAGCGGTGGGACAGGTGGACCCCGCTACTTTGGCCCAAGGCGAGTACTTCCTCGGGGTGTTTGATCCGGGAGAAGGACAGGGAGTACCCATGACCGTGCGGGATGGCACATGGGATGATATCATTGAAGACGTGAATCGTTCATTGATGACTTGGCCTGAGACGACTTCTCCCATCCTGATCAATGTGCGGGTGAAGGACAGCAGCGGCCAGTGGGGAGAGCGATTCAGAAAGGTTGTTTGGGTCAACGGTAGTCAGTCGAACCACCCCTTGATTGCGGGGAGCGATTCGCTTTCATTGTGTCTTGGTGATTCCGTTCAGGTTCAATACTCCGGACCGGATACCCATGAAATCACATGGGAGGATGGAAGGACTGCAGATGCCGTTTGGGTGGTGCCGACTGAATCAGCTTGGTTTGGAGTGACTTCAACGGACGGTCTTGAAACCATGGTGGACTCGGTACATCTCGAAGTCCGCGCCCCTGATCCCATATCGACCGATCCTTCAGGTTATGTACTGGTTTGTGCTGCCACCCCGGTCTTCCAGTTGACTGCAGAATTAACGTCTGCTGATCTGCAGTGGTTCAAGAACGGCACGGCCGTGGCAGATCCCGGGGAGAGCACATTGATCATCACAGATCCTGGTGCCTACTACTGCACAGCCACCGATCCAGTGGCGCAGTGTCCCACTTCTTCAGACAGTGTGCTCATTGACGCCAACCCCACATTGCAACTTGAATGTTCGGCCTCATTGGGGTGGTCCTTGGATTTGGGAACACCGGGTGAGTCATCTGAGTTGACGCTGTCCTGGAGCATGAATGACGTTCCCTTTGAAGGAGGATTGCCATTGCAATTGGACGGCCCAGGAACTTATTCCCTCGAGCTCTCGACATCAAATTGCTCTGCTGCGACAAGCATTACGGTTCCTGACAGTTTGCTTGACCCCTCTTGTCTGGGAGGGTGTACGGATGACCTGGCGTGCAACTTTGATGCTGCGGCAGGTCTCGACGATGGAAGTTGCTTTTATGCAGATACAGGATACAACTGTGCCGGCGCGTGTTTGGAGGATGCGAATGGAGACGGCATTTGCGATGGCCTGCCCGTGTTGGGTTGCACGGTTGTCTCGGCATGCAATTACGAAGCTCTGGCTACGGAGAATGATGGCAGCTGCGCATTTCCAGAGGTCGGGTATGACTGTGCTGGAAATTGTGTTGGTGATGCGGATGGTGACGGTGTATGCGATGCAGAGGAAATTTCAGGTTGCACCGATCCGGACGCCTTGAATTACGATTCGACGGCTACCGAATACGGGGGGCTTTGCACTTTGCCTGCTGCGCGCATCATTCAGGGCGAGTGGTATATCGGACAGGATCCTGGAGAAGGGGGTGGAGAGGCTTTCGAAGTAGTCGATGGTCAGTGGGACCAGAGCCTTGAGCACCTCTATTCCCTCGCTGCAACACCAGATTTTGATGGCCCCGCCTTGATTCACATTCGAGTCAAAGGAGGCACAGACGGTGGGGAATGGGGTCCTGCATTCAGCAAAGTTGTGTTTGCACCGTCCTCGGCCACTGAGGTGGATTCCACCGGAGGCATCGTGGGATCCGTGTCTTCAGCCCGCTTGGCGGAGGCCGAAGTTTTTATCGGAGAGGATCCCGGTGAAGGAAATGGATGGCCCATGGGTGCAGTTGACGGCAACTGGGACCAGGCACTGGAGCATGTGCTGTTGGAGCAAAATCTGAGTGTTGAAGCACCAATTCTTGTCCATGTTCGCTCCCGTGATGCGCGGTCAGGGACTTGGGGCCCTGTATTCCGTAAGGTGTTGTTTGGCCCGGAAACGGGAGTGGACAGCACGGGCATTCTGTTGACGGAACCCGATATGCCTCGGTTGGGTGAGGCGGAGTACTTCTTTGGCTGGGTCGATCCGGGAGCGGGGAACGGCTTGCCTCTGGATGTTCTGGAAGGAGACTGGGACATGGCGCTCGAAGAAGTAGGGCGTAGCCAGTTCACTTGGGAGGAATTGCCTGGCCCCATTCTATTCAACATGCGTGTGAGGGTGACGGATGACGCTGGAGGATGGGGGCCTCTTTTCCGTAAGGTTGTTTGGCCGAATGGTGAGGAGAACGAGGTCCAACTCCTCACTGTAGACAGCCTGTCGGCATGTCCCGAGGTGGCCTTTACCGTTCAATACGAAGGCCCGAACACCCATGACCCCGTCTGGTTTGATGGATCCACGGGAGACGCGCTCACTTTCACCCCTGAATCGAGCGGGTGGTATGGAGTGATGGCCTCTGATGGGCTGACCACATATGAGGACAGTGTGCACATCACCATAGAAGCGTTGCCAGATCCAGCTACCCACCCAACGGGAGTGGTAGTGCTGTGTCCTGCGCAACCGATCTTTTCCATCATGGCGGTTACGGAAGGCTTGGAATACCAATGGTCCAAAGATGGAGTTGCCGAAGGCACCGATTCGGAGGTAGCGGTATCCGGTCCGGGTACATACATCCTTGAAGTAGTCGATCCCGTCACCCAGTGTGTGGCGCATTCGGAGCCGGTGGAAGTGACTTCGAGTCCGGCGCCAACATTGTTCTGCGGAAGTCTGGGGTGGTCTGTGGGATTGCTTGAGGGCGCCATGTCCACTTGGACGGAGGTCGAGTGGGAATTTGAAGGGGCCCCCTTGGGTCCAGGCGCTGAGGTGGCAGTCAATCTGCCCGGCACATACTCAGGGACTTACACCACGCCGTATTGTTCGGGCAGTCTCAGTATCGAAGTGGACGTTTCCGACTTGGATGCCACTTGCAGCTTGGGGTGCACCGACCCGTTGGCTTGCAACTTTGATGGGGAGGCTGAGGTCGATGACGGAGCCTGTCAATACCCTGACTTGGGTGAGGATTGCTCGGGTGATTGTATTTCCGATGTGGATGGAGACGGCATCTGTGATGCGGCCGAGGTGCCAGGCTGCACTGAGGAAAGCGCTTGCAACTATGACGATCTCGCCACAGACGATGATGGGAGTTGTAGCTATCCCCCTTGTGATCTGGGATGCGATTTCGACATCGACAGCGATGGGATTTGCGACGTGGATGAAGTCGCTGGTTGCACGGATGAACTCGCCTGCAACTACAATGCACAGGCTACTGATTTTGATGACTCCTGCCTCTATGCGGGACCCGGAGAAGATTGTGCAGGGAACTGCTTGGCTGACACCGATGGTGATGGAATTTGCGACGGGGCTGAGGTTGCAGGTTGTACGAACGATAATGCTGGGAATTTCAATCCTGAAGCGACGGATGATGACGGAAGCTGTCAGGTGGCTACCCGAAGGATCACAGCAGTTGAGTTTTTCTTCGGGGATGACCCTGGAGCGGGAGCGGGTACACCATTGGATGTGGAGGATGGGGCTTGGAATCAAGCATTGGAACAAGTCTTCAAGGAAAATGTACCGTGGGATTCCTTGGGCTCTCCTGTGATGTTTGGAATTCGGGCAAGAGATGCCCAGAATCAATGGGGGGAAGTGTATCAGCAAGTCCTATTTGCGCCATTTGGTACGGAGCCTTTCCCTACAGATACAGCGCTGAATGAAGGAGGAGGAGAAACGGACCCGGTGTACGGTGTCGGCCCCATATCGGGCATCGTGGAAGGGGAGTTCTTCTTGGGCATATTCGATCCTGGAGAGGGCAATGGACTGCCCATCATTTCGGAATTCGGCGAGATTGGGGATGTGGTGGAGGAATTACTGAGGACCGACTACATCTGGGAATTTGTCGGGGGTCCGACCATGATGAACGTTAGGATGCGTTCTTCCAACGGTAATTGGGGCCCGGTTTTCAGAAAAGCCCTGTGGTCAGAGGGGCCTCAAGTCGATCCTGAATTGATTGCTGGTCCAGACAGCTTATCGGTTTGCCCTGGAACGGAGGTGACGCTGAGCTATGAAGGCCCCAACACGCATGATCCGACCTGGTTTGATGGGAGCACGGGGAACACCTTGACCTTTATTCCGGAGTCGACAGGGGAGTTCATGGTGACATCCACCGATGGATTCGGTTATCTCTTTGACGCGGTGTACATCGCAGTGCTGCCCGTGCCCGAACTCAGCACCGATCCGGCCGGTCTCATTCTCGGGTGTCCGGGTGAGGGTGTCATCACATTGGTTGCAAACTCGGATCAACCCGACCTGGAATGGACCTTGGATGGCGCTTCCATTTCTACAAATGATTCCATCCTGGTTACCCAACCGGGGACATTCGGCATCACCGCTACGAATCCTGAGACGGGCTGCACCACAGAGGCAGAGCCCATCATCGTGGCCGTTGCACCGCAACCTGAATTGGCTTGCAGCGATGGCGAGTGGATGTTGGGCTTCGGGACGCAGGGGGAGTCGACAGCCTCCAGCATCGCCTGGTACCTCGACGGTACATTCCTCGATTCGGCCTCTGCCATTCCGGTTCTCGATATCGGCCAATACAGCGTAGAAATCCAAGGCCAATCCTGCGATTACGATGCCGCCTTGGAGGTGACGGTTGAGATGGTGGAAACGGGGTGTGGCGATTTCTTCATCCAAGGGTGCACCGATGCATTGGCGTGCAATTTTGACGCGGAAGCCAATGTGGAGGATGGCACCTGCACCTATCTCGACGCCCTCGGTGAATGCGGCGGAGGGTGCGCTGAGGACGTCGATTCCGATGGGATTTGCGATGCGGAGGACGACTGTGTTGGCGACTTGGATGCATGCGGAGTGTGCAATGGCCCCGGGGAAATCTACGCGTGTGGATGTACTGAATTGCCTGTGGGAGCCTGTGATTGCGATGGAAATGCCCTCGATGCCCTTGGCGTTTGCGGTGGCGGATGCCTCACGGACTACGATGGAGATGGGCTCTGTGACGATGTGGACGATTGCATCGGTACGCTGGATTCCTGCGGCTATTGCAATGGTCCCGGCGCGGTGTTCCCTTGTGGCTGCACAGGCATTCCTGCGGGAGATTGCGATTGCGACGGAAACCAGCTCGATGCGCTCGGTGTATGCGGAGGCGATTGCCTCTCCGATCTCGACGCGGATGGAGTTTGCGATAACGATGAGGTCGCCGGCTGCATGAATCCATATGCCTGCAACTACAATGCGCTGGCCACCGACGAGGATGGCGATTGCCAATTCCTCGACGCCCTCGGCGAATGCGGGGGTGATTGCACAGCCGACATCGACGGTGACGGCATCTGCGATGATGTAGACGATTGTCTCGGCACAGTCGATGCCTGTGGGGTCTGCAATGGACCGGGAGCGGTATACGATTGCGGGTGCTCTCCCATGCCCGCAGGCGATTGCGATTGTGCAGGAAATGAGTTGGATGCGCTCGGCATCTGTGGTGGCACTTGTTCAGCAGATGTGGACCAGGACGGAATCTGTGACGATGCGGAGACAGCCGGATGCATGGTTCCGGAGGCTTGCAACTACAGTGCCATTGCCACGCTCGCTGCTCCTTGCGACTTCACCTCCTGTGCGGGCTGTACATATGAGGAAGCCCTCAATTACGACGCATCCGCAGCCTACGACGACGGGTCTTGCACCGACTTCCAGATCCCGGATCCTTGCCCTGCCGACGTCAACGAAGACGGCTACATCGGCATCCTGGACGTCCTCGAAATCCTAGGCAACTATGGCCAGCCTTGCGAGGACGGCTGAACCCCGCAGAATACCTGATTTTACTGACGTGCGGTTATTATACCCACTCCTCAGTACATTCGAATGGACCGAACCACTTGCCATGCTGAAAAGCCTGCGATTCCTACTTGTCTTTTGTTTGATTTCAATGTTCAGCAAAACGTGGGCACAGTCTGCAAAACTCCAGGATTGGGCTGCTGTAGCAACGGGTCTGACTTGGGTCAACCCGCCTGCCGATACTGCGATTTATTGCGGACAGTTCTTGCCGGATACGGCGGTATTCTTTGCCGCGTCATCCTGTGATCCAGACAATCCACAGCTGCTGGAGGCCGACTTTCAAGGCCTTTATGAGGTTGAAAACTCTTCGGAGGCGTGCAGTACCCTGTTTTACATATGGGAAGTAGGCGATACCTGCGGCGGGGGCATTGAACATATCCAGACCATCACAGTGCTGGACACCATAGCACCGGTCTGGATTGAATACAATCCTTATTTGATGGTGGAATGCAGTGATATACTGACCCAAGAACAGGCTGAGGATCCCGCCAACATTCCCCTGTATGCGATAGATAATTGCTCGCCTGAATTAGACTACGTAATCGAAGTCACAGAATTGACGGGTGGATGTCCGAGGACCTGGATGCGCAGTTGGACCGCTTTTGATGCATGTGGGAATCCGTCGGTTACTACAATGCAATACCTGCAGCTTTTTGATGAAACCGATCCTCTGCTACTCGTTCCAAATGATACCATAATCTACCTCGATGCAGAATGCGCGGCCCCAACAGACACGGGTTTGTTGGGAGCAGCCATTCCACTCGATGAATGTTCGGCACATGAGCTTCTTCTTACGAATCTCAACTTTGAGGATGAATGGTCCTCCTCGATTTGCGCAGGAGATGACAGCGCCGCGGAAGGGTCTTACACTGTTTTTCGAACTTGGAGCACGACCGATTACTGTCTCAACTCTGGCAGTGGCACTCAGACCATCACAGTGCTGGACACCATCGCACCGGTCGGGTTTGTGGAAGACGTGGTGATCGAATGCGCGGACTACGACGAGGTCACAGAATTTGGAGTGGCGAGCGGCACAGACAATTGTGACTCCGATGTTTCCTACAGCTGGACGACGGTCACCGGTCGCATGGACGCGGACGATGAAGAGGCTCCTGGATGTTACTATTACGACCGTGAGTACACCTTCGTGGACGACTGCGGCAACAGCAGCACCGAGATGCAGCGCATCTACCTCGTAGACAATGAGCCCCCCACTTTCGACGGCGACTTCGAAATTCTCTTGGAGTGTGATTTGTTCCAAGAGGATGTCAATTTCGGTGGAGTGCTGGGGTTGAACAACATACAAGACAACTGCACGTCACCCGATGACATTAATGTCTCATGGGTCGACCAGTTTGTTAGCGGATCTTGTGCAGGTTCAGTGTTTCGCACTTATGCCTTGACTGATAATTGTGGAAACACGGCCTTGTTTGTGCAAATAGTGAACTCTTTCGATGAAGAGGATCCAACCTTTACAATTACTTGCCCGCAAGATGTGCAGGTTCAATCTGATGCATACTGTACCGTAGATATAGACCCGAGCATCACAGGCGCTCCCATCGTCTATGGATTGGAGGACAACTGCGACGACCAACCCAATCTTGCGATATTCTATGATGACACTACAATAACAGGAGCTTGTTCAGGGGAATTCACAATAGAACGCAGCTGGGCGATTTATGGAGTTGACCATTGCGATAATTTTTCCGAACAAACCTGCACGCAAGTCATAAGTGTAGTGGATGAGCAGCCACCAGCAGCACCGGGTTTGTTATGTCCAAGCGATATCATCCTTAATTCGGATACCAGTCTTTCTGACTTCTCTCCGAGTCTTTTGGGATACCCCGAGCATGTTACACTTGACAATTGTTCTGATTCACTGACTCCCTTTGTAGATTGGACAGACGATATCATTCTTTTGGATACAGCTGAGAGCAGCGGATTGCAAATCAATCGTCTTTGGGAAGTGTATTATGCCGATTGTGCAGGAAATCAATCAGGCTCCAATTACTGTACTCAATCGATAATGATATTCACGCCCGCGATTGAGGGGTGTACCAACGTCGCATACTGCAACTACAACCCGTTGGCTACCGTCGACGATGGCAGCTGCGAGAGCATCAGCTGTGCAGGTTGTTTGAACGAAACGGCCTGTAACTATGACAGCACCGCCATATTTAGTGATCCGGGATCCTGCACGTTCCCCATCGATCTGTACGGTGTTGACTTTGTGGACTGCGACGGCAATTGTTTAGGACAGGGAACGGATGGCGGCGGTGCTCAGGAGACTCTAGGGGGCTACGGAATTGAGGTGGAAGTCGTGGCAAGCGACATAGGTGAGTTGATCAGTGCAGTCGGAACCATTGACCTCAGCGGCTATTCAACCTATCGCGCTTACATCACCATGGAAAATGAGGATGACTTCCTCAGCGCCGTTTCGGGCGATGCTTCCTTCCCGTCATCGGTCACCACTACGGCAGACTTCTTTCACTCCGCTCTGGGAGGTCCGACGCCCAACGGAATCAACAGCCTGCTTTTTCCGGTATTTCCTGATCTGGAGTACGACAGCTGGGTCACCATCGGTTTGGAGGGTGCAGCCAATGCCGCGCTGGGAGAAGCGAGCATCACCATAGGACAATCCTCAGCGAACCCGTGGATTGATGTTTTCGATTCCGGTGATGGGACGCCGGGCAGCAGCATCATGATCGACGACTTCTTCGGTGGATATTGGTTTGCCCTGAATGGCGATGCGAACGGGATCGCAGGTGAGGACCTGAGGGTGCTGGTGGGACAATTCACCACAACAGGGGTGCTCGAAATGAGCCTGTACACCCAGATTTTCATCGAGGGTGAGGGTACGAATCCCGTGGTCAATGATGAGGGCAACCTCCCGACGTTTACATGGTCGTCCGGGTTGACCTTGTCCGGGTGCACTGATGATGCGGCTTGCAACTTCGAAGCGTGCGCCAATACGGACGACGGGTCTTGCCTCTATCCTCAAGATCTATATGGTTCTCCTTTTGTCGATTGCGAGGGGCTGTGCATCAATGATGCGGACGGCGATGGCATATGCGACGACGACGAGCCGTGCACCGACCCAAACGCGTGCGATTACGATGGGGGAGAACCCGAGTTGGCGCCTTATTGCCTGATGTTGGATACCGTGGCACAGCACGACAGCGGTCCCTTGGCGGGCATGACCACATATCGTCTGTCCCTGAAATGCGAGAACCCCGGGGATTTCGTCAGCGCCGTGGCCGGCTACGCTGCCCATCCCTTGCAAATCCTGACCACGACGGCATTCTATCAGGATGCTCTGGGCGGCCCCACCCCGAATGGTATAGCCCCCGCACTCTTTGCGAATTTCCCGGAGCTGGAATACGACAGTTGGGTCACCATTGGATTGGAACAATCCCCTGATATCATTTCGGGTGAGGCCGAGATCAACACCATTCAAGGGGGCGAGAACACCTGGTTGAGCGACTTTGATCCCGGGGGAGGAGTTCCGGGGTCGAGCATTGTGATGGACGATCCTGTCGGGGGGTCTTGGTTTGTTCTGATCGGGGACTCCAACGGATACGCCAACGGGCCGGAGCAGGAGGTTTTGCTTGCACAACTCACCACCGATGGCATGCTCTCGGGAGCATTGTACATCCAAGTGTTCGTGGAAGGAGATGGAGGCAACATCGAATACCTGACCTTGGAGATCGGAGGCAACTGCTATCCTACGGACGAAGACTGCACCTATCCGGAAGACCTGTATGGCGCAGACTACCTGGACTGCTCAGGTTTCTGTCTGAACGACACCGATGGCGATGGCATATGTGACGAGGCCGAAGTGCCCGGATGCACCGACGAGGAAGCCTGCAATTTCAACCCCGATGCGACAGACGAAGACGGGGGATGTTCCTACCTGGAAATGTTCACCGAGACATTCGACGTGAGTTGTTTCGGGGCAGCGGATGGGCGGCTGATCCTGGACATTCAAGGAGGCATTGCGCCCTTTGCACTGAGCATTTCCGGTTATCCGACCGTGACGCTCGACACAGCCTATTTCATTTTCGAAGGCGTTCCACCGGGCAGTTACACCGTTCAACTGTCGGATGCAGCAGAATGCGCAACCCCTGAGTTCGGAATCCAGCTGGAGGAACCGGAACCGTTGGAGTTTGAATTCGACTTCGTCGACGAATGTGCCACTCCACAAGGACAAGGCGTCGACTTTTTCGCTTCGGGAGGAACCCCACCCTATGTTTTCCAGGCCTCGGGGGAGACCGTATTGACTTCGCTGGATGGGCTGAGCGGAACCGATCTGGGCAGTGCTTTCCATGCCTTCTTGCCCCCGGGCCTATGGGTTCCGGGCGTCATGGATGCGTCCGGGTGTCTCACACAAGGTGACTCCATCTCGGTGGTGCCATGCGTTGGATGTAC
Source organism: Flavobacteriales bacterium UBA4474 (assembly GCA_002389295.1). Taxonomy (GTDB): domain Bacteria; phylum Bacteroidota; class Bacteroidia; order Flavobacteriales_D; family Sanyastnellaceae; genus UBA8752. The sequence continues at coordinate 651 of DGOE01000010.1, read as the reverse complement.
GGATCCCGCGGCGTGCAATTTCGATGGAGATGCCTCTGAAGACGACGGCTCCTGCACCTATCCGCCGGAAGTGTACTACGATTGTGACGGCAACTGCATCAACGACTCCGACGGAGATGGCATCTGCGACGAAGCAGAAATACCGGGCTGTACGTGGCCCTATGCCTGCAACTTCGACCCCGATGCGACCGATGAGGACTTCAGCTGCTACATGGGCTCGGTGTTCTTTGACTGCTACGGCAATTGCATCCTCGATATGAACGACAATGGCCTCTGTGATTTCTTCGAAAACCTCACGGACGGCACCAATTTCTGTGGTCCCGGCACCGTCTGGGACCCAGCTGCTGGCAATTGCATCGGCATCGATGATTGCCCCTCCGATGTGGACGGCAACGGCTACATCGGCATGAACGACCTGCTCGACCTCCTCGGCAACATGACCTACTTCTGCGAATGATTCCCATGATTCACCAAGACCAAACCCCGCGCTCTTCGCACCCGATCCCACACGGCACGGCTCACCAACGCCTCCAATCCACCGTGACGGCCCTCGGATTTCTCTTGACCTCAACCTTGTGCCTCACACCCGCCTTTCTTTCAGCCCAGCAATACGGCTTGGAGGTGGAGGTTGTCAATGAAGACATCGGTGTA
>DGOE01000086.1 GCA_002389295.1 Flavobacteriales bacterium UBA4474 | reverse complement strand
AACCTCGCCGTCATGGTGGACGGCGTCCCCATGAACGACATGGAGAACGGATGGGTGTACTGGAGCAACTGGGCCGGTCTCGACCTCGTCGTGCGGACCACGCAGGTCCAACGGGGATTGGGCGCCAGCAAGCTCGCCATTCCTTCCGTCGGGGGTACGATCAACATCCTCACCGGAGGAGACGAGCGGGGCAATGGCAGCTTGACTTTCCTTTCGGAGGTGGGCAACTACGGTTACTACCGCAACAGCCTCGCCGGTGTTTTTGGCAGCCGTGAAAAGGGCTTTCTGCATTTTGTGGGGTCGTACAGGACCAATCAAGGGTTTGCCGCCGGACTGGAATCCGAAGCCTATGCGTATTACCTCAAGGGCCGCAAGACTGTGGGCAACCACAACTTGAGCTTCACCACGTTTGGTGCACCGCAGCGCCACGGTCAGCGCTCGTACCAAATGCAGGTCCATGAATTCGATGCGGACTTGGCCCAGGAATTGACCCCGGAAGAAGGCCAAGACGAGCTGCAAGGCATCCTCGATGATGCCGAAGAAACCGACTTGGTCTCCATGGGGCGTGGCTTCAATGAATTCATGGTGAACTACGATGAAGTCTACTACAACTACAACGAAGCAACAGGACTGATCGACACCACCTACGGGGAGTCTCGCCGCTACAACTCTCGGCAGAACTATTACTTCAAGCCCATCTTCACCGTGAGGGACGTGTGGGCGATGACGGACAAGAGCACGCTGACCACGACGGCCTACGCCAGCTTTGGCACCGGTGGTGGAGAGGCCTTGGCCAGCACCCCGGGAACCCGACTTGCCGATGGCACGCTCGACCTGCAGCAAACGTGGGACAGCCACCAGCTGTTTGAGTTTGGCCCCAATGGATTGAACGTGGATGACAACGGAGAACGCAAAGGCTCCAACTTCATCCGGGTCGCCCACAACGACCACCGCTGGTATGGCGCACTCTCCAACTACACCACGCAGTTGAAGGACGAACTGAGCTTCAGTGCGGGTGTGGATGTGCGGCATTACACCGGAAGCCACTACCGCACCATTGGCGATATGTTTGGCGCAGACTACTACGATGCGCCTGCCGACCGGCGCGATCAAAATGCCGATTTTGATGCCCCGCTGCGGGAAGGAGACCGGTATTTCTACTCAGACGACGGCCAAGTGGGATGGGGTGGCACCTACGTGCAACTCGAGTGGGACAAGCTGAACTACAGCGCGTTCGTGAATGTGTCAGGGGCACAGAGCTTTTACCGCGGCATCGACTACTTCAGGCCCCGTGTGGTGACCCTCGAGGGCACGACCTACGAGGTCCGCTCTACGGACGAATGGCGGGTATTGGGTGACAGCGATTGGTCAGAAGGCGCCCTCGCCGACGGCACGCTGTTGACCGCGGAGCATCCCGGCCTCGAAACCTATGCCACGGATTGGGAGCGGCTCAACAGCTACACGGTCAAGGCAGGCGGCAACTACAACCTCAACGAGTGGACCAGCGCTTACACCAACCTCGGCTACCTGAGCCGCGCGCCGCTGTTCAATTCCGTTTTTGACATCAACAACAACCTCATCGAGGGCTACGAAAACCAGTATGTCAAGGCGGTCGAAGTGGGCTTGAAGTATGCGAAAGACCGCTTTGCCTCCAACATCAATGCCTACCGCACGGGTTGGGAAAACAAGGCTGTGAACCGCTTCTACAGCGTTTCCGGGCTGTGGCAGGACGCCAACTTGAGCGTCTACTCCGACACCTCGACCACTGCAGGTCGGCAGGATCTGCTTGTGCTGGCTCAGGACGACCGCCTCATTGAGGACGTCGACTGGGACACCGAAGCGGGCACCATCATTGAGCAGGCGGACCGGAACCTCGGATACAACCTGCTCAATGCGGACGCGGTCCACTCCGGTGTGGAGTGGGACTTCGCCTATGACGTCACCTCCAAGTTGGACGTACAGGGTGTGTTCTCCTGGGGCAATTGGCGCTGGACCAGCAACGAAAGGGTGGACCTCATCAACAGCGCGGACAACGGGTTTATCACCCGCACCGACAATGGCGCACGGGCAGATACCTTGGTCAACCTCAACGGCGTGAAGGTGGGCGATGCGGCCCAGCGACAGATCAGCGCTTCGGTGAGCTACCGCCCCAAGCGCGGGACGTACTTCTCGGTGCGGAGCACCTGGTTCTGGCAGCACTACGCCGACTTCTCTCCTGGAGATGTCATCACAGAAGGTGAGCCTAAAGATGTCTGGGTCACCCCGGGCTACAACCTGATCAACTTCAACGCCGGCACCTCGTTTGACGTGTCTGACAATGCCCTCTTGCGGGTGCGCTTGAGTGTCACCAATTTGTTGGATGAGTTGTTCATCGCCGATGCGCGGAACAATTCTCAATACGCCCCCAACCCCTACGGCCCACAGGGCAGCAGTGGGCAAGCCGAAGTCTTTGTCGGCCCACCGCGCATGATCCGCGTGAGTGCCGTCCTCGAACTCAAAGGGCTCCAAAACCGACCATGACCATGAACCGTTTCTTCCTCTCAGCTGCGGCCTGCCTGTTGGCGGCCTCTTCCCTGTTTGCCCAGGACAACATTCTCGACATGCGCGAGAACTACAACATCGGTGACGTCGTCACAGTCACGGGTGTGGTCACCAGCGACGACAACCTGGGTTCGGTGCGTTATCTCCAAGACGCCACCGCTGGCATCGCCCTTTACCCCGGTGCTGACTGGTCTGATTGGGATGCTACACCCGCCATTGGCGACTCGCTGACTGTGACCGGTGAAATCACCGAATACAATGGCCTGCTGGAAGTCGGTCCCAACCTGTCTGCCGTCACTTTTGAGGGCACAGGAATGGTTCCCGAGCCCCAAGTGGTGTTGCCCTCCGCATTGGGCGAGGGCCTCGAGGGGGAGTTGGTCCGCATCAATGGCGTCACCTTTCCTTTGGCCGGGCAGGAAATCACGGCCAATACCTATGATTTCACTGCCGATGGCGAGACCGGCATCATCTACGTCCGCAACAGCAACAGCCTCGTGGGTGAGACCTTGACGGGGTGCGCCGTGGACCTCATCGGCATCGTGTCCCAGTTCTCCTTTGACGGATTCGGTGGGTATCAGCTGTTGCCCCGTGGGCCCGTCGATTTGATCCCCGCCTCAGGCATTTGCTACACCTCACCGGTGGTGCAAACCAACATGAGCGAGACCAGCTTCACCCTCTCGTGGAGCACGGACCTCGCCTCTGATGGCGTCATCGAATACGGCCTCACTGAGGCGCTCGGCATGAGCGCCGCAGGTGAAGCAGGCAGTGCCGAACACAGTGTTGACCTGACCGGTCTTGAGGCCGGCCAGATCTACTTCGCGCGGGCCATTTCGACCTTGCCCGATGGAGAGGCTGCGGCTTCACCCATTCGCCCCTACGCCACAGTATCGGCTTCCTCTGGCGACATCCACGTGTACTTCAACGGTCCAGTGGATGTCAGTGTGGCCACCGAAGAAGAGGCCGTGTCCCTGGGCACAGACATGAACGATACGGTGGCGGCCTGGATTACTTCTGCCCAATACACATTGGACGTGGCCGCGTACAATTTCAATGACCAGACCTTGGAAGACGCCTTTGAAACCGCCGCCAACAATGGCGTGGAAATCCGCTGGATTTACGAAGGCCAAAACGCCAATGTGGGCCTCAACAACTTGCCGGCCTCCATCGTGACCCACCCGCGCACCGATGGCGAGGGCAGCGGCATGCACAACAAGTTCATCATTGGAGATGCAGAATACGTGAACCAGGCATTCGTGCTGACCGGATCCACCAACCTCACCACGGGCAACCTGGTGCAGGACCTCAACAACGCCATCGTATTTGAGGACCAGAGCCTGGCCCGCGCCTACACCATGGAGTTCAACGAAATGTGGGGCAGTGATGGCATGACCCCCGATGCGGGCAATGCCAAGTTTGGCCCGGACAAGTCGTGGAACACCCCTTCCAACTTCCTCATTGGCGGCAGCCCGGTGGAGCTCTATTTCTCGCCTTCCGACGGCACCACCAGTGCCATCAAACAGCAGATCGAAGCGGCGGATTCTGAATTCGAATTTGCCTTGCTGACCCTGACGCGCGACGACCTTGGCGAGGCCATTTCCACCCTCGGCGAGAGCTTCTTTGTGAGCCCCATTGGCGCGATCGAGCAAGTCAACACGACGGGAAGCGAATTCGACAACTTGCTGTCTTCTGGCGTCCAGGTCTACCACCACGACATCAGCAACGACCTCCACCACAAGTATGCCATCGTGGACCACGCCTCTCCTGGCAATGATCCGGTGGTCATCACGGGTTCGCACAACTGGTCTTCCTCTGCCGAGAACGTCAATGACGAAAACACCGTCATCGTGCACGATGCGCGGATCGCCAACCTGTACCACCAGGAATTCCGCGCCATCCTCATTGCACTCGGGGTCATCACTTCGGTGGAGACGCCAGACGGCAGCCCGCTCTGCACGGTATACCCCAACCCGGCCACTGACGTGCTCTCCGTGCGCTGGGAGGCAGATGCCGAACCCGGTACGTTGGTCCTGCGCGACATCTCCGGCCGCGCAGTGCTCCAGGCGCGCCTTGGTGCCACCACCACACGCATTGCACTGGGGGGCGTAGCATCCGGAGTCTACACAGCCACGGTAAACGGCCAAGGCCTGCCCACGCGCATCGTGATTGAATGAGGCAAGCGCCTGCGTTTTGGGCGGGGCTCCTCTGTGTGTTGGGCAGTTGGTCTTGGATAGGCTGTGCTACCCTCTCTGAACGGGAAACCGCGCTGGATTCGGCGTGCCATTTTCCTGCAGGAACGTCCCTGCCCGGTCTGACTGCCGGTCCGGTCGGTCCCGCGCTCTTGTTTACCGAGGTTACCGGGGATACCGTGGCCGTGCGTTGGGCTGCGTGGTCGGCCACAGGCTGGCAGGATACCGTCACCATCGCTGCCGGAACGGATTTTCTGGTCAACTGGGCGGACCGACCTGGTCTGGCTTTTGACGGAACAGGAGGGGGCCATGCGCACTGGTTGGTGATGGACCCCCGCGGGGACTTTTGTTATGGCATTGAAACGGCCCACAGCCAAGACGGGGGCCGCACCTGGTCTGCACCGGACTGCCCCCACCGGGATACGGCCGTGGCTGAACACGGTTTTGGCCAGTGGATGGTCGGAGGCGATGGTGCGCTCTTTGCCTGGCTCGACGGCCGGCAATTCGACGGCCACCCCAACCCCGCCAAGGCCCCCATGGAAGTGCGGGCCGCGCGTTGGACCGCAGCAAAGGGATGGTCTGAGGAAACGGTGCTCGACAGCAGCGCCTGCACCTGTTGTCCCCTGGCGACGGCGCCGGCGGGCGATGACCACCTGCTCACGTATCGGGACCGCACTGCAGAGGAAATTCGCGATTTCAGCGAGGTCCTTGTGGGCAGCGACAGTGCAGGAATGGCTGCCCTGCAGACCGGGCCTGCGCCCATTGGCGCCGATGGATGGCAAGTCGCCGGTTGTCCGGTCAACGGCTCCGCCCTGGCCGCCGGAACAGAGCGCACGCTCGCCGTTTGGTTTACCAATGCCGGAGATGTTCCACGGATCCGCAGTGCATGGAGAACGGACGGAGGCGCTTGGTCGGCTGCAACGGACCTCCAACAGCACCAAGCCGTGGGGCGCGTGGCAGCTGCCGTGGATGGCCGCGGCCATTTCCATGCGGCCTGGATGGAAAGAAAAGGTGAAGAGCCCCGGCTTGTGGGCCAATGTTGGGACCCCGAGGGGATGGCGCTGCTCCCCGCCCCAGTGGTCCTTCAAGATGTGGATGACGCCCGGGCGGGCGGGTTTCCCACG
>DGOE01000038.1:25156-26328 GCA_002389295.1 Flavobacteriales bacterium UBA4474 | reverse complement strand
TCGTTGATGGCAAGGATCATCTCGTCGCCCATGCCCTTTCCGATGTTGAGGAAGGTGCGGGCGTTGTTGTGGAAGTGATGGACGGCTTCATCCGGCGATTGCGCCAAGGTGATCCAATAGGGTTGGGTGTCGTCGAAACCAACGGTGCCGCCGTATATGGAGTCATTGCACCCCACATTTTCCTGGGCCACTGCGACGATGTCCTGCATGTCCTCGACCCAGCCTCCGAAGGGTTCGTAACCGCCGTGTCCCGAGCTGCAAATGACCACAGGCAGTTCGGGCAGCTGGAGGTCGTTGCGCACATCGTTGACGAGGTGATGCAGGTTGCTTTCGTAGGTGTTCAGGAATGCTTCGCTGGCGCCATCATTCCACCCTTGGAACCAAGCGAATCCGCTGATCTCGAACTCCTCCACGGCGATGTCCGGGAACTCCGTGGCCAGGTTTTGCGTCACGGATTCCACCGTCTCGATCATGGCGTTGTAGTAGGGACCGGTGGTGCCACCGGCGGACGGCGGACGGAAGTCTTCAGCGAGGCTGAGTCCACCCCAAGCCGTCTTGATGACCAGCACCGGATCCTCGTAGTATGCGTCCAGCTGGTGGGCAAACATCAACTCCGGACCGATGAGGTCGGGGTAGGCACCTTGGCCGGCGGTGACGTGGTCGCGGATGGTATCCCCTGCGCCGTTCGGGAAGTAGAGGTAGGCGTCGTCCAGCACGGTCCAGTCGTCTTCAGCGCCGAGCATGGACCACTCCCCATTGGGGTCATTGGTCACCACATCCACGAGGGTGTTCGGAGAAGGGTAGCTCTCGTCTTGCCCGTCCATGCTGGCCACTTCGTTTCCGGAGGCGTCGCTGAGGGTCCAGGACACTTCATTGCCGTAGGCTCCGGCGGTGTTGACGACCACGGTGCAGGGCACACCGTTTTGCAGGGTGATGGTCGCTGATCCCGCGTCGCCATCGGCCAAGGTCTCAGAGGCCACGACTTCACCGTTCTGCACGAAGTCATACACCCACCCGTTCCATCCGTCCCCAAAGGAGTCAAACATGTCGAAGGTGAAGTCGCACGAAGTCGCCGCGGCATCGGCACAAGTGGGCGTGAAGTTGGCCACGATTGCGCCCACGGCACCGTTCGAGCCTTCGTAGATCTTGCCATAGCCCTGCATGTTGGACTG
>DGOE01000038.1:0-25051 GCA_002389295.1 Flavobacteriales bacterium UBA4474 | reverse complement strand
ATCAATTCCACCCGCGCCTGCATTTCATCGCGCACGGAGTCGGGCAGATTCGCATGGACAATGGACGGCTGGTCCACGAAGCGGTACCAGTGGTAGGTCACGGTGGAACCGTCACCCAGCTCGGCGTAGAAGGGGCCGGCGGCCGGACCGGGGCTGTTCCAAGGACCGTTCGGATCTTGGAAGGCGCAGTCCGATTCCAACGGGGTGAGGTAGGTGGTCTCGGGCCGCGGGCTGGTCGGCACCTCGGTGGTGGTGAGCTCAGTCGAAGCGGGCACGGCGTCTGCTGAGATGGGGTGCCATTTGTTGTCTGCGCCCAGTTCGAAATACTCGGGCAGCACAAAGAGACCGTCTTGCAACGTCGTGGCGTCCAGACCGTGCTCAAACCCCATGGCGTCGAAGGTCATCATCGTGTTGTCCAGGTAGTCCAGGTCGATGCCATAGTCCATGCCCCCGCCGCTGATTTCACCGACGATGGCGCCCCCGTTGTTGGTGAAGGACACGCCCTGCGAACCGTTCTGCATGGCCTCGGTCGGCACCGCAGACCCCCCGTCAAACCAGGCGGTCATGGCGTCCCACAGGCCGTCCCTTGAGTAGACGGAAACGCCGTTCAAGGCCACAGAGTAATCCTCTCCCGAGGCGGGCATCTGCATCCGCTCGATCTTGGCGTAGGGGGTGCCTTCATCGTCCTCCGAAATGAGGGCGGGCGAAAGGGCGTGTTCCCAACCGAACGGCACGTTGGGGTTGGCCGGACGCGTGTCCAAAAAGAGCCCCTCGAGCGAAGGGTCCTCCAACACCGGCTCGGTCCAGAAAGTGGGCATGAAGAAGGTGGCCGGGCCCTTGAAGTTGGTGGCGTTCAAGAAGAGCGTCCAGCATTGGTTGCCGGTGGCGATGTCCTGTCCGCCGGTCTCGGTCAGGGGGTCCATCAGCGGCAGCGGGTTGTACCCATATCCGAGCAACTCGCCGTTCAGGCCTTGCGCCATGTTCAGGCCGTCCGGCGCCCACACCAGGCGGTTGGACAACTGCGCCACCCCGTACTTGCCACCGGGGGTGCTCCAGTCGCGCTGGCCGTTGGGGAGCATGTCACTTCGCCCCGCACCGGGCCCATTGGCCCAAGCAAAGAAGTTGTGGGACACGCCGCCCATGATGAATTTGGGGATGCGGGTGGCGAATCGGGTATCCATCCACCAGCCCAGCCCGCCTTCGATGGTGGTGTAGAATTCATCGGGCTCATTGCCGGTCTGCTGGGTCGACATCCAGCAGCTGGCCAGCCCCATCTGGAAGGCATCCGGCCCGGGGTATGCGTCGAAAATGGGCCAGGCCGCAGCATAAGCGGTATAACCGGCATCGAAGCTCATGTTCGTGACATTTTCCGAATCGATCCAGGAGAATCCGCTCCTTGTGGCCGAAACCACTTGCGCCGATGCGGAAAAGACGAAGCCGCCCAGCAGGGCAAAGAGGCAGGCGAATCGGGCGGTGTTGTTCATGGCAGTTGGCGTTGTGAAACGAACGCAAGGCTCAGATTCAAAAGGTAAACCGAAGGGAGGTGGAAGCGTTGCAATGGAGCTGGGAAATGCCGCCCTGGGTCCGCATACATCCCCTATTTCTCGTCGAATGTACAGGGCCTTCGCGGTGAGATGGGGCAATGGAACACCGACCTGGCAGGCAGTATGCTCTGCACGGCTTTCGCACCGAAAAAAGGGTGACGGCGGTCAGTCGACCATGAACTGGCCTTGGGCGAGGACGGCCGATGCGCCGCACAGCCGGTAGGCATACACGCCAGGTGCCCAGCCGGCAACGGAAAAGCGGTGTCGCACAGGAGCGGACCCGCACCAAATGATTCGGGTGGCCACCACCCGTCCATGGAGGTCGACCACCTCGAGTTCCACCACCTCGGGGGCGGCGAGATGGCAATCAAAGAAAACCGATTCCCGCGCTGGATTGGGGTAGACTTTCACCTGCCCGACTGTTGCCACTTCCACGACCGCAGTCAAAGCTGGATCCGTCAGGTTTTGGGCGTAGACCTCCGGACCCGCGTCACGGGTCTCCTGCCACACCGCCACGGACTGGCCGTCCACAGGGGCCGTCATGTGCGTGCGGGATTTGCTGCTTTCATAGGTGGCCAGGGGCTGCGTTTCCTCAGCCCAGACAAAGTCGCCGTCCGCATCGAGAAGGACGGCGTGCAGGGTGGTGGAACTGGCGCCGTTGTCAAAACCGGATTCGAGCAGAAAGAGCGGCTGCCCAGCTGCCAGGTGCAGGTCGCTGGCGTGCACGTTGTCGCTGCCAATGGAAAAGATGACCTTGCCGTTTTCGGTGAATTGGCGTGCACCGGTGATCAAATCATAGCGCTGGATGCGCTCGCCATTCTCGGATTGCGAGGGGTCTTTGTAGTTGCACAGGGCATAGACCGCGCCCACCTCTTCCGCCAAGGCGATGCGCGTATCCATCTCATAATCCGTCTCGTTGGTGTCAAAGTCCACACCGTTGATCCCCCAAGGCAGGTTTCCATCGGGCTCGATGCGCTGAAGAAAGGAGTCGAACCGCAGCCCTGTGGCGGCCTTGTACCCGATGAAGGCCACGTCGCCCGATTGGCACACGCTGTAAGTGGTGTTCCACACTGTGGTCTTGTTGGAAAGCTGCACGGGGTCGGCCCACACCACATCGCCGTTACCATCAAACCCCTGTGCCCACAGCGTAGAGCTGATCCCAAAGTTGTAGGTGTGAAAAATCACGGTAATGCCGCCGTCAGCCATGGCGAACATGGCTTCGGGAGCGGTCTTGCTGCTTCCGCTGACCAAGGGAACCGGCGCCGGCCAGACAGGCCCCCCGCTCGGGTCGTATTTCTGCATCAGCGCATGCGGGACATTGAGCCAAGAAACAAGGGCTTCCCCCGTGGGCAAGGGCGCAATGACGATGCCATAGCCCCCTGGAAACGTGACACCTCCTGGACTCCACAGGTGGTCGCCGTTGGTGTCCAGCTTGAATACGTGTCCCAGCTCCCCACTTGTGGCCGTCACGCCGATGTAGATGTTGTCTGTCTCGTCAATCTCTGCCGCAGCCAGTGCCGTGGAGGTGCTCATGTTGATGTCCTCGCTGACCACCATCCCGTCGGGTCCAAACAGGGGCACGCCATCGGCATCCAGGCGCTGGAGGCGCAGCTCCATATTGGTGGGCGCAGGCGCTTGCCTCCAATACACGATGTAGGTGGATCCATCCGAAGCACTCAAAGCGCGGAAAACGCTCGAAGAAGCCGATCCAGCCAGGGTGTTTGCGGCAACATCCGTGGTCCATTGGCCCTGCGCCGAAAGCACAAGCAGCAGAGACAATGCAGTGGTAAAGGATCGCATCACGTTGAAATCGAAGGGGCTGCGGTTGCACATAGGCCCAATGTACCACAGCAGACAGTCACCCAAGTTGAACGTGCCCGGGCGTCGTGTCACTGCGGCCAATCAGCTGTTTCGTCCAGCTTCGGTCCGGCCGTGGCCACGGTGGATTCCCTGTACAGACCGCTGTCCTTTTTGGCATGATCGAAGATTTCATTTTGGAGGCTGACAGAAGGGAGGGGGCCACGGACTATTTTTCGCGGAGAAACCACTTTCCTTCAATCTCAGACTCCACAGAGCGCCAAACTGAAATCAGAAGCGTTCAGGAGTCCCAACCGCATATTCAAGCACGATGACTTTATCCGTTCGGTTATTGCTTTCCTTTTTCGTTTTGATCACAGCCTGCACCGCACCCGGTGATCCCGCTGCACCTGTTGAGCCTCATTCCACTGCGGCGAGTGGCTCGGTGGCAGAATCCACCGCATCGGTTCCCTATGGTGCCAATGAGGCCAATGGGCAGTTTGTCGAACTCAATGGCATCAGGATCTATTTCGAAGTTTATGGCGAGGGAGCGCCACTCTTGGTGCTCCACGGGAACGGCGGTTCCATTGCAGGTATGCGTGCTCAAATCCCGGCATTTGCAGAGAATCACAAGGTCATTGCAGTGGACAGCAGAGGTCAGGGCCAATCCTCTGACGGCGACGCCGAAATCACCTATGCCTTGATGGCAGAGGATATGGTCGCCTTGCTCAATGCATTGGAACTGGACAAGGCGGATGTTTTTGGTTGGAGTGATGGCGGCATTATCGGAATCTCCATGGCCCACGCCCACCCCGAACGCGTTGGCAAAGTGGTGGCATTTGGTGCGAACTACCATTGGGACGACGCCATCGAATTCCCCACCCCTGCCGAGGATGACACCCCCGACCCTTTGTTGAAGGTCATCGAACCTTACGCAGCCCAATTCATAGAGGACATGAAGAACATGGCTCCGGAAACGCAAGTCAAGTTGGGTGCCTTGATGGAGCAGTATCCCAATTTCACGCTCGAAGCGCTTTCTCAAATCCAGTGTCCGATTCTTGTGATGAGTGGAGACCATGATTTGGTCAAGCTGGAGCACACCTTGCGGATGTTTCAACACCTTCCACACGCTCAATTGAGCATCATTCCCGGGTCATCCCATTGCGCCCCTTGGGAGCAACCTGAAGTGGTCAATGCCACTTCCCTCCGCTTTTTCGACAGTGAGTATAGAGATTTCAATCCCGCCTATTGGATGAGCATATTTGAGTAAAGAAAGCCGCGTCTTGAACCAGTTCCTCACCACTTCCTTTGAATTAGGCCACCACGTCTTCACCGTCCTCGACTTGGTGGAGGTGGTAGGTGTACTCATTTTGGCCCGCGTTGCCCTCGGCATTTTGCGTCGGGCCTTGCGTCGGGCTGAGCGATTTTCGACGTTGGATGAAGGGAAGCGCTTCATCGTCCACCGCATGGTCTCCTCTGTAGTGTGGACCTTGGCTACCCTGTTCGTGCTTTCGGTGCTCGGATTGAATCTCACCGCCATTTGGGCGGGCTCCGCTGCCTTGTTGGTGGGTGTGGGCATAGGATTGCAAGGATTCTTCAACGATGTGATCAGTGGGTTTGTGCTGCTTTTTGAAGGTGGCGTGGCGGTTGGAAATATCCTCGAGGTGGACGGTCAGCTGGTCAAAGTGGAGCGGATTGATTTGAGGTCCACCCGCGTCGTTTCAGTGAAGGGCGAGTTGTTGGTTCTTCCAAATGCGAAGATGGCGGGGGACGCTGTCATCAACCTGAGTCAGGGCGGACCCTCCTCTCGGATCGACGTTGCCGTCGGTGTGGCATACGGCAGCGATGTCCAGCGCGTGAAGGACCTGCTGCTCGAGGCCATATCGGAGCAACCAGAAATTCGCAAGTCGCCTGAGCCGGCGGTGTTCTTTCAAGATTTTGGGGATTCGTCGTTGGACTTCAGCGTGATGGGCTGGTTGGATCACTCTTGGGACCGGATGGCCATCAAGAGCAGGGTGCGCGAGGCCATCGACGCCAAGTTCCGCGCGCATGGCGTCGCCATTCCCTTCCCCCAGCGCGATCTCCACCTCATGGACCACCGAACGGCGGGAGAATGAGGCGGATTAAGGCCTCCATATCACACCCATTGAACCTGTTCACATGAAATTTCTCGGCGCTTTGCCTATCGCACTGCTGTGTCTGGGTTGTGGTGGGACGGCCCTGACCGACCGCCTTGAACCCTATGCGGGGGCTGAAACGTCTTGCGCGGACGGCGTGGAAAAGTCGGCGGATGGCATCGACGCCCAGCGCGCAGCAGCCGAGGTGCAAGGCGACAGTACCACATGGGCCTATGTGCTGGAGGAGGGCGAGGAGGCCATTTTCAGTCGGGCATGGCTGAGCCAAAATGCCGAGCGTTCGATCGACATCCAATACTTCATTTTTTCCATGGACAACGTGGGGATCATCGCACTCGATTACGCCCTGAAAGCGGCCGACAGCGGTGTGAAGGTGCGCATGCTCGTGGACGACTTCATGCGCGACGTGTCGCCTGGGGATATCGCCGCGCTCAATGCCCACCCCAACATCGACATCCGCATTTACAACCCCACCGAAGGAAAAAACGTCCTGGGCAAAGCGCTGCATGCCGTTGGAGACTTTCAGGGTTTCAACCAGCGGATGCACAACAAGACCTTCATCGTGGACGGCAATGTGGCCATTACAGGAGGCCGCAACATCGCCGACGAGTACTTCGACTATGACCAAGCCTACAACTTCCGGGACCGCGACGTCCTCTTGCTCGGGCGCGGTGCACGCGATATCCAAGCTTCATTTGATGCCTTCTGGAACCATCCATTGGCAGTGGACTTGGGGCCGGGCGACGGCACTGCGCAAACCGCAGCGGCACTTTCTGACTGCATTGCGGCGTATGCCTGTGATCCGGAGAATTTCTGGCCGGAAATTCGGGCACTGATTGACGGCATCCCCGATGCCATTCCCCACATCGTCGCGTCGGGGCGCTTGCACCGCATTGACGATTTTCGGTTCGTTTCCGACGATCCTGGCAAGAACAGCAGCGGCGGTTTTTCGGGAGGGGGAAAAAGCACGGACGCCCTCATGGAGCTGGTGGCTTCCGCCCAGACATCCATCCTCATCCAGAGCCCCTATCTGGTGCTGACAGAACAGGGGCTGGGCCTGTTTTCGCAGGCCGTCGCACGTGGAGTGGAGGTCACCATTCTGACCAACAGCCTGTGCTCCACTGACAACCTGGAGGCGTTTAGTGGCTACCAGCGCATCCGTCAGGAGTTGCTGGCATCAGGCGTCAAGGTCTTTGAGTATCGGCCGGACGCGCGCATCCGCAAGCAGTTGATTACGGCCGAAAAACAGAAAAGGAGCGGGTACGTTCCCACCTTTGGCCTGCATGCCAAATCCATGGTCATCGACCACAATACGGCCGTGGTCGGCACGTTCAACCTCGATCCCCGCAGCGCCAACCTCAATACCGAATGTGTGGCCATCATGCGGTCCAGTGCGCTCGCCGGGCAAGTGGAGGCCTTGATGCTTGAGGAGCTTGCGCCTGAAAATGCCTGGTTGTCCACCCTGGAATCAAATCCGGACCACCACGCCGGATCATGGAAGCGGTTCAGCACATGGCTGCGCAGGATTGTCCCCGCCTCCTTGCTGTGAGCCCTGCGCCTCATTTCAGTTGGCCGTCTGGTGAAAGGGGCCAAAGGCGGAGGCATTCCGGAATATTCTGACGTGAAGACCGGTCGCGGTCAGCGGGCTTTGTCCAATGTGTAGGTGTAGTTTCCAACACCTTATTAACACATTACATGCTCAACTTTTCTTCTTACAGCACCCGAATGGTGAATACCAAACGCGGCGTATTGGAATGCCTGGAGTCTACACTCGGTGCGGATTTTTCCAAGGCCGACCTGCTCATTTGGCACGCTTCTTTGGGCCATGACTTCCAGGAATTGGTGGCGGCAGCCAGTGAATATGCGCCGCAAGCGCGGATTGTGGCCACATCGTGTTGTGGGGTGGTGGGACGAGAAGGGGTCAGTGAGTCCATGAAGGACATGGCCCTCATGGCGGTGGAAGGCAAGGAGTTCGCCATCGCATCATGCGATGGGTTGAGCGGCCGGAATGCCTTTGAAAAGTGCACGGACATGGCGCGTTCGCTTCAGGCGCAGGACCCCAACATCAACATGGTGTACTTCTTGGGATCGGGCATCGATACGGCCAATGACCAGTGCATTCGCGCCTTCGAGAGCGTTTTGGGAGAGGAGGTGACGATTTTCGGAGCGACTTCCTCAGACAACATGAAGGGCGTCGTCAACTACCAATCCGTGGATGACAAAGTCATGGAACACGGCGCCTATGCCGTTGGTTTCAGCGACCCCACCTTGAAGATGGAGACACAGGCCACCCATGGATTCGTAGCGGTGGGAGAGCCCCTGGTGGTCACCAAGGCCGAAGGCCACATCATCCGTGAATTCAACGGCAAGCCCGCATGGGAGGAGTTCACCCGGCGCTTGGGCCTGGAGCCCTCAGTCAACTGCGGGGACACCATCCCCATCGGCGCCTTGGCTGAGAAGCTCTCTCCAGAGCAAGCCAAAGAGTATGGCAACGACCACATCCTCCGGGTGGTCACTTCACGCGATGGCAACGACATGCACTATTCCACCGAAATCGCCGAGGGCACCCCTATGTGGTTGACCAAGCGCGATGAGCCATTGATATTCAGTGAGATGGAGCGCATGGTGGGCGAGATCAGGGCGCGCATGAATGGCCGTTCGCCCGTCGCCGTTTTTCATGCGGACTGCTTGGCCCGGGGCCGCTTTTTGTTTGACCGCATCATCAAGGAAGAACTCGTCGGCAAGATGCAGTTTCCCTTCTTCGAAAACGGCACCTGTCCTCCTTGGTTAGGGATGTACGGCTTCGGCGAATTCGCACGGTTGGGCAATCAAAACGAATACCACAATTACACCACAGCCCTCTACGTCATGTACCGCTGAGGGCACCTCCAAACCTGTCAAATTGCCAAACAAACCTTCCTATGATGAGCTGCACCAAGCCTACTTGGACTTGCAGTTGCGTGTGACGCGGTTTTCTGCCAAGGAGCAGGAGCTGATCAACGCGCGCAATCTGTTGGATAGGGAGTTGCTGGGCTACAAGCGCATGAATGACTTTCATGTTGCGGCCATTGATTTGAGAGATATACCATCACTTTTGACGCTCATAGCCGAAACGGTTGTCGACCTTTTTGATGTAGAAATCGGTTACGCATGTTTCCGCGAGCTGTCCGCGCCCAGCTTCATCCAATGTCATTTGGAAGGGGGCATCCGTCAGGAGGAGTTGGAATTGAAGGAGGCCTTGAAGGAGGTCTGCCTCAACCAAGAAGGGGAATCCCACCA
This sequence comes from Flavobacteriales bacterium UBA4474, assembly GCA_002389295.1. Classification (GTDB taxonomy): domain Bacteria; phylum Bacteroidota; class Bacteroidia; order Flavobacteriales_D; family Sanyastnellaceae; genus UBA8752. The sequence goes on along the minus strand of DGOE01000038.1, from coordinate 16,296 downwards.
GTTTGTGGAGGAGGACAGCCGCGGGTTTGCCCTTGCGCGATACATGGTCGGCAAAAAAGCCAAAGCCGATGCCGGTGTTGAGATGGTGGTGGTGGGCGCTGTATCCCGCAAAAAGAAGGACACGTACGACCGGTTCAATCATCGGAGGTTGGCCATTTTCAAACTGTTCTTGGAATCATGTTCCGCCTTTCTGAGCAGCATCAACGCGGGCAATCGCATCAACGAGCAATTGGAGACCATCCGAGAGTCCGAGCTTGAATTGAGAAGGTTGTCCCTCATTGCCACAAAGACCCACAGCGGCGTCGTCGTCACGGATGCCACGGGCAACATCGAGTGGGTCAATGAAGCCTTCAAGGCATGCACGGGGTATTTGGAAGGGGATGTGATCGGAAGGAACCCCCTACGCTTTCTGCAGATGCCGGGATTAAACGATCCCGCTGCACTTGAGGCGTTGTCGGCGGCGATTCAAAACCGAGAGAGAATCAACCTCGACTTGAAGAACCGCAAAAAAAACGGGGAACTCTTCTATTTCCGGCTGAGCATCACACCCGTCTTTGACCAAGAAGACAGGCTCATCAATTTCATCGCCATCCAGCAAGACATCACCGCTCAAAAGGTGGGCGAGCAGCGGTTGGTGGAGAAAAACCAAGAGCTTACCAAGATCAATAAGGAGCTGGATCAATTCGTTTACAGCATCTCCCATGACCTTCGGGCCCCCCTGCTTTCCATCCAAGGATTGCTCGGCCTCATCCAATTCGATACATGGGACGCGGGCAATCAAGAGTTCTTGAACCTCATCGCTGAAAGCACAAAGCGGTTGGACCACACCATTCTGGAAATCTTGAATTATTCAAGGAATGCCCGGATGGACATCAGTTTGCAACCGTTCAACTTGAAAGAAAGCATCAGGGACATTTTGATAGACCTGAGCAGTTTGCGGTTGGGGGTTGAAACTTCGTTCGAGTGGGAGGGCAGTGATGTCGTCAAACAGGATGAGGTACGGGTGGGGGTGCTGCTCAAAAATATCCTGGCCAATGCCATCAAATACAGCAAGGGTGAGGCCGGCGAAGCTTTCGTTAAGGTCAACGTCTACGTCAATGACGAAGGCTTCAAAATCGTCATTTCCGACAATGGCGAAGGCATAGAAGAGGTGCATTTAGAAAAGGTGTTCGATATGTTCTATCGCGCCACCAACAGCAGCCCAGGAACGGGTCTTGGCCTTTACATATCCAAGGAAATCACAGACAAATTGGGGGGGACCATTTCCATTGCCTCCAGCAGGGGAGTGGGGACGGAAGTGACCATCACATTACCACAGCAAGCGCATGAACAGATACCTACTCATTGACGACGATGACATTATTCAATTCATTCACGGTAAGGTCATCTCCAAGGCAGACCCGGATGCGCAGGTGACGACTGTGTTTTCAGTGGATGAAGGGCTTGAAACACTGAAGCGCCGTGCACCCGAAGACCTGCCCGATTTCATTTTTGTGGACATCAGCATGCCCATCAAGAGTGGGTTTGCGCTCATTGATGAGCTCTTGGCGCACTGCCCGGTCCTGTATGCAGCCTTGCGTGAACACAGCCGGTTGTTTTTTCTGACTTCCTCCGTCAACCCCAAGGATGTCATCAGGTCTGAGCAGTGCGAATTGGCCGAGCGGATGCTGGCCAAGCCCCTGAGCCCTGCGGTTCTTCAAAAGTTGAAATCAAGCAGACTGGTCAGTCCCGGCGAATCCTGAGCGCCCATCATCCTGAACGCCCCTATTGGGTTGTGTTGTGGCCCGGGAAAGGGCTGCGATTCACGGCATTGGTCCGCATTCCATAGCGATTTGTAAGTGTGATGAAATTAGTATAATAATTTATTAAATTAGATTATTAAGAGATAAAATGTGAATTTAGCTGGGGCAAAAGGCAAGGTGGTTGTCAATTTCACGCCGACGGGAATGATTCCACAGAAAAAGGAAGCCCCCAGTGTCCCTATTGACGCGCATGAAATCGTGGAGCAAGTGCACGCTGCCTACGAGCTGGGCATCTCTCTCGTCCACTTGCATGCCCGGAAGTCCGATGGCACGCCCAGTTCCGAAGCCGCCGACTTCGCGCCCATTTTGGAGGGTGTTCGACTCCATTGCCCGGATTTGGTCATGTGCGCTTCGCTGAGCGGACGGGATGTTCAGGACCCCATCCTGCGTTCTGAGGTGCTCTCCCTCAAGCCCGATATGGCTTCCCTCACTTTGAGCTCACTCAATTTCGTGAAGTCAGCCAGCGTCAATTCCCCGGAGACGATTCAGGTTTTGGCCGATCGCATTGCAGATTCGGGAGGCCGCCCAGAATTCGAAGTCTTCGATGTGGGCATGGTCAACTACCTCCAATACCTCATCAGCAAGGGGCGGGTGTCGCCCCCTTTTTACATCAACCTCCTTGTGGGCAATATTGCCGGTGCTCAGCTCAGTGCGGCACATCTCGCGGCACTTGAGCGGGACTTGCCGCAGGGGGCCATTCTCGCTTTGGCCGGGCTTGGCCGCTTCCAGCTCGACGCCCACATGGTGGCGATGGGGTTGGGTTGGGGCATCAGGGTCGGCCTCGAAGACAACATCTACTGGGACCGTGAGCGGACCCGTCCAACGACCAACCACGACTTGCTGCAACGTACCCACGACCTCGTGGCACTCGCCGGCAGAGAAGTCATGACCGCTTCTGATTTTGGTGCCCTGGGGTTTTACAACCGCTATCGCCATGCGTCCTGAACCCTTGCCGTTCGATTTGACCTTGCTGGGGTACGGCACCAATGTCTATCCCCTGCTCGTAGAGGTGGCCGCCGATGCGCAGAAGACCTCTCCCGAAAAATTGAGGGTGCAAATCGTACACAATTTGCCGGTTGAGCAAGGTGCGTGGAGGGAAAAAGCACCGGGTCATTGGCACGCGCCCACCTATGTTTCCCTTGAGGATTGGATCCCCTCCGGTTTGGATGGCGTCCTCATGCCCGGTGTATTGCGGGAACCCACCGTGTCCATTGTCTGGCGGTTGTATTCCGAAGCCAAGGGACTGCGCCCCTCCGATCTCGGGGTGTTGGTCCACAGCACTGCTCACGTGGCGCCATCGGCCACCCTCGGGCCCGGAACGTGGGTACAGCCCAACGCCACGGTCGCCAGCATGAGCCATTTGGGCATGTGCTGCCATGTCAACCGCAACGCATCGGTTGGTCACCACAACCGTTGGGGCCGGTTTTGCCGCATCAATCCCGGAGCGCACACCGCTGGACAGTGCCACTTGGGAGAAGGGGTGACCATTGGAATGGGGGCGGTGGTGCGCGAGGGCATCAACGTTGGCCGCGGTGGCGTAGTGGGAGCAGGCAGTGTCGTCATCAAGCATGTCGCTGAAGGGGAGACAGTGGTCGGCATTCCAGCCAAACCCCTTCAACCCAAAGTCAGCGCATAGCGTCCGATCACCGTTCCGCTGTACGGCCCATATTGGGAGATCTTCAGGGTCTGAGTAGCTTTCCGGCATGAAGAAGAAAGTGCTGCTGCTCGGTTCGGGAGAGCTGGGAAAAGAAGTCGTCATCGCCCTCCAGCGCTTGGGACAGCATGTCGTGGCGGTGGACGCTTACCCCGGCGCCCCCGCAATGCAAGTGGCCCACGAATGCGAGGTCATTGACATGCTCGACGGCGACGCCCTCGATGCGGTGGTGGCCAAACACGCGCCCGACATCATCGTTCCAGAGGTAGAGTCCATAAGGACGGAACGCTTTTATGATTACGAAGGTCAGGGCATCCAGGTGGTGCCCTCTGCAAAGGCTGCACAGTTTACCATGAACCGCAGGGCCATCCGCGATTTGGCCGCACAGGACCTCGGCCTCAAGACGGCACCCTATCGCTATGCCACTTCGCTGGAGGCTTTACGCGAGGGGGCCGCAGCCGTGGGCATGCCCTGTGTAGTCAAACCCTTGATGTCCAGTTCGGGAAAGGGTCAATCTGTCATCCGTTCTGCGGCGGACATCGAGGCCGCTTGGCAATACGGACTGGACGGTTCCCGCGGGGACCTCGCAGAAATGATCGTGGAGGCATTCATCGATTTCGACTATGAAATCACCCTCCTCACGCTCACCCAAGCCGATGGAAACACCTTGTTTTGTCCCCCCATTGGACACCGACAAGAGCGCGGCGATTACCAAGAGAGCTGGCAACCGGCCGCCATGGAGCCCGCCCTGCTCATGGAGGCCGAGCGCATGGCTGCCGAAGTCACATCGGCCTTGGGTGGCTGCGGCATTTGGGGCGTCGAGTTCTTCATTCAGTCGGGCCAGGAGGGGGAGCCCGGGACGGTCTACTTCTCTGAATTGTCACCCCGACCGCACGACACCGGTATGGTGACGCTGGCCGGCACCCAGAACTTTTCGGAGTTCGAGTTGCATGCCCGCGCCATCTTGGGCTTGCCCGTGGCGGAGATCGCGCACCACCGCAACGGTGCGAGCGCCGTGGTGCTCGCTCCGGAAGGCGCCACGGCAGGCGTTCCATTTTTCTCGGGATTGGCGGCGGCGGCGGCGGTTCCCAAATCGGACATCCGTCTCTTTGGGAAGCCGGCCCTGCGGCCCCACCGCCGCATGGGGGTGGCCCTTGCCTATGGCACCGTTTCAGACGGCGTCGAGGGCCTGGTGGCACAGGCCAAGGAAGTTGCCGGACACATTGTTGTCTCAGCCGAAAGCGTGGGCGCGAACGGCGTGGAAGCCGTCTGAAGAGTGGATCTATTTGACGAAATTCCCACCCCATGTCTAACACCGAAACTGTCGCCCTTCACCGGCCGAATTATTTTCTGGAATTCGTCGTTGTTTTCCTTGGCGTCACCATTTCATTCTGGTTGAGCCAATGGAATGAAGAGCGCAAAACAGCGGCTTTGCACAAGGAGGATGTGGTGAGCCTTTTGGAAGACTTGGACCGCGATCGGATCCGCTTGGAATATGTTTCGAATCAGCCGAGAGGGGCAAAAGCCGATCCCGGCGTGCGCTTGCTGTCACTGAGGCGTATCGGCGGGGCGAGGTGGGATATGGAGCCTTCGCTGACAGCCTCATCGATATAGGGTACCTCTATGGATATGGCACGTTTTTCATGAACAGCGCCACCTACAAGTCGCTGCTCGGCAGCGACCGCATGCAAGAGTTCCCACACGACATCAACAAGCAGGTGCGGGACTACTACGAGTATGTATCAAAACGCGTGGAAGACAACAACGACATCGTGGATGCCATCGCCTTGCGTTATTACAACGAGTACCATCCGTTTTGTTTGATTATTAATGGAGGGGCGGAACCCCTGTCCCAAGAGGCGTCACGGCGGTTTTTTGCCGATGACGACACCCAAAGTCACTATTCAAGTTTGGGGTTTTATCACCAAACCGTCGCCTTACACGACAGGACCGGGGTCCACATGAACCAGGTCGAACAATACCAGGAGATCCGCGATGCCCTCGAGCAGATGTTGCTCAATTATGCCGAAGAACTGCTCGGTGAACCGCTCACCTTGGATTCCGGGGAAGCGGCAGATGCCTAGCGGGATGATCGGGCCCAATGGAAATGGGGTCAGCGGTCAGCTTTCGCCGCTTCTAATTTCGCGCCCAATACCCTACAAACAGTCTCCGCATCATTGGATTCCCCTTTGATTTTCTGCAGGATTTTGATGGCGGGGATGGACCGGGGGTTCTCTTCCAAATGCCGCATTATGAATGCCTGGCCATCCTCCATTTGGCCCTTGTTTAGTGCACTCATCCCGCGAAACAGGTCGGCGTGGTTCAGCGCGATGTCTTGTGGGTGCATCCCGATGCACGATTCTTCCAAGGGCGTCCAGTTCACCTTGAGCGCCCCGGGCGCCTTGAAGGTTCTGCCCAGTGCATTCTGGGCCGTCACCCAGCTTGCCAAAAGGAGCGCAATGGCACCAAAGGCGGCAATAATCGATGGTCGCGACACCCGTTGCGGAGCCTCTTCTATTGGATGCTGGAGCTTGAACATCCAGCCCAGGATCGCCATCGGCCAGAGAATTTCGGCGCGCTCGGCCGGAAAGGTGAAGGCGATAAAGGGCAAAATAAACAGCGCCCATCGACCCAGACTGCGCCGCAGCGGCCAGCACAGGCCAATCAGCAGCAACAGAGGAAGCCATCCTATTTCGTAGCCCCATTGCAGGATTTCAGAGTGGGCGCGGTGCAGGGCTTCACCGCAGCGGCCCACGGCCACGTTGGTCCACCCTTCTGCATCGTTTCGCCATGCCCCCAAACCCGCCCCAAGCGGTTGGCTGTTGTCCAAAGTCCAAGACCACAGATTGAGCCTGATGGAGGAGCTCTCCGCCGCCTTCACATTGTAGACGACATCCAGCGATTTGACAATGTCTGGCACCTTGGCAAACTCCCTGATTCTGGTCTCTGCCGGCAGGGTGTTCCATGCCAGCTGGCCCGCCACAAACAAGGCACACGCCGCCAAGAATCCGCGCTTGACCCATACAGCATGACGCCCCTGATTCCAGAGGCTGTAGATCATCCATATGGCGGAGCCCAACAGCACGCTCCGCACCTGATAGACCAGCGCGAGCACGGTGATGAAGCCCCACCACCACAGCCACCGCTTTTTGGAAAAGTGGGCGCCTATGACGGTCATCAGAAACAGGGACTCCATGGCGATGTTGCGGTGCGCCCAGGGAAGCGTCATCACATAGGATTGGCCGTGGCTCCAATCACCGCTCAATATGGAACCCATGGCGTGGGCCAGCATCAGCCCCCCGATGAAGAGGGCAAAAATGGGGAGTGCCTTGGCGCCCTTCCACCAGTTCAGCTTTTCTGGGTTGGGCACGGTCCAAATCCACGTCCAAAACCACCCGAGCTGGGCCAGCACCTCCCATTGACAATGGCCCCCTCGCACCGCCTGGGCGATCAGGACGGTCATGCCGACCCCCCACAATGCGGGGCGTACGATGCGAATGCAGTCCAATACGCCCAGTAGAAAAGTGGCCACGCTCAAGATGACCCAAGCGGTGGTCCAGTGGTTGTCCAAAGCTTCACCCCGTGTGGAGAATGCAATCGCCATCGTGACGCCCAAAAACAAGGCCCATTGGGCCCATTCCTTGCTCAACGTCCCGATGCTGATGGGCAGCGGAGCGTCAGCTGGTTTTGTTTGGTGTGTATTCTGGGACATGACGGTCTTTCGAACGTGAGCAAGTCACGGTGGTAAATGTGCTTAAAAAAGCAGAGTATAATTTAAAGACGAAAAGCCACTTAAACTAAACAAGACATTAGAATCTGTGTATAAAGGGGAATTAGGAGCGGCGAAACGGTCCTTTGATGCGTCTTTTCCATTCCGCCACTTGCTCCTTGCTCAGTACCCCGCGCGCCACAAGTGCAAAGACAACAAGCCACAACAGTCCTTTGATCAAAAAGAACAGAAATCCCGCAACCCCGAGCGTCTTCAGTGTTTCCATGTTGGCAATAACCGCGGCAAAGGTGCAACCTGAATGCTTCATTTGGTCAAATTGCAAGTGCACCGAATTCCAAGAAATGAGCATCCGGATTTCCCTCGTTTTCGTCTTCCTTTTTTCTCTGGTCTTTACTTCTGTGGTTTCGGCCCAGAGGTCAAGTTCGAAATCGACCAAGATTGAGGTGGTCCAATTTCCGACCATCCCCGCCGATGCCGCATACCGCATCGGTTTTCAATTGCACGCTGACGATGCGTTTTTCAACCTTGAAGACCTGCGGCGATATGGAGGCAACATGGACCTGCTCAAATCCAGTGGCGAGCGGCTGAGCGGCATGAAGTACTTCACCGTAGGGCAAGAAGCAGAAGTCGTGGATGTGGGCCCCACCGTGCAAGTGGATGTGGCCATCGGCCCAGAGCGGCAAGGGGCCCCAAAAATGTCGAGTGAGGCGGTCAAGGGGAGCGAGGAAACGCTGACGCATTGGGCCAATGTGCCCTGCCGTTTGCCCATGCGGGTGCGCATTGCCTCGCCAGAAGGGGAAGTCTGGGACGCATTCGAGATCGATGAACCGCTCAACATCCGCTACGGCAACGAGAAAATCTCGACCATCGAGAGCCGTCCGGGCGGTTTTACTTATTCCAAGTCGTCCCTGAAATTTTCGAGCGAGGCAGCGGTCATGGAGAAGCTGCAATCTCCCGAAGGCGCCCGGTTCTTCCGGCGCAAAGCGGTGCTCCTTCAGCTCAGCAACGTGATCGACGAGCTGGAAACGCGCATTTTTTTCTTGGAGGGAAAAGTGAGCGTGGAGGTGTACTCTGCCAAGGGCAAGCATGAGTATCCCGAGCTGGATGCTGCCCGCGATGTGGCATTGGAGTCATATGACAACAACTACTTCGATGGCCTTTCCAGTCCCATCGATACCTGGGGAGAGTGGGCGGCCAAGGTGGACTTCACGGACAAGAGGGCCAAGGTCACCCGCGCCGTGGCACTCGGACTTTACCTGAACTTGGCCCAAGCCCACCTGTACCGCAACGAATTCGACGCCTGCGCCCAAGCCATATCCGATGCCCGCGCCTTGGTGCTTCCCGGTGGTGAGGAGGCGGCCTTGTTGAATGACATTCAGTCCCGGCTGATGAAGCGTCGGCGGGCCCTCGATGCCAACGGCACGTTTGAAATGGCGCTGGAGGCTGAGCATGAAAAAGCGCCGGACATCAAGAATGTGGTCGGTAAGCGCTCCCAAAACAAGGACGTGCGCATGGTCATGCCAGAGGACCGCTTCGGCGAGATTGGCAGGGAGATTGCGGCCTGGGAAGCCGATGCAGTGGCCGATAGCCCTGAAGCTGCGGCATCCCAAGCCAGTGAAGTCACCATGGCGCAGCGGCTCGGTGGGCGACTGGAACAGACCGTCGGCGGCATGATGCTGCGGCTGAACCCCCTCCTGGATCCCGACCTCGTGGGGGATGACTTTCCAGCAGAAATTTTGGACATCCCCAACCTCGTCTACCTGGACATCAGCGGCATGAAATTCGGTGCACTCCCTGAGAGCATCGACCGGCTTTCCATGCTGCAGACACTTGTGGCCTCGCGCAACGACCTGGTGGCCTTGCCCGAAAGTCTCGGCAACTTGACCCGCCTCAAGAAGCTGTTCGTCAACAAGAACGACCTCACCGGGTTGCCGAATTCACTCGCCATGTGCATGGAGCTGAAGACCGTTGACCTCAAGGGCAATCCCGTGCCAGCGGACGAACTCGACCGGATTCAGCAGATGTTTGGCGAGGGTGTCAAGGTCAAAAGCGACTGAGACGCCCTGCAGGGAGGCTGTGTGCGGCAACGGGGTCAGATGTGCTCACAACGCTCCACCATGCGGTCGTCCGCTACGCCGCCGGTGTGGTGAATTTCCTGCGGCTCAAAGAGCATGATCCACACTTCTTCTGTGGTCACGGGGCGGTGCTCCACGCCTTTGGGCACCACGATGATTTCCCCTGGGCCGACCTCGGTCTTCCTGTCCCTGAATTCCATCGTCATGCGGCCATGCACCACCAAAAACAATTCATCCTGTTCGGCGTGCGCATGCCAAACGAATTCACCTTGAATTTTGGCGAGCTTGACATCTTGGCCATTGAGCTGGGCAATGATTTTTGGGCTCCATTGGTCGGTAAAAAGACCAAATTTCTGCTGAAGGTTAATGGTGTTCATGGCCGGGAATACAAGGCGTTTCACAAGGGTGGGAACGAAGGTATTGCACACGGGTAGTGTACTTTGGACACGTTTAAGTACTTGAAAACATGGAAGTTAGTCCATATCTTAGCCCTGACCCAATTCGATGCAACGATGAAAAACCGGACCTTGAACGAACTGCGCCAAACCCGCGACGCCGTCTACGTCCCGCCGGTTTCTCACATGGAACGGATGGAGCAGCGGAATGTGGCCGAAGGATATCTCATCCTCAGTGCTGAAGGCACGCCCCAAGTGACCTGCGACAACATCCAATGTGTTGTCGATGCCCGTCCCATGCTCAACCCATCCGAGTTGAAGGCCCACTTCGCTGCCGGCGATGGCGCGTTTCAACTTCCCGGGGGCGAGGTAATCCGCACCATCAAGCGGCTCAAGAATCCCCGTTAAGCCCACCCGTAACAGCCGCGCCCGCAGCTGTGCCGCAAGCCTTGGTGCGCAACAGGCACCCTGACCGTTCCTGCCCCCTGACCGTTCCTTCCCTTGACCGTGGCGCTTACCTTGCTTGCCGTGGTATCAAACAGGCCTGAATGTCCATGATCCAACGCATGGCCACATTGCTGGGTGGCGCAGTGACGGGTCAATTGGTGACCGTTTTGGCGGCGTTCATTCTGACACGCCTGTATTCCCCGTCCGCTTTCGCCCATTTGGAAATGTTCGCCTTGGTGACGGGCATCGCTGCCGTTTTGGGCACGGGCAAATTCGAGCAGGCCTTGATGTTGCCCAAGGACATGGCCAAGGCAAAAGCACTTTTCAGCGCAGGTCAGCGCGCCGTGGCCAAGACCACATTGTTGGTGGGCTTGCTTTCGTTGCTGACGGCCAACCTTGTCGCCGAGACCTATGACCTTGAAGGGTGGTTCTGGTTGGCGTGCGTTCTGCCTCTTTTTGCGGGTGTCGCCGCCCACACCCGGCTGCTCGAATACTGGCACCACAGGAACACCGAGGCCATCCCCGTGGCCTCGGCCAATGCCACGGGGCCGCTCGCAGCAGAAGCCACCAAGCTCGGTCTGTCCAGCGCATGGTCTACCACCGGCCTCGTATGGGGTTCGGGTGCAGGGCTGCTGGTGCGTTGGGCCATGATGCGCCGGGGGCTGTCCGCACACATCGGAGCGGCCTGGTCGTGGAAATGGCCTACCGGCGAAGCTGCGGTGAGGGAGGAATACAAGGACTACCCCACGTGGGTCTTGGCCGGCAGTGCGATGAACCGCCTGGCCCAATGGCTACACGTCCTGCTCATTGGGGCTTCCCTTGGTCCGGTTTTGCTCGGAATGATGGGCTTGGCGCGTCGAATGGTCATGCAGCCACTGTCTCTGCTGGCCACTTCGGCCGCACCGGTTCTTTTTCAGTCGGCTACAGAAAAGGCCGATGGAGCGCCCCTGCGGCGCTTGTTTTTGACGGCCTTGCTCACTTTCGCCACCGGTTCCGTTGTCGTCTGGGGGGCGGTCACCTTGGCCCCGGATGGCACCACGGCCTGGCTCTTTGGAGAGGAGTGGTACGGCGCCATGGAGGTGGTCCGCATGCTCACGCCGTGGTTCGTCCTCAACTTCATGACGGCTGGCTTGGGTTCCATGTTCCACCGGGTGCGCAAGCCCCGATGGATCACCTACCTCGACGCCTTGCACCTTTTGGCGGTGGCGGCCGGTTGGTACCTCGGCTCTCTGCATCCGGAGTGGTTCGGTGGAGGGGAGTGGGGTGCCCTTGTCGGCATCGTTTGGGCCAAGTGCGGCTATTACATCATCAACCTCGTGGTCCTGTGCACCGCGGTTATGCAGCCCCGCAGTGCAGATCGCTAACGTCGTCCTCAACGATTTCACCCGCGACAACCGCGTGCTGAAAATCGCCCAACGCCTCTCCGATGATGGGCACGACGTGACAGTAGTGGCCCTTCAAAAAGCCGGATTGCCCAGGCATGAGTCGAGGGGTGGCTGGGCGGTCGTCCGAACGCGGATCGTTTCGGCGGCCTTGCCGCGGGGGACGGTCTTTGGCATGGTCAAGATGGCGGAGCTCGCCCTTCGGGTGGTCTGGACATGGCGCAAGGCCGATGCCTGGCATTGCAACGACATCGAGGCCTTCGTGCTGGGTTGGTGTGCCCAGCGCTTGAACCCCCGGCTCAAGCTCATCTACGACTGCCACGAATTCGAGTCCGAACGCAACGCCAAGCCCGCAATCGAGCGCAAAATGGTCGGCTGGCTCGAGCGCCGCATGATCCGAAAGGCCGCGGCTGTCATCACCGTCAGCCCCTCCATTGCGGCGGCCTACCGGGAGCGCTATGCCCCATATGGCCTGCCGGAAGTCCACCTTGTGCGCAACATTCCGGAAAGCCGGCCTGCTCCAGCTGACAGCGGTCCTGGCCCCGACCATTTCCGCCAGCGCTTTGGCATCCCCGCCGGCGGCTTCATCGCCTTGTATCAAGGCGCCTTTACTTACAACCGCGGTCTGGAGACGGCACTCCAAGCCATGGAAGGCCTCGAGGACAGCGGCATCCACTTGGTCCTCATGGGATACGGGCCACTCCAGCCCCTCGTCGACGCTACCGCCGCGCGCCTCCCGCACGTTCACGTTCACCCAGCCGTTCCGTACGATCAGGTGCTCGAACACACCCGCAGTGCCGACCTGGGATTGGTTTCCGTCAAGCCCACCTGCCTGTCCTACCTCTACTGCCTGCCCAACAAGCTGTTCGAGTACATCCTCGCTGGCCTGCCCGTCCTCTCCAATGACCTCCCGGATTGCCGGGCCCTCATCGAGGAATTCCAGGTGGGCCACACCGTCACCGAAGACACAGCCGAAGGCTGGCGCAGTGCCCTCTTGAACGCGCGGGCACAAGGCACAAGTGTCTACACAGCCGGTCTCTCTCATGCCGCTACCCAACTCTCGTGGCCGCAAGAGGCGCACATTCTTTCGGGGCTCTATTCAGAAGCCAATGAAGGCTTGAGCCGTTAATACCTTTGCAGTATGGAGGGACTGAGGGATACGGCGATCGAAGCTGCGATCGAGGCGGGTCAGGCGATTTTGGAGATCTACCACAGCGGAGATTTCGATGTGACGACCAAAGGGGACGACTCGCCGCTGACCAAGGCTGACTTGGCGTCTCACGACGTCATCATGCGGCATTTGGAACCGACAGGCATCCCCGTGCTTTCCGAAGAGGGCCGCGACATGCCCTTCGCCGAGCGCTCTGCTTGGTCGGAGCTATGGATTGTGGACCCCATCGATGGCACCAAGGAGTTCATCAAGCGCAACGGCGAATTCACCGTCAACATCGCCTTGGCACGTCATGGGGAGCCCGTCCTGGGCGTCATATACGTGCCGGTGACGGGCGAGCTGTATGTCGGTGTAGCAGGGCAAGGCGCCCACAAGGCGATTTGGCCGGCTGGAGCATCGCAGGATGTCTCCACAGTGATGGCTGGCGCGGATGTCCTCCCGATGCCAAAGGGGGGCCGGCCATACACGGCCGTAGCGAGCCGTTCGCATATGTCGCCTGAGACCGAGGCCTTCATCGCCAATCTTCGCGAGGAGCACGGTGAGGTGGCCCTCATCTCCAAAGGCTCATCCCTCAAGCTGTGCATGGTGGCCGAGGGCAAGGCGGATTGTTACCCGCGCTTTGCACCCACCATGGAGTGGGACACCGCGGCCGGCCAAGCCATTTGCATGGCGGCCGGATTTGATGTCGTCGACCAAAACACCGGCGAGACCATGCGGTACAACCGCGAGCAGCTGCTCAACGCGTGGTTCCTGGTGCGTTAATTCTCCAGTCCCGATTCGACCTGGACCCTGTACAAGGGCCAATCGCTGAAAGCAACAAGGCCGCCCCGAAGGACGGCCTTGCCGATGTTGTTATCCGTCTTTTTCGGACGGAGCCAAGAGGAATTACTGCTTGACCACGGCCTTCACGGCACGCTGACCTTCTGCCTCGATCACGACCATGTACCGGCCACTGTCAAAGGCGCTCATGTCGAGCATGCCATTCGGATTGGTCGTCTCAAAACAGATGCGGCCACTGGCGTCAAGCACCTGCAGGCGATCCACTTTGAGCGTACCCCAGCGCAGGGCGTCGGTGGTCGGGTTGGGGTACACCTCAAAGAGGGAGCCCAGGTCCACATTGTTCACGCCAGAAGGCAAGCTCAGTACAGCGTCAATCACGTGCACCACACCGTTGTCTGCCACCAAATCGGCAACGATCACCGTGGCGTCGTTTACCATCACCATCATGCCGTCAATGGAGATGGTCACCTCCTCACCCTGCAGGGTCGCGATGGTCTGGCCATCGGTCAAGTCCGTGCTCATGGCAGCCGCGCCGGCCACCACGTGGTAGGTGAGGATGTCGGTGAGCGCACCTGTGGGGTCGGCGAGGAGCTCGTCAATCAAACCAGCGGGCAGGGCAGCAAAGGCGGCGTCCGTTGGCGCGAAGACCGTGAATGGGCCTTCACCAGAGAGTGCGTCTACCAGTCCTGCAGCGACAACAGCAGCTTCCAAGATGTTGTGGGCTGGGCTGTTGACCACGATATCGACGACAGTGGCCGGAGTGGGTACAGGGGGCAAGAGGATGGCGTCGATCACGTGCACCACACCATTGGAGCCGATGAGGTCGGCTACAATGACCGTTGCATCGTTGATCATCACTGTGCCATCCATGATGGATACCGTCACGTCTTCACCGAAGAGCGTGGTGATTTGCTGACCGTCGGAAAGGTCCCCGGAGGTCAGGCTGTCGCCCGCTACGTGATAGGTCAAAACGTTGGTCAATGCGGCATTGTCCATGAGCAAGCCCAAGATGACCTCGGGTGGGAGGGCATCAAATGCAGCATCGGTCGGAGCAAACACCGTGAAAGGTCCAGGACCGGCGAGGGCTTCGTCCAATCCAGTACTGTCCAAAACAGCAGCCAGTACGCCGTGAACCTCGCTGTCTGCAATGATTTGCGCGACGGTGGGCGTCACCTCTGGGGTGGGTGGCAAAAGCACAGCGTCGATGACGTGCACCACACCGTTGTCTGCCGCGATGTCGGCCACAGTGACCGTCGCGTCATTGACCATGACCGTACCGTCCATGATGGAGATGGTTACGTCATCACCGAGCATGGTGGTGATCATCTGACCGTCCGAGAGGTCGGTGCTCATGGCCGTGGCGTTGACCACGTGGTAGAGCAAGATGTCCCCGAGGCCTTCGAGGGCGAGGAGGTCTTCGGCTGTGATGCCGAGTTCAGCCACGAGGGCGGTTATGGCATCATCTGTTGGTGCAAAAACAGTAAATGGGCCATCACCGGACAGGGCACCGGCGAGATCTGCCTCGATCACGGCAGCTTCGAGCAACGTATGGTCGTCGCTGTCGACCACCACATCGACCACGGTGGTCTGGGCTTGTAGGAGGGCGCCCATCAGGAAGAAGGGCAACAAAAGAGTATGCTTGAGCATGGTTTGGATTTGTGTGATTCATGAGAGGAACAGAGCGTGCCTGAGAATGTTCAGAGCGCCAAAAATTGGCATGAACTGCATGGGTGGATAATGTCTGATGCGGCGCAAGAACCACTTCAGTTGAGATTATCACCAGAATGATGAATGTCATGCGGTTGAGCATGCATTAATCGAAGGGGTTCCTTTTACTTGATGGAAGAAACTGAACCCCCTCATGAACTTTCGTTATCTCTTTTGTGCCTTCCTGTTGGCAGGAGCGACCCTTGTGAGCGCCCAGGAGCGCACCTGTCACACCATGGGCAACCTCGACCGCCTGTTGCAGGAGCACGCCGAGTATCACCAGCAGCTGGAGCAGATTGAGCAATTCACCCGCGACTACGTGAACACGCCAGCGTTGAGGAATGCCAATGTGGTTTCCATACCCGTGGTGGTCAACGTCATCTACAAGACCAACGCCCAAAACATCTCGGACGCACAGATTCAATCGCAGATTGATGTCCTCAACGAGGATTTCCGCAGGACCAACAGCGATGCGGACAACACCTGGTCGCAGGCTGCCGATACCGAAATCGAATTCTGCCTGGCCAGCGTGGATCCCAGCGGAAATGCGACCAATGGCATTCGCCGCAAATCGACCAACAAGCCCTCTTGGCAAGCCAACGATGGCATGAAAGGCAACCAGGGCTTGACGCCTTGGGATCCTTCTTCCTACCTCAATATCTGGGTGTGCAACCTGAGCGGCGGGCTGTTGGGTTATGCCCAGTTCCCGGGCGGTCCCTCCTCCACGGATGGTGTGGTGGTGGATTACGCCTATTTCGGCACCACAGGAACGGCCACTTCACCGTTCGACCTGGGCCGCACCTGCACCCACGAGGTGGGCCACTACCTCAACCTCCGCCACATTTGGGGAGATGGCGGCTGCGGTGTGGATGATTTCGTTTCGGACACCCCTTTGTCGGACGGCCCCAACTACAACTGCGCCATCGGCCATGTGAGCTGTGGAACAACGGACATGGTCCAGAACTACATGGATTATTCCAATGACGCATGCATGAACCTGTACACGGATGGCCAAGGCCTCCGCATGCAAGCCATGTTCGCACCTGGTGGATTCCGAAATTCCCTGACCCAGTCGGGAGGCTGTGGAGGCACAACAACGCCCACCTGCAGTGACGGTGTGCAAAACGGTGATGAGACCGGCGTCGATTGCGGC